>QKHS01000027.1 GCA_003249955.1 Bacteroidales bacterium | reverse complement strand
CTTCACTCATCTATCAATGAAGACAGTAAAAATAGAAAATTTTATTATAAAAATAAATTTTTATTGGAGAAAATTGAAATAAAAACCGTTAGTAATATTATGCAAAAATTCCACAATGCAATATGAGATGTTACATTGTGGAATTATATTATTGAAAATTTATTATTCTTAAATTATTGCTTTATAATTTTTGAAATGTATGTCTTAGTTTCAGTTTGTATTGTAACAAAATACACACCCGCAGGATTCACTGACAGGTCAATGCTTTCGCCTGACACAAATTCAGACTTTTCAAAAACAACTTTCCCGGTTATATCAGTAATTCTGATATTCTCAGCTTTATTACCGTCAAAATTGATAATTCCTTTTGTCGGGTTAGGATAAAATGACATGGCATTTATATTTACATCATCAACTTCTACAGGCCATAACACATTGATATACACAGTTTTATATGCAACATTATAATTTAAACCATCTGACGGAGTAAAGGTTACATTTAATTCCTGATTGTTTCCATCAGAGAGTAATGTACCTGCCGGAGGATTATACTCATAAGTACCGGATATACCTGCAAATGCATTTAATTGTGTGCTGCTTAAAAGTGTTCCGTAATAAATATCGGCAGGATTTTCCCAGTCAATTACAGGTGTTGCTTTAATGATTTCAAAATCGTTACTTACAAAACTTAAATCATAGTTTGAATTTAGTGTCAGCGAACCCTGATTGATTGCATAAAAACCTGCATCATCACCAAATGCCCTGTCTAATAATCCTGTAAAAACATCAGTACCGATCAGTGCTTCTGAAGGGGTATATGTAAATTCAGGGTCATTTTCTCCATATACTTTAAATTGTCCGGCATCTGCTGTTACGGTAATAGCCCTGACGGTAATTTCAAAATTGCTGCCGACGAAATTAATATCATAGTTATCTCCCAAACTAAGGCTTCCCTGTTGAATTGCATAATTACCCACGTTTTCTCCGGTTACTCTTGTAAGCGAGCCTGTAAAACTGTCTCCGGATTCAAGAGTTCCTGTAAGAGAGTATGTAAAATCGGGGTCTGACTCTCCGTAAACTTTTGTTTGGGAAGCGTCGGCGGTAACAGTTACCGGTCTTGCGGTAATCTCAAAGTCATCGCTGATAAACTCTATGGAATAATCCGAGTTTAAAGATAAACTTCCCTGGGTAATCTCATAAATACCGGCATTTTCTCCTGTTTCTCTGGCTAATGTTCCGGAGAAGTCGTCACCTGTTGCCAATGTTCCGGTGTATGTGTATGTGAATACCGGGTCTGTCTGCCCGTATTCTTTAGACTGACCAGCATCGACAGTAACGGTAATATGTACTCCAAAGATTTCGAAATTGGCTCCGACATAGGTTAAATCATAATTGGTACTTAATCCTAAACTGCCTTGCAGAATTGCATAAATTCCTGTATTTTCTCCCGCCTCTCTGGTCAGAGCTCCGGTAAAGCTGTCTCCACCGACTAAAGTTCCGGTTACAGAATATGTGAATACAGGATCGGCATCGCCGTAATATTTATATTGACCCGGATTAACTGTTACCGTAACAGATTTTGTTGTTATTTCAAAATCATCATCAACAAAGGTAATATTGTAATTTGAACTTAAAGTTAAGCTACCCTGCAGAATGGTGTAGAACCCGACGCCTTGTTAACGAACCGGTAAAACTATCTCCGGCTATAAGTGCTGTGCTTATTGAATATGTATAAACCGGGTCGGCATCGCCGTATGTTTTTGTCTGGTTTGCATCAACAGTTACGGTAATTGGTTTAACTTTAATTTCAAAATTCTGGGTATTGAGTGTTAAGTCGTAGTTGGACCCGGCAGTAAGTGTTCCAATGTTAATTGCATAAAAACCGACATCTTCGCCTGCTTCTCTTCCAAGTTCTCCTGTAAAGCTGTCTCCTGATTCAAGACTTCCTGTAAGCCAGTAAGTAAATACAGGATCACTTTGCCCGTAAAATTTTGACTGATTTGAATATACTGCTACTGTAATTGGTTTTTGGGTAATTTCAAAATCATCAGAATTATAAATCAGATTATAGTTACTACCGGCTGTTAATGTGCCCTGTAATATTTCGTAGAATCCGGCATCTTCGCCTGCTTCGCGGGTTAACGATCCGGTAAAAGAATCCCCTGATACCAAAGCGGGTGAAACAGCATATGTGTAAACAGGATTTGCCTGACCGTAAACTTTTGACTGGAAAGGATCAACAGAAACTGTAATAGTTTTTTGGGTAATTTCAAAATCGTTACCGGCAAAAATTAATGTATAGTTTGAACTAAGGCTCAAAGTCCCCTGCTGAATAGCGTAAAAACCGACATTTTCTCCTGCAAGTCTGGAAAGTGAGCCTGAAAAACTATCCGCTCCTACTAATGTCCCTGTAACTGTATATGTATAAGCCGGGTTAGCAGCTCCGTAAGTTTTGCTCTGTCCTGCATTCGCTGTTACTGTAATTGTTTTTCTGTTTATAGTGAGGTCTTCGGGATTATATGTAATTACATAATTGTCTCCCAAACTAAGAGTGCCTTGCTGAATCTGGTAAACGCTGTTTGCTGCTTCACCTGCAATTCTGGTTAAAGATCCGGTAAAACTGTCGCCTGAAACAAGGGACGGTGTGTAGGTATATGTGAATGCAGGATCAGCATCTCCGTAAATTTTCGACTTTGCATCAACATTTACTGTTATTGATTTTGCATTTACTGTTAATGCCTGAACGGCTTGTGGTGCTGCATCATATAAGGCATTTCCCGGCTGATTTGCACGAATGTCGCAGACTCCAGCTTTTAAAATTGTCACAGTTGTTCCGTTGGTTCCGGTACAGGTTGCAACAGACGGGTCAGAACTGGTAAATACAACGTCAAGCCCGGAGCTTGCAGTGGCGGAAACAAGGAAAGTGCCTTCACCATAAGTTTTTGCAGGTATTGAAGCAAAACCGGAAATTGTTTGAGGAATTTTAGTTCCTGTACCTGTTATTGTAAAGACATAAGGATTTTCATCTGTATCGTCATTTGCAATTGAAATTTGTGCTGAATATGTTACTACTGCTGTAGGATTAAAAGTTATTGTAAATGAAGTTGATCCGGCAGCCAGAACAGGAGAAGTAACAGAACTCTGATCTATTGAAAAGTAAGCTGCATCTGTTCCTGAGATTTCGATTTTTGGTGTTCCGCTAAGGTTTAGATCTGCAGAGCCGGTATTCTCAATAGTAAATGTAAAAGCTCCGCTGTTATCTCCGGCTACGACATTTCCTATGTCAAAACTACCGCCATTGGCAATGTTTGTTGCATTTTGTTTAAGATTAATTTCTGCTCCGGCAGGACCAAAAAAGTAAACAGATCCGGCACTGCTTGCAAAAGTGCCGCCACCGGTAGCATCATGATCTTCCTGATAAGCTCCGGCAATGATAGAGGTTCCGCTTATTCCGACTGCAGTGCCGAAAAGATCCCCGTTAGCGCGATCGTTTGCAACAATCTTCTGAGACTGTGTCCATGTTCCGGCTGTATTCTTTATTATGTATGCAGAACCGGCAGTATTAAAAGTATTTGCTCCGGCAGCATCCTCATCTTCAAGATTAGCTCCTATAATTGCATAATCTCCGCTGATTGAAACATTACATCCGAACTGATCACCTGCTGCACGGTCTGAGTTAACAATTTTCTGAGCCTGTGACCAGGTTCCGGCATTGTTTACAAAAATATAGGCAGATCCGGCATTTGTCAAAGTATTTGCACCTGAAGCGTCTTCATCTTCCTGATAAGCACCAACTATGGCATAATCACCACTTATGGCAACTGAATAACCAAAATAATCAGAAACGGCACGGTCGGATGCTACAATCTTCTGAACCTGTGCCCATGTACCGGCTGTATTTAAAAAGATGTAAGCAGAACCCGGATCGGTCAAAGTCCCGCCACCTGAAGCATTTTCATCTTCAGAGTATGCTCCTACAATTGCATAATTACCGCTGATTGCGACTGAATACCCGAAATTATCAACTGCACTCCGGTCCGAAGAAACAATTTTTTGCATTTGTGTCCATGTTCCTGCATTATTCTGAAAAACATATGCAGACCCTGGATTGCTGAGAGTTGCTCCTCCTGAAGCATTTTCATCTTCCTGGTAGGCTCCTATAATTGCCATATCTCCGCTGATTGAAACAGAACAACCGAAAAAATCATCAGTGTTTCTGTCAGAGGCTACAATTTTTTGGACTTCTGTCCATGTTCCCGCAATATTCTGAAAAATATATGCGGACCCGGCATTACTTAATGTGTTTGCTCCGGTAGCATCCTGATCTTCGTTATAAGCGCCTACAATAGCATAATCACCGTTGATTGAAACGGAATAACCGAATAAATCCCCGCCACTACGGTCGGAAGCCACAATTTTCTGAACCTGTGTCCAGGTACCTGCCACATTTTGAAGAATATAGGCTGAACCGGGGTTTATCAATGTGTTTGTACCGGCAACATCATGGTCTTCATTATAAGCGCCCACAATAGCATAATCGCCGCTGATAGCTACCGAAATACCATATAAATCACTTGCTGCACGATCGGACGCACATGATTTAATAACCTGAGTCCATGTCTGCGCGTTTGCTGTAAACGCAAAAAATGAGGAAATCAACACTGAAAGAAGTAGAAATTTTTTCATAGTTTAATCTTATTTGTAAAAAATATAAATGCTTAAAAATAAAACACCATCAATCTTAATGAAGACAGTAAAATTAACATTTTTTTTAATATACAGAGAAAAAGTCAGAAAAAGTTGCAGGGCAAATGCAGACTTTGTCAAGGATCAATATTTAATAAGAAATTCCGGCACCCCGGCTTCCCTCTTCCGTCTCCCGTCTTCCAACTTCGGTCTTCCGGCTTCCCTCCCAACAAATACTTATCTTAGTTTTACAATCAACACTCCGTTAGAATCCAGCATAAAACTTTGATTAAGAGCAAACGGCTTATTATCAGTTGAGGTACTGAAAACTACCAAAGCTTTGGAGTCTGATTGCAGACCGGTTAGCTGTAAGGCATCTGCCGGAATGTTAAGCTTTACATGTTGTTCGTAATTATCGAAATTTACAATAAAAAGAAGCACTTCCTTTTCAGAATATCTGAAAAAAGAATAGACATACCGGTTGTTGTAATTATCATTATCCCGGTTAAACCATTGCAAATCATAAAATGCGCCTTTGTTAACGGTTTCATTTTTTAATGCCAGATTAAGAATGGTTTTGTAAGTTGAACGAAGATTCTTCTGTTCTTCAGATAGCAGTTTGCCATCAAAAGCTCCATTATTCATCCATTTCTGATGTTCTTTAAGTCCCCAATAATCGAAAATACTTGTTCGGCCGTCGTGCCCGCTAAAACCTTCGGCATCGGGAGCTCTCTCACCGACTTCCTGTCCTGAATACTGCATGTATGAACATTTTTCGAGACAACACGAAACGACAAGTGCAGGGATTGCCCGCCAAGCATTTGATGCAAAAAACTCTGAGGCGATTCTCTGTTCATCATGATTTTCGAGAAAATAAAGCATGTGCTGTTTAATGTCATCTACTTGCTGCCAGCAGTTTGTAATATCGTTAGCCCATTTGTGTCCTTCGATAATGCCACGTAATGTATCGTAAAGTCCGGTTTTATCGTAGAGTAAATCAAATCCTCCACGGTAAATATAACCACGGTATTGGTTTGGATCATAAACTTCTGCAACAAATAAAATATTTGGGTAGTCGTTTTTTACTCTCTTAATTGCATAATGCCAAAACTCAACCGGCACCATTTCTGCCATGTCGCAACGAAAACCGTCTATTCCTTTTTCTGCCCAGAAAAGTAAAATATCAGTCATTTTTAACCATGTATCAGGTATTGGATTAAAATGTTTGGTATGACCATTAAGATAATCCACACCATAATTTAGTTTTACGGTTTCGTACCAGTCGTTTACCGAAGGTGTGGCGGTAAAACAGTCGTTTCCGGTTACTTTTGCAGGTATTTCGACATATGGATTTGCGTTGCTGCTTGTAGGGAGTTTAAGTTTTTCGCCGGGAAGATAATAGAAATTATTTTGAGGAAGAAAAGAATAACTGACATCGTCATTTTGTCCCAAATCCTGCACCCATTCCGGCTTAGCTGTTGATTTATACGATCTTGAAACATGATTCGGAACAAAATCAATAATAGCTTTTAAATTAACCTGACGGGTTCTTTTCAATAGTTCTTCAAACTCATTCATTCTATTGTTTACCTGCACGGCCAAATCGGGGCAAACATTATAATAATCCTTCACAGCATAAGGCGAACCTGCTTTTCCCTTGACAAAATCTGGATGATCGGCCTTAATGTTATAATCTTCGTAAGAAGTAAGCGATGCATGTTCAATTATCCCGGTAAACCAGATATGGGTCATCCCGAGCGATTTAATCTCTTCCAGAGCTTTTATTGTAATATCATTAAACTTTCCACAGCCATTTTCTTCAATGCTGCCGTTATACTTATTGGTGCTGTTTTTATTTCCGAATAAGCGGGTGAAAAGCTGGTAGATGTGGATTTTCATTAAGTAAGATTTTGTATTTTGGTTTTGACAAAAATAGCAAAATAGTACAGAGAAAGTTTAAGATTCATTTAATGATTTCTAATGTGAGTTCCTAATCATTTTTCAGGTAATAATTTTTTAATATCTTCTTCGATTTCTTTTAAGCTCTGCTCTGTTTCAATTGCCTTTTGCACGCTTTTATATTTCTCGTACTCTTGTCCTGACTTTTGTAAAGCCATTTCGTGACTAATTTCCCCTGCATGGTTCAGTAGTTCTCTCCCATTTAGTTTCAATACAATATCCAATCGTTCAATCCAATCCTTCATATACATTGGTGTCCTTTGCTGTGCCATACTTTCTGCAAAAGCCAGAAATTGTTCAACCAATAAACCAAGTAATTTTATTTCATCTTCGTTAAGATAATTCTTAGCAATACTTACATCAGATTTCCTTACCTGTACAGAATTTTTCTTATCAAATGACTGCATCCCCATCAGCGGCAGGCTGGCATCTACTCTACGATAAACCAATTCGGCGGCAGTTTTTTGACTTATAGCCCAAAGCAGCTTATTCTGAACTTGCTTGAAAAACTCAATTGTTTTTTCATCTTTTGGGTCATAATCTATACTAGTAGCATAAATGTCTTTAATTTTTTGGTAAAAGAATCTTTCAGATAAACGTATTTCCCTAATGCGATCCTGTAGTTCATTGAAATAATTCATCGAATTGCCAGACTTAAACCTGTCATCATTTAGAGCAAATCCCTTTATGATATATTCTTTTAAAGTTTTTGTTGCCCAGATTCGAAACTGAGTACCTTGAACAGATTTCACACGGTAACCAACCGATATAATTACATCGAGATTGTAATGCTCAATCTCTCTAACGACCTCTCTATTACCTTCCAGACGAACTTGTCGGAAATTCCGACAAGTTCGGTTTTGCTCCAGCTCTCCTTCTTTAAATACATTAACAATGTGCTCAGCAACAGTACTTCTACCTTTACCAAAAAGCGTAGCCATTTGCTCTTGTGTTAGCCAAACCGTTTCATCTTCAAGACGTACATCAATTTTTATTTTCCCCTCAGAATTTTGATATATGATTATTTCTCCTGAGCCAGAGTTTTCCATATTTTGTTGCTTAGGCATAGATTAATTATTTCTTCAACAAATTTATTCAAATTTTAAAACATTCGCCAGTTAGGCTTTTTAATAAAATAAAATATTGAGAATTGATGCAATTATTTTGCTTATTTGTGCAATTTTTGTTGCCGAATAAGCGAGTGAATAGTTGGTAAACATGGATTTTCATTATCAATTGTTAATTTAAAAACCCGAATCAGAGAAATCCCGGGCTGTTGTAAAGCAAAAGTAATAATAAGTTTTGAGCAAATTTTGCAATTAGCTATGGTTGTTACTATCGTTATAAATATGGTGCCTGCCTCACATTATACAATAATTTTCTTTGATTTCAGAATTGTTCAGATTTAATAATTCTTTTTCTATACCCTAAGAACCGAGGTATGCACTAAATTTTTTGTTAGCCACAGGTTTTATTTTATCAAACTTACAATATAGTCAAGATTACCTTTAATAATTTTTGAGGATGGATGATTATCTCCAAAAACTTTCAAAAAGACAGAATATGCTTTTTCCAAAAAATCCTTAGCCATGGTATAATCTCCCAGATCTTGAAGTACTAATGCCAGATTCGAATAACGAACGGCTGTGTTTGGATGCTCCTTCCCAAAATTTTTCTCATCTGAAATAAGTGCTTTTTCCAATAATTCCTTAGCCCCGGTATAATCACCGAGGTCTTTAAGTACTAATGCCAAATTCGAATAACTAACGGCTGTGTTTGGATGCTCCTTTCCAGAATTTTTCTCATCTGAAATAAGTGCTTTTTCCAATAAATCCTTAGCCCCGGTATAATCACCGAGGTCTTTAAGTACTAATGCCAAATTCGAATAACGAACGGCTGTGGTTGGATGCTCCTTTCCAAAATTTTTCTCATCTGAAATAAGTGCTTTTTCCAAAAAATCCTTTGCACCGGTATAATCTCCGAGGTCTTGAAGTACTACTGCCAGATTCGAATAACTAACGGCTGTGGTTGGATGATCCTTTCCAAAATTTTTCTCAGATAAAATAAGTGCTTTTTCCAAAAAATCCTTTGCACCGGTATAATCTCCGAGGTCTTGAAGTACTACTGCCAGATTCGAATAACTAACGGCTGTGGTTGGATGATCCTTTCCAAAATTTTTCTCAGAT
>QKHS01000036.1 GCA_003249955.1 Bacteroidales bacterium | reverse complement strand
GGGACGGTACGGATATGGGCAACCGCATTAAGGGTGATGAAATTATGCCAAACGGAATATATAATTGGTTCTGTGAGTTTAAGGACTGGAACGGAACGGTATTCAAAGAGCAGGGAACTATTACTCTGATAAGATAATAAAAAAACAGGCTGTCTTTTTAGACAGCCTGTTTTTTTATTAAAGATCTTCTTTAATACAACTGTTTAATTTCCTGTTTAATAAAATCAATAGCTTCCTGAGTCGGAGATTTTTCTACTTCAATAAGTTTTTCAAAAATTGTTTGACTGAACTTCAATGCATTTTCCTGAGGGTCGAGACCTTCCAGACAGGAATTTAACAATTTAATGGTTTTTTCCTTGGCATTACGAACCTGCTCCCATGCATCAATAGACAGATACAACTGCTGTGACAAATTATGTTCAAACTCACTTCTGATTATAACCAGCATTTCTTTGTGCAATTGCTGAACAGTCATGTTCGGGGTCTGCAATCTGATGATGACAGAATTAGGAGAAATTCGTTCGAGAAATAAAATTATTCGTTCGTAAGCCTGTAACCTTAACGGAGTAATTACTTTCTGATTTTGCAAAACAATTTGCACACGCTTGTTTTCATTATCTTTTTTCAAAACAGTTGTCAGTACAAAATAGGCTGTCAAAAAGACAATTAAAGAAGGGATAGTGATTTTTAAAATTTCCAAAAGCATAATTAATATTTTTAAAGTTTTATGTTTTACAATATTAAATAATTATAATTTAAGATGTTATCTTAGCAATTAATATTTTATAAACAATTTTTATGGAAAAAGCATCTGACAGACTAAACAAGATGGCCGTATCTGCAACCCTTGCTATGGCGCAAAAAAGCAGAGATCTTCAGGCTCAGGGAATTGACGTAATTAACCTCAGTATAGGAGAACCCGATTTTGACACTCCTATGCATATAAAGGAAGCAGCAAAAAAAGCTATTGACGAAAACTTCAGCCACTACCCTCCTGTTCCGGGTTATGATTCATTGAGAAAAGCCATCGTAACCAAATTTAAAAGAGAAAATGACCTCGATTTTACTGTTGACCAGATTGTCGTTTCCACAGGTGCAAAACACTCAATTATAAATGTATTTTTATCTATTCTTAATCCCGGAGATGAAGTCATAATTCCTGCTCCGTATTGGGTTAGCTACGTTGACATGGCTGGTCTTGCCGAAGGAACTCCTGTAATTGTAAAATGCAACATTGATTCTGATTTTAAAATGACTGCTGCACAACTGGAAGCAGCGATAACACCAAAAACCAGAGCATTAATCTTCAGTTCTCCTTCAAATCCTACCGGAAACCTTTACTCAAAAGCCGAATTAAAAAGCCTTGCAGAGGTAATTTCAAAATATCCGAACCTGATTGTCATTTCAGATGAAATTTACGAACATATTAACTTTGTCGGTAAACACGAAAGTATCGCACAATTCTCTGAAATCAAAGACAGAGTTGTAGTCGTAAACGGAGTATCAAAAGGATATGCAATGACAGGTTGGAGAATAGGATACATAGGAGCACCTTTATGGATTGCCAAAGCAGTTACAAAACTTCAGGGTCAGTTTACATCAGGAGCATGCACAATTGCACAAAAAGCATCCGAAGCCGCTTTAAACGCAGGAGCAGAACAATGTCAGGAAATGACAGCTATTTTCAAAAAACGCCGCGACAATGTGCTTAACTTCATGAAAGATATTCCCGGATTAAAAACAAATATTCCCGAAGGTGCATTTTATGTTTTCCCGGAAGTTTCATACTTTTATGGAAAAAGCTACGATGGCAAAACAATTAATAATTCTGACGATCTTGCACTTTATCTTCTCGAAAAGGCTAATGTAGCTACTGTTGGCGGAACAGCATTCGGTTCTCCCGAATGCCTGAGATTTTCTTATGCAACAAGTGAGGAGATTATGCTCGAAGCATTGAAAAGAATAAAAAAAGCATTAGCTGAACTAAAATAAATATCAGTTTAGTTTTCAAACAATACCGGTTAATAACGCAGTATATTAACCGGTATTTTTTATTATTGTGTTTTGATTTTTTACTAAATTTGCTTATTGTTAAGCAAAAACTGAGAATCATGAAAATATTACTTTTGGCAGGGGCAATTATATTGTCAATTAATCTGATGTTTGGACAAAACACAACTTATTACAATTACGAACAAGCACTCATAAATGACAATGTAAGAAGTCTGGAAGAAGATATTAACGGGAATGTCTGGATAGGAACAATAAGCGGAATAACCAGATTTGACGGGACATCATTTACGTCCTACACCACAACTGACGGACTTGGCGGTAATATTATTTATGACATCTGTGCTTTCTCTTCCGGAGACGTTTATGCCGCAACATCGGGAGGACTGTCAAAATTTGACGGCTCTGTCTGGACTAATCAGGGTCTCGGAGATGGTTTACCGTCAAACACAATATGGTGTGTAGAAGAAGATAACGCCGGGAATATCTGGATTGGGACTTCTACCATGGGAGCAGCATATTTTAACGGCAGCTACTGGACTCAGTACAGCACTTCCAACGGACTTATTTCAGACGGGATTAAAAATATATTCGTTGACAGAAGTGATAATGTGTGGTTCGGAACAGGTAACGGACTTTCTGTATTTAACGGAAGTTCTTTTAAAAACTTTAATACTTCTTCAGGAATGCCCGGCCTGATTGTCAATGAAGTTATCCAGTTATATAACGGAAATATTGCTGTAGCCACCAACGGAGGTATTGGGGTTTACAACTATTACAACTGGAATAACATTACTACAGCCCAGGGATTACCAACTGCAAATGTGCTTAGCATTAAACAGGATTATAATCAGGATTTGTGGATCGGGACATCATTAGGTTTGTCAAAATACAACTGGTCGAGTTTCCTGACATTTAATTACGACAGCGGACTAACCAATACAATTGTGAGCAAACTTATGATTACCCATGCCGGAGAAAATAAAATATGGTGCGGTTCTCCGTTTAATGGTGTTACAGTGTTTGACGGCGACGATAATTTTATTATTTACCGTACAAACCGCAATCTTGTTGATGATGAAGTTACCACTGTTTACACAGACGATGATGATATTACATGGATTGGTACAAAAGCGGGTTTAAACAGAGTAGATGACCTGCACTGGAGAACATACAGTACAACCGACGGGCTGTCAGATAATGAGATAACTGCAATTCATAAAGATATTAACGGGAATATCTGGATTGGAACAATTAACGGATTAAACAAGCTTACCGGATCAACAATCACTACATTTAATACTGCTCAGGGACTTACAAATCCTTATGTTAACAGCATTACATCCGACCCTTCAGGCGTGGTTTATGTTGCCACACCCGATCAGGTTACGATAATCTCGGGCGGTACTGTAACCGGAACCATAGGAATAGTTGACGGACTTGCTGACAATAACGTTAATATTATTCATTATGAAAACGGAAGACTTTGGTTCCTAACTGACAATGCAATTCAATACTATGATGGCGTGGTTTATACAGATGCTACAGCATCAGGGTGCACTGAGCTACAAACATCAACAGGAGCAAAATGTCTTAACAATACAATAGGCCAGTATTTTGGAACAGATTACACTTTAAGATATTATGACGTAGGTACTGCACTTGCAAATTGCATTTTGCATCCTTATTCAGGAATTTCAGGAATGACATCAATCGTTGAATCAGGGCCAAATATTGTCTGCTCTTTCGACAACGGAGAGGTTCAGTCTTTTAACGGAGGATGGGTTCCTTTTACTGTAGCCTTTGATGTTTCATTTTTATCTGCATCAAACGACCGGAATTACATTTGGGCAGGATCAACAGATATGGGGCTGGCAAAGATATGCCTTAACTGTTCATCGGATATAACTGCTGCTTTAAGCTCCCCTGATTGTTACAACAGCACAAATGGTACTGTAACAATCAGTTCCCCGTCGGGCACTTCTTATTCTGCAGACGGCGGAGACAACTGGCAGGCATCCTCAACATTCAGTTCCCAGTCAGGAGGTTACAAACACCTGCTTGTAAAAAATGTTGCAGGCTTAATTATCGCAGATTCAATAGTTTATTTACCATATTACAGCAATGTAACCAATGCAGATATTACTATTACCCAGATTTTATGTAACGGCACAAATTCCGGTGAGATTTTACTAAATTACAGTGAGCCTGCTGACCATATCTGGGAAAATTCAAACACAGTTATTCTGGACCGCACAAATCTAAGTGCAGGAAACTATTCTGTAACTGTTACAGACGGCATGGGCTGTGACAGGGCATTATCAAACCAAATCATTGAACCCGGGGCTTTAAATGCAGATATGTCATATTCAGATATTACCTGTTTTGGTGCTGATAACGGAAGCATAAGTTTAACCGTAAGCGGAGGAACTATACCATATTCTTACAACTGGAGTAACTCGGCAATTACAGCATCTGTTTCGGGTTTAACTCCTGGCACCTACTATTACACTGTAACAGATGCAAACGAATGTAGTCAAAACGGGTCACAGGAAATTATACAACCTGATCAGTTATCTGTTTCTGAGATTATCACAAATAATAATTGCCATGGAGATTCAAATGGCAGCATAGACATTACTGTTACAGGTGGTACGTCTCCTTATAATATTTCCTGGGAAGAGTCTTCATTTATAAATGCTCAGTCTGACATTGTAAACGCACCTGCAGGTATATATGCTGTTACAATAACAGACGATAATTCCTGTACAGTAAGCGGTTCTTATGAAATAACCGAGCCTGACGGGATTAATATTATATCGGAAGATCTGGTACATGTGCATTGTTACGGAGAATCAACAGGCGAAATTGATATTGAAGTCAGCGGAGGATCAGGAACATTATCTTACGAATGGATTCAGCAAGGAACCGCAGGAACTTATTCCACCGATCAGGATCTGATATCATTACCACAGGGAACTTACCATCTTACAATTACAGATGAAAACCTCTGCGAAACAAATGCCACATACCAGATAAACCAATCGCCTGTTTTAGAAGCATCAATATCCGTTACCCCGATTACATGTGCAGGCTATAACGATGGTCAGATGCTTGCAAGTGCAACAGGAGGTTCCGGCACATACAGTGCTTATTATTATTTCAATGATGCCGATGAAATTATTGGTGTTACACCTCACATAACAAATCTTACAGCCGGTGATTATTATGTAGTTGTGCGCGATTCATATTACTGCTATGATACTGCTTATGCAACACTTACACAGGCTGTCCCTCATGTTTACGACATTGCATCTTCAGACATGACATGTAACGGCCTTAACGACGGAACAATAACAGTTACGGTTGACGGCGGTTCCGGTACCGGATTTGATTTTAGCTGGGAAAATTCTATTGCAGCAAATACCAATATTGCAAATAATGTAGGGGCAGGCTCCTGGTCTGTTACTGTTACCGACCCGACAAACTGCACCGAAATTCTGGAAGCAGAAGTTGAAGAACCCGCTATGGCAGACATAGGAGCATTTGATGAATTTGCGTATATCTGTTACGGCAACACACTTACTCTTAATCCGGGTAGTTTTGTGTCATACGATTGGAGTACAGGATCTTCAAATCCGACAATTGAAGTTGAAAACGAAGATGTATATTTTGTAGAAGTTGTCAACGCCACCGGATGTCATCTTGGCGACACCGTTAATGTAGTGGTAAGCACAGTGTTTGATGATGAATCCATAAATCTCGCAACTGTTACAGATAACGGAACCATTAAAATAATGTGGGAGAAGACTCCGGGTCAGGGAACAGAACTGTACAAAATTTACCGCGATGCAGGTGTGGGATTTGAATATCTTGCAAGCCTTAACTACACAGAACCTGCAATATATGAAGATACTGATGTTGACCCGTCTTCTGAATACTACAAATACAGAATTACAAGTGTAGATTCGTGCGGATCGGAAAGTGTGTTTTCAGAACATCACAGAACTTGTCTGCTTGACGTGGTGGCCGATAATAACGGAGCATGTTATCTTAACTGGGGAGAATATCAGGGATTTTTCGTAGTTTACTATTTTATAATGAGAGGAACAACTCCTGACAACCTGGTTGTAGTGGACTCTGTTTTATACAATGATTTTAATTTTGTTGAAATGAATCCTGACGAAGACGGCTCATATTACAGAATTAAAGTAAGAAGAATTGACGGATGCTCTCCTGGTGACGGGAACTACTATGACGAAGCTTTCTCGAATATTGTTTACTGCGATAATATTACCGGAATTGTCAGCAATGCAATTGTTAACCCGGAAGTATATCCGAATCCGTTCGTTGATAAAATAAACATTGAATTCTATCTTCAGATACCGGGAGAGGTAAAATACTCTCTGGTTAATATGCTTGGACAAACAGTTCTGGACGAAGAAGTTTACAATTCAGAAGCAGGCAAACAGACTATCCGGCTGAATATAAATCAGGAAACCGGCATTTACATTTTAAAATTAAACTATGGTTCTGAAACACATAATATCAGAATTGTAAAAAATCTGTAATGCGCTACAAACTCGAACTTTGCTATAACGGAACAAACTATCACGGCTGGCAGCGGCAACCTAACGCGGTTAGCGTTCAGCAGGTATTGGAAGATTCCGTTAACCTTTTATATCGTGACAATATCGTAATTACCGGTTGCGGACGTACAGACACCGGCGTTCATGCAAAATATTATGTGGCACATTTTGATTCGGAATTAAAATATGACAGCGGTTCATTACGAAAGTTAAACCGTTATTTACCAAATGATATATCCATATTCAGTATTACTGAAGCCAGTTCTGATTTTCACGCCCGTTTTTCGGCTATAAGCAGATCGTACGAATATGTAATTACAACTGAAAAAAATCCGTTTCTTAACGGACTTTCATGGTATTTGCACAATCCTTTAAAAGTAGATTTAATGGAAGAAGCTATTGCCAGATTGTTTAATTATACCGATTTTACCAGTTTCAGCAAATTGCATACAGACGTAAAAACCAATAATTGTAAAATAATCGATGCCGGTATCCGTCAGGAAAAAGGAATTATTGTGTTTTACATTACAGCAGACAGATTTCTGAGAAATATGGTACGCGCAATAACAGGAACACTGGTTGATGTAGGAAAAGAAAAAATATCTGTTGACGGTTTCTGTAAAATAATAGAAGCC
>QKHS01000046.1 GCA_003249955.1 Bacteroidales bacterium | reverse complement strand
GGAGAAGCATACGATGTTCCATTTCCGTAATCAAGCCCTCCATTTACGTTTATTAAAGCTGTAGAAGTTCCCATAGCACAAACCTCGGGCTTTACACGGCCATCATAACTTGGACCTGAGGAAGTAAATGTACTTGGATCTCCATCGGCAGTCACCGACCCAACGCTTATAATTCCTTCCGCATCAGCAGGAGAACCTATATAATGCCATTTTGTGCTACCTTCATTACCGGCTGAGACTACTACTATTATTCCCTTCTTTGCTGCAAGAGTTGCGGCTCGACTAGCTCTGGAAGCTTTTCCATTCATATCAGCGTAGGTGAAGTCCATTTGTGGATTATCTCCATCGAACTTATAATATCCTAACGAAGAATTAACCACATCTACACCAACACTATCAGCAAATTCAATTCCGGTACACCAAAAATCAGTTTCCATCTTATATTCTGAAGGTGCATATTCAGTTCGTATTAACCAATAGGCGGCATCAGGGGCAGTTCCTAAAAATTGTCCGGGCAATTCACCTGTCATGACAGAAAGAACCATCGCCCCATGGGGATCGGTAGCGTAGAAATCAGTATTTGAATCAATAACATCTTTCACTCCAAGTAAACGTCCCTGCATTCTTAAACTATCGAAAGCATGATTTATGTTTACATTCGTAAATCCGGCATCAATTACACCGATTTGGATTCCTTTTCCTCGATAACCCAGATTATGTAAAAACTGACCATTTAGTTGGCTAATCTGAGGTTCTGCAATTCCATATCCAGCTGTTGTCTGTTTCTTTACTCTTTGTTTCCCTGACAATAACGGACCATTATTTACACCGGTAAATTCCAGAAAATCAACGAAAGGCAAAGCTCTTAACGGGGCAAAAGCAAAAGTATCCGGCACTACTATCGTTACACCATTCATCCACTTACTCTTGCTATGGATTTTTATGCCTAGGTTTTCAATCTGAGTAATATATGATGGATTTATTGGTAAGTCAGTTGAGTCAATTGCAATTTTAAAATCAGCTCTACGGTCAATAGCTCTTGGCGATAAATACTCCGAAGGGTTTTCCAAAGAATAAGGAGAATTATTCTTATTTTTCAATTGCACGTAATAAAAGAAATTATAACCAGCTTCTGCAAAAATGGAAGTTGATAATAAAAGAATTATTATCAAACTTTTCGTTATTTTGTAATGTGTATATGTTTTCATAATAATTATTTTATTTTAAATAATAAACTATAATGCAATGGTATATAAAAAGAACTCAATTTACAGTCATTTTGTTTATTACGACAAATATAATTTTTTTATCTGAGTTATAGTACCTGATAAAAAGCCAAAAAATCATAAAACAACTCACATATAAACAGGCAGTTACATAACAATATAAATTTCACTAAAAATTGGAATTAATTTTACATATTCGATCCCTGCATTTAACAGCTTGCTGCAAACAATTGCAAGGTTAAGTTGTTATGTGTATTAAATAAATTCACTGAAACAAAACAAATAGATATATGTTATGGAGGAAAACCCGATTGTTTGCGATTGTAACGAGGTCTGTAAAAGTTTGATTATAGAAAGAATTACCGATAAAAAGCTTACAACTGTTTATCAGGTGGGAATAGAACTAAAAGCCGGCACAGGCTGCGGAGGCTGCCAAACAGACATTCAAAATATTTTGGATGAATTAAATAATTAGCAGATAACCTAAACACATAAAAATAGAATAGTTTGAAGTTAATAATCTGAAGATTTTTTTATAATTTAAAAGAGGCTGTCTCAAAATAAAAATCGAGTCAGCCTTTTTTTTGTACGGTAATTTGGTATATTGAAGAATTTTTATTATCTTTATATCGTTGATATACAATTAAATATATGCGATTTAAAGAATATATTCAGAATAAACAAG
>QKHS01000069.1 GCA_003249955.1 Bacteroidales bacterium | reverse complement strand
AACTTGTCAATATAACCTGTGTACCCTATTTCGCTCTGAAAATAAATCATTTCTGCTGCGCTATATGAATAATAACGGCTAATCGGCAATAAATAAGTACTGGTTGTCCCCGTACCTATAATGACAGTCTCTTGCGCAAATGCAATCATAGAAAAAATAGTAAACAGAACTATGGCTAATAATTTAAGTTTGTTCATAGCGTGTACAATTAAATAATAATGCTCTTTGTTATCGTGTGATAAATGTGTAACAAATATAACGTTATTTTGTAAATATCCAAATATTTTATAAAAAAAAATAAAAAATTTTATATTACTCATTGATTTATTTTAGATACATTTTCTAAATATTTGATATTCAAATATTTATCTGTTCAAACTTATTGCCATATTTATATGATTAATGTTTGGTATTAGTATTATATACCCTTATTATGATGTTTTAAAATTATTGAAACTTTGAAAATCTGAACATTTAACAACAAACTTATGACAAAAATGAGTAAAAAAAGACATCCCTGTTAAATCTTTTCATACTCTGTTCTCAGCAATCCCTGATTACTCCATTATTTTTTCCCTTATCAGCAATTTTGCAATATTTTCTGCTATCAACCCGTAGCCTTTATCACTGCAATGTTCGGAACCTGTCGCGTGCGGTTCAAAATAAAGATTTTGCTTATCTCCCTCTGACTTAAATACCGAATCGTTATCAACAAACAAAAGCTTATGTTTTAATGCAGTTTCCTTCCATATATTTCCAACGCTGTCTGCCCAAAACGATATTTCCTCAGAGTTTGGAGGCGGAATAACCGGATAGTTCATGCAAATAACCGGGTAATTTTGTTTAATGCACATCTCTACTGCTGTTTCAATATCTGTTTTAATCCAGTCGAATATTTTTGATTGCTCTATGCTTGCTGTACGTTTTAATTTGTGCGGAAGAAAATACATTTGATTTTTGCCTGAATAAAACGAAACAGAATAAGAGAAAATTTTGGAAATCCCGAGTCTGAAATCATCAGGAGAGCCCGATTGGTCCAACATATCAGAGTATGTATCCTTAATAAATGTTTTAATATTTTCGTCCGCTATATTATCCGGATTAAATTTCTCAGAAAGTGAAGCATCTATAATTGTTCCCGCAATATTATATAAACCTGTTGATAATGAATCAGGCGGACATACTATGCTGTCAAGAATAATTTTTGCATCCTCAAAATTTCTGTCTCCGATATAAAGCCATGCCCTGCAAATACCAATCAGGTTACGGTTTTCATCTGTTGTTATTCTTAAATAGAAATTTTCAATGCTGTCAAAACAATTATTAAAAGAATTTTCCACATCACAAACCAAATCATAATCAAATCTGTCGGCCAATTGTCTGCGTCTGAAATCAAGTGCAGTTTCGTCAACATCAGGATAAGACTTTTGTGTGAGATAAAGAGCTTTTAAATAACGGAATACTTCTTTATCCGGGTATTTTTCAATAAGCTCATCTAATTTTTGTAATGTATTTTCAACAACAGTAGTCCCGATTTCGCCTGAGTTATATTCTTTAAAATTCTCATTATCGAACTCCTGCATGCAGACTTTAATTGCATCAAAGCTTTCTGGGTCGGACAGGTTTAACGATAATGCAAAACCAAGATACCTGAATGCATTTTGCCAGTCGCGTAAAGCAAGAAAATATCTGCCGGCATAATAATAACGGTAAAATGACTCATCTCCGAATCCGGGATATTCCAAAGATTTTATAAGAAAGTCAGTCGCATAATCTTTAACATTTTGTTCGGTATCGCTGCTTGCTCCCTTGTATTTTATATTATAGGCAATTCTTCGGAACAACTTTACCACCCTTATTCTCTCCCAATAATTATCCGAATCCTGATAACCGTAATAGTTCCACGAATTGGCCATTCCGAATAACATTACTACCATATCCGGTTTGCAGGAATTAAGATCATCCTGAAGTTTTTCAATTGTTTGTGCCGTGTTTTGCGCACATCTGCCACGGTTTATCACAACAACTTCCTGTTCTGTATTTTCCTGTAATATACGCTGCAACTGAGCTGGGTAATCGTTCCCTTTTGTGGACCCCACGCCATAAGTAAATGAGTCTCCAATACAAAGAACCACAAATTTACCATCTGTATTATCAATATCCGTATTGGCTTGCTTTTCAGAATATATTACACCCACTATCCTGAGAGCGATTTCTGCTAAAAGCAAAATTATTAATATCCAGAAAACCGACCCCAGAACAAATACACTTATGTTTGCAAAAACTTTACGTAGTAAATCCTGACTTTTAAGTTTTGCTGATTTTTTTATCCGCCTTAATCCAAGGAACAAAACTGTAATAACTAAAAGTAAGATAACTAAAAGCATGACATCTTTAACTCCTGATCCTGAAAGTTCAAAACCAATTATATCAGAAATTTTACCAAAAAATCCTTTACGCGGATTTATGTTTTTATTAAAAGTTACAACTCTTTTTGAGTCTGACAGCTTATATGAAGTTAAATCAATTTTTAATGAATCTGTTTTTCCTGCAAAAACTATATTTACGGGAAAGTCACTGGTTAAACTATCAAATTCAAATTCAATTTCTTTATAATATCCTTCTAAAAAGACAATGCCGTTTTTAGAATAAATTTCTGTTTCGGAGCCAAAAACTCCTTTGGCAGTAACTTTATAACCATAACCGGTTTCAGCAAAGCCTTCTGCTGTTATCTGATATTTTCCGCTAAGAATTACCCGGGAAGCGACATAAGAAGTTGCTGCCAGCAAAACAGAAAACAAAACTGCTGACGCTATTATTAAATATTTGAGAACTTTTTTATTCATATTTCCCGACAATTCTCACCAGGCCATGATATTCCGCCCCGGCAACTGAATAATGAATATTTATTTTTTCAAATTTATAAAAATTATCAAACCTGTAAACCAATGCTTTGGTATGCTGAGATTCCCCGTTTACCAGCGAAGCATTTATTACCCGCTTTTCGGCAGTTTCCCCGGTTACTACAGGATAATAATCTTTACCGTTGTTTTCCAGAATTAATTGAACTATTTCCCAGTTCTCCGCTGAAGGGTATAATTCCGGGACTGTAATAGTTCCTTCTTTTAAATTTTTAAGATCAATTATTTTATCAATTCCGCTTTTTACACAATTCTTCTCTTCGGGAAAGCCATTGTATGGGATATAATATAAATCAGGATTGCTGAAAATAAGATGGTTATATGTACGCCAGTAACTGATTTTTTCGTAATTACGGATTTTTATTTTATTTATATTTCCCGTAATCAGATATTGGGCTCCGGCAAGGAATAAAACAAAACTTATTTTAATTAAACGTATAATTACAGGCGATCTGAAATATTTTTCCGCAATTTCAGAAACGAAAATTATCAGTATCATAAAATTTGCAAATGAAGACAGCATAAGATACCTGTGAGGTGACAGCAATGCAGGATATCTCATCATATCATAAAAAGACATATTTACAAAATCCGGATTATTCAGAACCAATTTTGCCGGATTTACAGAATTCACAAAAAGTAAAACCGACATCCCCGAAACTACCAATAAAGTAAGGCAAAACAGAGATATAAATATTTCCTTCTTTTTTAACACCTTATATAAATAATGTAAAAACAGTGCCCCGACAAACAAAACAGATATGCCGTTCAGTATTAAATTACTCCATCCGGGTTGAATAAATCCAAGGCCTGATAACTTTACAAATTGCCGGAAAAACATAAATATTCCTGCAGGCAATAATTTAAAGAATCCTGTATCGTCAGAGAAAAATGCCGGTTCGTAATTAGTTCCAAGCTCTGAATATGGTATTATTCTGACCTGATCTTTAAACAAAAAAACAACGGCCATCTGAATCATAAATACCAGCATCAGGAACGCAAATGATTTTGTCAGAACAATATTCTTTTTAACGAAGAAATGATAAATAACAAGAGCTGCCAAAACAGGCATTATAACAATAAATACCGGCTTAGACAGAAACATAATTACTGAGGACAGTATAAGTAAATACAATCCGTATTTTCCCGGTTTTGTATCATTGTGAAAATACACAAAATAAAACAGCAACAGGAAAGCTGCTGCTACAAATGGAACTTCAAAAAGATATGTGGAAGCCGGGAAAACAAAAGGACTAATTGCAAAAATTAAACTGATAAAAAATCTGTAAATATCATTATTTATAAAAACTCTCAGGCTTTTAAGGTTAAATGAAGCGAACAAAGCCGAAAAAGTAAAAGCTACTGTTAATTGCAGTGCTTCGGGAAAATATTGCCTGAACCCTAATATTCTAAGAATAACAAATGCAACTAGATTTTGAAAAAAATTAAGATACCCTGAGTCAGGAGTAAAAATACATTGAAGAAAATTCTGACCGTTCGCTTTAACAAAAAACTTTGAAACATCATCTCTGAATCCGAACCCGTAAAGAAATGACGAAGGTTTTATTACAAAAACCAGTAATATGAAAATTATAAAAAAAGCATACCAGAAAAGAGTATTTAACTTAAAACTCTTTGAGAAATATGCCATAAATGCTAATGGGAATATCAAAGCCCCTGATATCAGCAAATATTCAGTAATTGAAAGGCTTAAAAAGCCGGCTATGCCGTTATCATAAATAAAGTACAACAACGGAAAAACTGCCGAAATAAAGAACAGGATAATTATCTTCAGCCAACTGATTTTTATAAAATCTACAGCATTCTTTACAAGCTTAACAAACTGTGCAACATGTTTTTTAAAATTATTTTTTAAATATTTTATTGAAACAAAAATCAGATATGCTGCAATCAGAAAAGCAAAAAAGTAAAAAATCAGATCTTTGGATTTATCAAAATGATACTTTAACAGCCCGGGCTGAACATTTCCGGAAAGGAGCGAAATTTTTCTTACGATTCCGGCATCAGGAAAAACATTCCGGTTTATTTTATAAATATTGTCCTTACCTGCCGACAATGAAGATTTGTCAATCTTAACAGATTTATCCCCAACACAAAGTTCTGCTTCGAAATTATTAAAATCTGCAGGAATAATACAGATATCGCGCAAATACCTGTTTTCAACCTGATATGTACTTCCCGGCAAGAGCCTGACAAACTCTATTCTGCCACCTGTAGGACTGATTGCATAAACTTCGGTTTTATCATCATTCACAGAAATAGCAACAGACTCACAAATATTTACATTGTAAAAATAAATTGTAAAAATCACGGATATTGAAACAAGAATTCCTATAAAAAGAATCAAAAATATTTTCTTTTTCCCGTTTTTCACTTTTTTCTGATTACAACATAAATACCTAGTGCAAATATACCAGGTAAAACTGAAATAACTAATTTATCTGCCAAATCTGATAATTTGAGAATGAAAAACGGCAATGGGATATATGGCGATTTGGAATATTGCCCTCCCGAATTAAGAAAGACGCTGAACTCTGAACAGGATTTTTTTATAATCTCAAATCCGGGATATTTTTTTAAAAACTTATCGGGTTTCTTAAACAGCATTTTCCCGACAGCATTATTACCATCTTTTTCTGATTTTGCATATTTCTTAAACGAATATTCTTCATCTAAAGGATAAACAGAATTAATTACCTGCTCGTGTTTTTTTATCCGCAGAAATATCCTCATCAAAAGCGACGAATAAGGCTCTATTATTATGATTTTACCTCCGGGTTTAAGTATCCGCAATGCTTCGTCAAAAAACAATCTCGGTTTATCAAGATGGTGAATAACATTGCTGACAAGTACATAATCGAAGTTCCCGGATGGAAGCCCGGAATTCATGGCATCGATATTTTTACCGCTTAACCAGTCAGAGTTACAAAAATCTGAAATTAAAATATTGTAGCCCTTAAGAAAATAGCTGCTCAATCCGGCTCCGGCTCCGAATTCAACGCCTGAACCGGATGCTTTGATATTCTCTTTAATAAAAGAGTATCTCTTGTTAAGCAGGAATATCAAATTTGATGTAGCTCCTTTTTCGAACGAGTTTCTGCAATATTTAAAATCTTCTGTTTTCAATCTTATTCTTTATTTATTCCGATTATCCGGTAATGTTCCGGATATTCCACTTCTGCACCGTCATTTAAAAAATTAATATATCCTGCTTCAACCACAGTATCAGGATAAAAAACTATAAACCTGTAAAAATCACATACCGGATACAACGGGCTGACAACAACACTATCACCGCCGGTGCCGGTAACATTGATTTTCAGATCAGGATACTCAGAACTGATATGTTTATTATTAATAATCACAACTGCAAATAAATCATTGTTGATATTTTCCCGGACGTACCCTGCCGAATCGCTGTCATAAAGTACAATCATATCATCTGACATAATTTGTTGCTTTCGTGCAGGGTAATTCAATACCGGTACATAATATGATTCTCCTGATAATTTCTCCGACAAATAGTGCCATTCTTCGCTCCATTTTTCTTTTTTTGCAGTATCCCAGAATTCTATGTTAAGCGCCGGAGTATAATGCCATATCGCACTGATAGCTATAAAGACCGAGGTGTAAACAATTTCAACAAAAATTCCTTTCTTACCAAAATGCGAACATCCAAAAGCATCCTTAACTATGCTTAAAAGAACCGGAAAAACAGTTATTGTTAATATTGTATGTATTCCTATGGTGTAACGTGAAAAGAACAACCCTCCGTTCGATAAATATTTTATCAGGAGCGAATTGCTCAGAACTAACTGAGAGTCAGGAGGGAAAGTTCTGAAAAACAACAATGCTGAAGTAAAAGCTATTGTATTACCGGCAAAAAACCACAGTGCCGTAACTCTTTTATCATCTTTTTTGTAAATTCTTACAGCATATATGAACAACCCGGTCATCAATAACATCCCGCACAAGCTTACCGCATAACCTGCAATACCTGTTAATCTGCCAATACCCGGATAAAGAAATTGTGAATATGACTTTAACAAATATATAAAAGAGAATCCGCCTACCAATAACGGAGGCTTTGGGGTTAAAGTAAAAGACTGCATGTTTTCGGCAGGAATATTTACCATTTGCCGCATTGATGAAAGAATTATAACCAGATGGATTGTAGCAAAAATGAGAATGCTGATTAAGAAAGCTGCATTTTTATAATTTAGCTCCCTTCTGTATATTTTATAAGCAAGCAACAAAACACTTACAGGGATTATGACAATCATGTGCGCTTTTGAAAAAATAAATAAGCCTGCAATAAAAATTATTGTAATAACTTTTAACCAGTTTAACTCTGAAAGATCTTTAAATAAGAAGATCAGGATAAGAATTATCCCAAAATAAGCGACATCGGTAACAGAAAGGGAATAATGCCTTGATAACGACAGACTGTACAAAGAAAAAACGGCAAAGAAGATTACAAAAAAACATCTTAAATAGTCATTCCTGATAATAAACCGAAACCGGGG
>QKHS01000056.1 GCA_003249955.1 Bacteroidales bacterium | reverse complement strand
ATAATAAATTGAATATGTTATATTTGTAATTCTTTTAATACTTTTCAAGCTTAATGTGTAATCAGAAATATGTTTCATTTAACTAATCATCGTTTTTTTATTTTAACTCAAAATATAAATATGAGTAATAATATATGTTAAATTAAGCATTTTAATGATTTTTTACAGTTGTTACATTTTTTTAATATTTTATGAGCAAGAGTAATTATTTCAGTTGTTAAAGCAACATGTTAAGAATCCTAAAATGATAGCTCATTGTATTGCATCTGAATTAATAATGCGCAGGCTTGCAAAACATTTTGGTGAAAACGAAGAGGAGTAGGGACTGGCAGGACTGCTTCATGATCTTGATGTTGAAGTTACTGAAGGGAATCCGGAAATTCACGGACAGGAATGCATCCCTGTATTACGGGAGGCCGGGATAAGTGAAGATGTTATTGAAGCTATTTCACTACATAACGAAGAATCTGCAACTAAAGAACGCAGTTCGCGTTTTCATCATGCATTGGCAGCAGGTGAAACTCTCAGCGGGATGATTTTTGCTACGGCTATGGTTTATCCTGATAAGCAGATATCTTCTGTAAAAGCAGCTTCGGTAACAAAGAGAATGAAGGATAAGAGATTTGCAGCTTCTGTTAAACGTGAAAATATTATGGAATGCGAGAAAACCGGAATTGAACTTGGTGAGTTTGTTCAATTGGCTCTGGATGCATTAACAGATACAGATGAGATTCTGATAAGCTAAAATTATTCTGTAAATCTGTGTATTCCGGCAGTTGGTTTTTATGTTGAGTTGTCATACAGTCCTCGTTATACAACAAAATCCATAAAGTTGTCAGGTGTTATACATTCAAATTCTGAATTAGGGTATGTTTCTTTGAAAATATTGGGAACTTTACATTTTTTATGTGTGTTCCATTTAAATTCGTATGCATGCAATATCCCATTCCTGTCTTCAATAAGATCAATTTCCTGTTTGTCGTATGTCCTCCAAAAATAATTATTGGAATATATGTGCTTGTAATTCTGTTTTTTTATCCTTTCTATAAAGCAAAAGTTTTCCCATAGCATCCCTGCATCCATTCTGGAATTCATGTCGTTAAAGTTATTTATTACAGCATTTCTTACTCCGTTGTCGTAAAAGTAGTACCTGTGCGATTTGCTTATTTCTTTACGCAGATTTGATGAATATGCCCGTACTTTTATGATGATAAATGATTTTTCAAGCAAGTCAAGGTATCTTTCAACAGTTTGTTTAGCTATACTTAAAGTACGTGATAATTCGTTTAAGGAAACTTCATTTCCTATCTGAAATGCAATTAACTGTAATAAATCAATCAGTTTGTCAGGATTCTTTAAATTTTCAAGTTCCAAAATGTCTTTGAACAGATATGAATTTCTGAGAGATAATAAATATGCCTGTTTTTTTCCGTATCCTTTTGCATTTAAAGTTTCCGGATAGCTGCCATATATTAATAAATCGTCTAAAGACTGTAAAACAGACATTTGACCGTTTGTTTCTGCCAGCTCCATTACAGAAACCGGAAACATTGAATATGTGACAGACCTGCCGGTTAAAGGTTCTCCTGTCTGATTTGAAAGCTGAAATGATGAAGACCCGCTGGCGATAATTTTAAGATTCGGATTGTGGTCTGTAAGTAATTTTAGTCCCCAACCGATATTGGGGATTCTTTGAGCTTCGTCAATGAAAATGCCGGTATAACTTCTGAACGAATTTGTGATTTTATGTAAATCTTCGGATGAAAGTATTTTTCTTACCTGTATGTCATCACCCGTACCTATGAAGTAATTTCTGAAATTGGTTTGGACATATTTGTTCATTGATGATGTCTTTCCGACACGTCGCGGGCCATAAAGTAAAAATACTTTACCCGGGATAACATAATCGTCAAGCTGACTTTCAATATTTCTTATTATCCAATTCATTTAATTAAGTCTTTGTCACAAAGATAGTTAATTAAATACAGGATTCCAAATTAATCTTAAATAAGTAATTAAAATTTCTAAATTTTGCTAAAATAGATAACTATACTTGCCAAATTTAGCTAAATTTAGACAGTTAACTTGCCAAATTTAGTTAAAATATGACTATTTGCCGGAATCTGAAAAATATTTCATAAACTGCGATCTTTCATAAACGGCAGGGTGGGTAATGTTATCCTGAGCAGAAATCCCACAAATATCCTGAATAGAAGAAATATTTAGTTCTGCAAAAAGCTTTTCAGTTTCTTTTAGTATTACGGCAATCTCAGATAAACCTTTATTGTAAAGCACAGATGCAATTTGTACTGCTTTTGCTCCTGCCATTATGTTTTTGATTACAGTTTCGGCATCGTGAATTCCTGTTGTTGCTGCCAGATCGCAGCTTAGCTTTTTTGACATTATTCCTGCCCATCTAAGTACCATTCCGTTATCTGACGGAGTGCTGTACAAGTGAGATGATATGATTTTGCCGGTTCGGATATTAATATCGGGAGAGAAAAATCTGTTGAAAAAAACTAAAGAATCAACGCCGGTTTCAGATAATTCAGTTGCAAATTTCGCAAAGCCGGAGAAATAATGGCTGATTTTAATAGCCAGAGGAATATTGGTTTCAGCTTTAACAGCTTTAATAATATCGAAATATGTCTTTTCGTTTTCAATTCCGCTTACTGTTGAATCAGAAGGTAAAATGAAAATATTCAGTTCCAGTGCATCTGCTCCGGCATTTTCGATTTTGCGGGCAAAGCTTGTCCATTCTCCTGCGGTACTACAGTTAATACTTGCAATTACCGGGATGTTTGTTTTTTGCTTTGCTTCTGAAATAAGACTAAGATAATTGTTCAGAGAATGCTGTTTGGTGTAATATCCGACATAGTTTTCAACATCAGAATAGGTGTCAAAAATATTATTCATTTTCTGACTGTTGATGTCCATCATTATTTGCTCCTCAAACAATGATTTAAGAACAACTGCAGCAGCACCGTATTTTTCTGCTTTTACAATATTGTCCACGTTTTCGGTGAGACCAGAACTTCCTATGATAACCGGGTTTTTAAGTTTTAACCCCATGTACGATGTTGACAAATCTATGCTCATAATTATTTGTTTTGATTATTAATAAAATTGTCTATCCCGATTGCAGCTTTATGCCCGTTTGCAATACCATGAATAACGTCAGGTCCCTGAATAATATCACCGCCAACAAAAAGCCAATCTATTGACGATCGGAAATATTCGTCAACGATTATTCTGCCACGCGGATCGAGTTTGAGATTTTCTTTTGTTTTATCACTTATATAAGATAAGTCCATTCCCTGGCCGATAGATTCTACAATCATGTCAGCTTCAAAGAAATTAGTCTGGTTATCGTCAAATTTAGGATTGAATCTTCGTTCTTCGTCAAAAACTGACAGGCATTTTACAACATTCAGTCCTTTTATTTTACCGTCTTCAATTTTAATACTGACCGGTCCCCAACCCGGGATAATCTGAGCCATTTCCTCACGGCCCTCAACAATTTCTTCACGGTCTGCCGGCATTATATCTTCCGACTCCAGTGAAGTTGTAATTATCTGAACTTTTCCGTATTTCTGATTCTGTAATCTGGCCAAAGAACGGGTTATGTCCATTGCAACATTACCCCCGCCGATAACAACGATTTTTTCTTTTACAGGAACTTCATTGCCTAAAACTATGTCGCGTAGTAGATCAACAGCCTGATAAACATCTGCATGGTCTGTTCCGGGTATTCTGGTACTACGTCCAAGATGTAAGCCGGTTCCGGCAAATACTGCGTCAAATTTTTCATGTAATTGCTCAATGGTAATATCCTTACCCACAGTTGTGTTGTATCTGAATTCTGTACCAAGTGATTGAATGTAGTTAATATCTTTGTCAAGCGATTCGTAAGGTAATCTGTACTCAGGAATTCCGTATCTCATCATACCGCCGGCCTGAGGAAGTTTTTCAAATATTGTACAGCTATAACCCATTAAAGATAAGTAGTGAGCGGCTGATAAACCTGCAGGACCGGAACCAATAATTGCAACTTTTTTACCGTTCTTTTCAATGTTTTCTGTCCCCAATATTTCTTTGTATTTATCAGACGGGTTCTGGTCTGCGATATATCTTTTTAGCCAGCGTATCGAAATTGGATCTCCCAGGTGCCCGACAGAACAGACAGTTTCGCATTTGTGAGTACATATACGTCCGCAAATTTCAGGCAGCGGGTTTGTGTCATATAAAATTCTTAATCCTTCTTCCAGATCATCATTTCTTATGGCTTTGATGTACTCAGGAATTCCCATGTGAGCAGGGCATGTTGCAGTACAAATTCCGCAGGCAACACAACGGTCTGCTTCAAGTAATGCCTGTTCTTTTGAATATCCGTGAATAATTTCAATAAAGGATTTGTCACGCTCTTCAGGTTTAAGCTCATGCATTTCAACCCTCTCAGGATTATAAAGATGATAGTCCGGTTTTTTCCAGCCTTTCTCTTTATCGTCCCATGGCTTATTTTCAGCACCGGGAACAAAGCGGAAATTGTCAGGATTTTCGTCAATCCATTTAAATTCGTTTGACATTGAAAGAGACCCTGTGGTACAGATATCAACACAAAGCGCACACCAGCAACATCTGCCGTAATCAATCTTTGGCCTTAAACCGCTGTCGCCGTCTTTTGTTTCTTTCCCTTCAACCGGAACCATGTCGATAGCTGCATTCTGGCAAATTTCTTCACATGTTCCGCAACCTATACATTTATCAATTTCGTTTTTATGAAATCCACGGTAACGGTCAGCACCTTCGCGTTTTAATGGCTCTTTTACCGATAACGGTTCATTAACTACGTGTTTCCATGCGGTAAATGGTGATAATATGTCGTTAATTTTTCCCATAATTTTATATGATATGGATGTTTTTTATAATTAGGTTTTTATTATTCTCTATGCTGTAATTTGGCTTCGCCGGAAAACGCAGGCTGTCATTAGCTACGCTGTCAATAGGCTTCGCCGGAAAACGCGAGCTGTCATTAGCTGCGCTGTCAAGCTGTGCGGGAAAACGCAAGCTTTTATTTGCAATAGGATGCTTAAATATGTTAACTTGTTTTTCCAATTGTTTTAATATAATTATTTAGTTTAACACTAATGTCGCTTAAATCAGATAATAATTTTTCTGAAGTTTCTTCGTCAATAAGTTTTCTTGTTTGGGCCTTTTTTATCCATGTTTTTGATTCATAAAGCGAACCTCTTGAGTTGTAGCAAAACTGTTTGTTTTCTTTGTAATGAAATCTTCCGAAACCTTCACTCAAATTAGCAGAAACAGAATCAACAGATCTTACGAGTTGTTTTCCTACGGTATCTTTGGAAAAATAATCCCACTTACTGACATAATCCCAAACAATCTCAGCAACTTCCATCGATTTATTATATACTCTTAATTCTTCCAGTTCCATAACTTAATTAACTCACAACAAAAATATATTACTGACCACTCCTGACTACTCCTGACTATTTATGACTATCATTTTTAATTTCCAACTCCCCCATTAATATTTAATTTTACCTCTCAATCTCCGGTGGATAAGTATGCAATGAAACCATAAGTCCTGCAATATCTGAAAGATTACAATTAATAATCATTTTTTCCAATAGTGCTACGGCATGTGTATAGCTCGGACCTCTTACGTTTATACGTCTCGGATATTCACTTCCATCGGAAACCATAAAATACCCGTATTCGCCACGTGTGCATTCGGCTCTTTTGTAAGTTTGTCCTGCCGGAACTTTCCAATGCAAAACGTTTGGAGTTTCCGCACGTATTTCACCTTTTTCAGGCATCTTTGCCATAATCTGACGGATAAGATCCACAGACATAAGTAAATCCCTGCGTCTTACATCGGCACGGTTATAAATATCAGAATATTGAGCAGTAACCGGTTCAAAGTCAAGTTTCGGGTACATAAGATACGGATAGTCTTTACGTACATCCATAGGAATTCCTGTTGAGCGGGCATTAGGACCTGTTATGCCGAATTTTGTTACCCATTCTTTCTCGATTATTCCCATTCCAACCGAGCGCTTCTTGAAAACAGCATTGTTGAACATAACCCTATCAATATCTTTCATCATTGATTCGATAAATTTAAGGTTTTCTTCCATTCTGTCTTTAAATCCATCGGGAAGTAAACCTCTTACTCCGCCCGGAATTATATACATGTGATAAATTCTGCCTCCGGTTAATTCTTCAAACCTGTCAAGTATAGAATCTCTCATGTAATTAGACCATTGTCCGACAATTCCTTGTCCGAATGCTCCCGACTGTCCGCCTATCCACATAAGATAACTGGAAAGACGTCCCATTTCAAGAACCAGAGTCCTTAACCACTGTGCTGTTTCTGGAACTTCAATTCCGGCAAGCTCTTCCATAGCAGCAGCGAAGCAGTATTCATTAAAATCTGGTTCGGGAACAGCAACACGGCAAACCAAAGGAAAACACTGAATGTATTTACGTCTTTCCATCAGTTTTTCAAATCCGCGGTGCAGATATCCCACATGTGTCTCACAATCCATTACCTCGTCGCCGAGTAAAGTAATTTCGAGAGACATATTTCCTGTAATACCCGGATGCTGCGGGCCATGCCACATTTTAAGGTATTTATGTGAACTTAAGTCAACGTCAATCTTTCCTTCTACGTTTTTTTCAGGATACAGACTACGGTCTTCTTTTATCGAAAATAATTTACTCATTTGGATAAAGTTTTTGTTTCATGTATGTTGCAGGATCATTTTTCTCTCTTCCGGGACGAGGGAAATAAGTTTCCTCCGAATATTTTTTTGTGTCAAAATCTCTTCTGTATGGAGGCAGGTCATGCCAGCCTTCGAGAATGAATGGTTTGTCAACACCAGGGCTGCCGGGGAAGTCAATGCCAAACATTTCTTTTAACTCGCGCTGGTAAGTTCTTGCCTGTTCCCAAAGATGATGAATTGACTCCATTGTTGCGTTTTCGCGTTCAATGAAAACTTTCACATTGATGTCGTTCTTCATTTCAGGATTATTCAGCAGGTATGTTAACTGGAATTTGCCATCTTCTATCCAGTCAACAGCAGTTAAAATTACCAGATGTTTATAGCCTTCCACTCTTTGAAGATGACTTATAAAGTCAACAGCCGTTTCTTTGCTGACAGTAATATGTGCCAGATCGGAACGCTGTTGAATGTAATCTTCAACGGTATATGATGTTTTTAATCTGTCTATCAGTTCTTTCATATTTCAGAATGTGTTTGAAATTACCAGTTATAATCGGGCATATCCCAATCTTTAATAATTTTCTTTTGATTTGCTTTGTACCATTCAAAATTCTCGGCGTAAAGGTTTGCACCTTCGCCACGGCCTTCTCGAATGATTTTTTTAAGTTGTTCAAATCCGGCAAGCAAAGCTTCCGGCCTTGGCATACAGCCGGCAATGTAAACATCTACAGGAATATAGTGGTCGAGACGGTTAATTGTGTTATAACTGTCCCAGTACATTCCGCCGTTTATTGTACAGCTTCCCAGTGCAATCACATATTTTGGTCCCTGCATTTGCTCGTAACTTCTTATTACACGTTTAAGCGTTTTTACAGACAGATATCCTGAGATTACAAAAACATCGGATTGTCTGGGTGTTGGTCTCCACTGTATTCCATAGCGGTAAGCGTCAAACTTAGGAGTCATCAGCGGACGCATTTCTATAGCCCCGCAACCGGTACCAAATCCTAATACCCATAACGACCGGCTTCGTGCCCAGTTTTGAAATTTTTCAAGAATTGCAATTGATGATTTTTTCTCAACCTCCGGTAAATCCTGACAGAAATAATCATTTATCGGATCAATCTCTATAGGTTCGCCGTCAGGAGATAATACAATTCGTTTTTCCAGTTCTTCTTTGCCCATAATTATGATATTAGAAAAATTTTGTAACAATAATTGCTAAAATGCCTATTAGCAGCGGAACTCCCAAAAACCATCTTACAGAATGGTCAACTCTGAAACGTGGGAAAACAACGCCAACAAATACAGACCACATGTAAATAAGGAAGGTCTTCAAAAATAGTTCAGGCCAGCTTGTCGCTCCTCCGAAAAGCAGATTCATGAACAGAATCAGTTTTGCTATCGGGAATATTGCCCTGTTTAACTGCAATACTCCAAGTAAGCCCGACTGGTATTCTGTTGGCGGTCCTATCGGAATTTCCTGAGGTGCGAGAACCACATCAAACGGAGCGCGTCCCATTGCACCAAGAAAAGCTATAAGCATAGCTGCAGCCGCGAGCGGATTTGTCATTATTGACCAGTGCATAAAACCTCCTTGCTGTGCGGCAACAATATCAGAAATGTTTAAGGTCTGGTACTGAACAGCCAGAGAAAGAACTCCCAAAGTTAACGGGAACTCAAATGCTGTTGTCTGGGATAATCCTCTTGAAACTCCTATTGCAGAATGTGGATGCCCGCTTTCTGCTGCCCCGAGTGCCATACCCAAAACTCCGAAAAACTGGAAGTATAGTACCAGCAATAAGTCTCCGGTAAACGAAAAATTCTGAAACATGTTTGATCCGAAAATTACAGGCATAAACATAAGCAATCCTATTCCGCCTGTGAGTCTGAAAACCGGGCCTATGTAAAACATTATTCCGTGAGTAACTCTTGTGCGTTTGGAATAGTTTTTAATAATGTCCAGATAGGCCTGATAAAACGGAATTCCATGTCTTCGGCCAACACGTGCCCCGATTTTGGGAACAATGCCCTGAATAAGTAACCCGTAGTTTAAAACTATAAATAAGGTTAGCAAGGCGTACAATATTTTTACTAAAATAGGGTCCATTAGAATCCTCCAAATGATATTAAGTAAATAACTACGATAAATGCCACTATGTGAATCAGATAAGTCTGACCGTTACCATTGTAAAGTTTTGTAAATTTGTCCGAAACTGCGTGTGCTCCTTCGTCAATTCTGTTCCAGAAATTTGTTATTCCCGGTGCAACAAGAAAACCGATTGCCTTTTTGTAAGGAGCAAAGAAATTATATGCAAAATGTGTGGTCTCAGGGCGGAATGGTCTTTCGGCAGCATAAACAATATTAAATTGTTTGATTTTTCGTGCTTTTCTGTTCATAAACCAAAGCCATCCGAAAACAACAGAGAAAATGCCGACAATAATTATCATTACCGTTTTCCCGTTCCAGTAACCATAAACAGTTGTTGCTAATTGTCCGTTCCAGTGAATAGCTCCGTCCGGTAAGAACGGCAACAACATATTTCCTATAGGTTTTAGCATAGATCCCGGCAGGAATGAGAATCCCAGCAATACAGCCAAAAGAATATACTGAGGAACAAGAATCCAGAAAGGAGCTTCTTTTACATTCCGGTGTTCATCTTTTAACTGTCCGAGGAAAATTGCATGAATCAATCTGAAACAATATAAAAAGGCGATTATTCCGGAGAAGAACAGAACAGCACCTTGCAGAAACCATTGTTTTTCCATAACAGCCTGATAAAATAACCATTTGCCTGAGAACCCCGTTAATGGCGGGACGCCTGCCAAAACAATGATTCCGATTAGTACTGAGAAAAATGAGAAAGGCATTCTTTTGATAAGTCCTCCCATTTTGTACATGTCTTTTGTTTTTAATCTCCAGACAACACCTCCTATTGCAAGGAATAATAAAGCCTTAAGCATAAAGTGTGTTATTGAAAATGAGATTGCAGTCAACCATCCGAGGTGAGACATAAGGCTTAACCCGAAAACTGCATAGCCCAAAGCTCCGATACTTGAGTAAGCGAGCAGTTTTTTTGCATCTTCCTGAAATGCAGCCATCATGTTTCCCATCAATGCCGTTAATGCACCGACCCAGCTTAATAAATACGGGATGCTTACTTTTCCGATAAATTGTTCGCCCATTGCCATCAGTAAGATTAGAAGTCCGAAAACTCCGGCTTTAAGCAAAATTGCGGAAACCATAGGAGAAACGTCTGCCTCTGCTTCGGCATGTGCCCCCGGCAGCCAGATGTGTAAGCCGATTGAAGCGGTTTTTGTCATGAAACCTACAGCCAAAAGAATGAAAACCAAAGGAGCATATTCTGTTACCTGATGTAGTATTGATAAAGTGAGATCTGCTTTACCTATGCTTGCTATTCCCAGGCCTGCCATTATTAAATATGCTCCTCCTATTGAAAACAGCATATAGCTTAAAGCATGTGTTATTGATTTTTTCCCTCTGATAATCAGGAAGTATGAGCCAATAGTCATTAACTCCCAGGCATAGAAAAATTCAAGTGTGGATTTTGCTTCAATCAAACCGATTAATCCTGCAAACATCATAAGAGCAAACGGGAAGAAACCAAGGCGTTTGCCTTTGTATGCATAACCCGCGAGCAAGGTTAAGATTCCTCCGAGAAGGAAAATTGCAGCAAAAATTCTGCTTATGTCTGTGTAAGACTGATAGTTAAGGTAGAAGTATAGTGCAAGCCCTGCTATTGCCAGTGTGTTTTTTATAAATACAGGCAAAAACTCAATTAAAACAAATGCCAGTGCAAAAGCAAGAGGAATATAATTTATGAGTTTTCCGTATTCGTGATTCATGCCGGTAAAATAGCCGGCGGTTATAACTGAGGCAGCAAATAAAATAACCGGAATAATTTTATTCAGCTTAATTACAGGCTTAATTTCTGATGGTAATTCAAGTTTTATGGCATATCCAAGCCATCTGAACATATAAGCGGCTTCGAGAAACGATCCGACTAATATTGCTGTCACCCAAATAAAATTGTGTGAACCTGACAGATTCATAATTAATTCCCATTTCCCGAAAAATGACGGAAAAGGAGGTAGTCCAACCAGTGCAAAAATGAAAATGCCGAAAGACACCAGTAAAATTTTACTGTGTCGTAAAACTGACCAGTCGCGTATAGAATTGGTTTTTATTATTCCTGAGATCCAGAAAAGTCCTGCTTTTGCGAAATAATGACTTACGAGTATTGAAATAACAATAAAATTTGTACTTTCTCCTATTACGGAAGATAATCCTATTATTGCCATCAGTAAACCAATTTGTGAAATTGAGGAATAGCCAAGCAACCTGTTTGGATTGCTTTGTCTTAATCCCATTAGGTTGGATGCCACAAAAGTTATAATCCCGATTGCTGCAATCAAAAACTGAAATTGTTCAGAGGCTACCGGAATTAATTTCATAAAAACGTAAACCGATGCTGTTGCATAAGCTGATGAAATAAGAGCACTGATACCGGCATCGGCACCTTCGTAAACGTCAACACCCCAGCCGTTTGCCGGAAATGGTTTAAGTTCCAGTACAATTGCTGTTATTACAAGAAAAACTGCAACAGATGAGCCTTTAACGAGGTTAAGATTCTGCTGAAGCATTCCGTCAATATTTAGAGTGCCGGTGAAATAGTAAAGGAATACTGTTCCCAGAAGCAACATCCCTGAAATAAGGCCTCCGGCAAGCATGTATTTAAAACCGGAACTTATACTCTTAACATTCTGGGATAAGATAATTAACCCGGCAATGGCTATACTGCTTATTTCCATGAAAACAAAAAGGTTGAACAAATCACGGGTCATAACAATTACATTCAGACCCATAATCAGCAACAGAAGTGCAATAAATGCATTTGAGCCGGTTTCTTTAAGTTTTCTGAACAAATATAATCCGCCGATAAGCCCCATTATGTTGATAAGACTTGTAAAAACAGCTTCTTCTTTTCCCATTAAAAGGTTTATGGAGAAAGGTGGTTTAAAAGCAGTTGTAAATATTTGTGCGGCAGCCTGCTGTTCGCTTAAAAAACCGTGTAACCATTGTAAGGAAACGAAACTTACAAATCCCAGCGCCAGCATACTAAGATACCCGGCAATGTTCTTCCCTTTTTTGCTGAAAAAGCCGGAAGTAAATGCAACACCGAGCAGTACGGCAACAATATAAATCGGATTTACCATTTTAAATCTTTATAATCGTTAATAAATAATGATTTTTTCTCTTTGTAAAGTTTAAGTGCATAAACCAGCAGCAATGAAGTTACACCAAGCCCGATAACAATTGATGTAAGTACCAGTGCCTGTGGTAACGGATCAACAATTTTGGATGCCGTGTCTGTCTGAAGTTCTGCCGAATCAAGTATCGGAGCAGTCTTGTTTTTTAAATAACCTATTGCTACAATAATGATATTAAGACCCGTATCAAAAAGTGTGAACGAAAGAACTATTTTAATGATATTTTTCCGGGATAATATTCCCCACAGGCCAAGCATAAGGATAATAAATCCAAAAGCCAGACTGATTTGTTCAATTCCGATTTTTTCCATTATTGTTCGTTTTGAAGTTCTTTTAGATTAGAGATAATTCCCGTAAGCTCGGTGCCGACTTTTAGTCCGATAAGAATGTAAATTAACGGAATGGCTCCTGCGCTCAGTACTGATCCGAAAGTGCCGAGGCTTAAAATCTGATTGTCGAGAAATCCGGCAGCCAGAATAATTCCAAGAACACCGATAAGCACATAGCTTAACCCTGAAAATGATTCAACGGCAGACAGTACTTTGTGACTGATTTTTCGCTGAGGTAAAGCAATAAACATCAATACAAACGCCGATGCAATTATTGCACCTCCCTGAAAACCTCCTCCCGGTGTAAGATGACCGTTTATAAAAACATAAACACCGAGAAGAACCATTAGCGGAATCAATATTTTTGCACTGGTTCCCAGAATCTCACTGTATTTTTTTACTGCGGTATTTTCATCATCTTTACTATGGTTTACTTTTAAAAAGAAACCTATAACTGATGCAGTTAAAAAAAGTATTGTAACCTCACCAAGCGTATCAAAGCCACGATAGGTAACAACAACAGCACTCACAAGATTGGCAGCACCGACTTCTTCTTTTCCATACTCTGCATAGTGTTTTGAAACACCTTTAAGATCTTCAGAAGGAGTATAAGAAAGAAACAACGAAAGCATAATCGCTGCAAATCCTAAAATCAAAATCAATATCAGACTATTCTTCAACATGTTTGTGCTTTTTTATTTTGTTCAAAACATAAAAGAAAATAATTGTTGTCAGTCCGCTTCCGATTGATGCTTCGGTCAATGCAACATCAGGTGCGGCAAGAAGCAAATAAAGAATGGAAGCAACAAGACTTACTCCTCCGGCAGACAAAATTGCCAGAGTTATGTTTTTATGGTGTATTGCTATTATTGACATTACAATCATAACAATTCCCAAAACTATCGCGATAATAATATATATCATGGTATTACTGTTTTTCGTTTATTAACTCTTCATCCTCTGTAAGTTTGTCAGTCACAGTTTTGTCGGTAAGTTTTAATTTTACCGAATGTGCTGCTCTGGCAAGTATGTGTGAAGAAACAGGATTTGTTATCAGGACAAATAATATTAATATTACCAGCTTACCTGTCCAGCCGGAGGAAAGAAAGATTATTCCTGATAATGTGAGAATTGTCCCTAATGTGGAGGCTTTTGTCCCTGCCTGAATTCTGTTGTATAAATCAGGCATTCTTACCATGCCCAGAGAACCCAGAAATAAAAATATTGATCCGGCAAGTACTATAAATGCTCCGATTATTTTTAGTGTTTCCATTATAAAGATTTTTCAAGATATTTGGAAATGATAATAACCCCGAGAAAACTTAACAATCCGTAAACAATCGCGATGTCAAGATATATGCCTCTGCCCGACAGAAATGAGATAATTCCTATTAATCCTATTGTAGAAATTGTCATTGTGTCAAAAGCCGCTATTCTGTCAAATGTTGACGGGCCTTTAATAAACCTGAACAGAGACATCAATACTGATAACAGTATTATTATAACTGAGATATTTAAAATCTGATTAACCATAAATTTCAATTAATAATTTCTCAAAAGTTTTTACAATTTTTTCGGTTGCAGCATCAATGTCTTTATTTGTAACATCTATCCAGTGTACATAAATAAATTCATCTTTGATGTCAACAGTTAAAGTCCCGGGTGTTAAAGTTATTGAATTTGCCAGAGTCATTCTGCCCAGATCCGATTTAAGATTTGTTTTTACTTTTACTATCCCCGGATTAATGGGAAGTCTCGGGCTCAATACTCTGTAAGCCACATCAAGGTTAGATTTGATTAATTCAAAAATAAAAACGAAGATGTAAGCAAATGAATAAATAAACGATTTGGGAGTAAGCCTGATGTCGTTAAATACTGAACATTTTGAGCAGAAAATTAATGCGATAACTGCAGAAGCTATTGCACCGATAATTAATAGTACGGGATCAAACGAATTGTTCAGCATTATCCACACTCCGAATAATACAATTGTTATAATCAGGAAGGATTTAATTTTCATTTAATATGAAGTTTAATCAATAACTAATTTAATAAGTATTGCTACAAAAGTATGAAGAATGATTTAATATTGAATAGAATATGCAAAAACATAAGATTATATTTATATTAACATTGAGATACTTTATTTATTACTTGTTTATTTAAAAAAAACAACTTACTTTTATCTTTTAATTAACATGTGTTTATTAAAAAACAGATATGGAAAATAATGTTACTGAAAAATCATGTATGAATTGCGTTACCAAGTCTCTTTGTTTCAGCAAGTTGAGCGATGAAGAGTTAAGCATGGTGGACGCAAATAAAGTGGAATTAAAGTACAAGAAAGGTGAAATTATTGCCAAACAAGGAAGCTATGTAAACCAGATTTTGTATTTACAAAAAGGGCTGGTTAAAATTTATAAGGAAGTTACGGATGACAATAATCTGATTCTGACAATTTTTCCCCATGGAAGTCTGATAGGTTTGCCATCGTTATACAGCGATAATAAAATGCAGTATTCTGCCGCTGCTGTTGTTGACTCTGTTGTTTGCGCCATGGATAAGAAAATGTTTGAGGATTTTATCCAGAGCAACGGGCAGTTTGCATCTGCTGTAATAGCAACAATGAACAGGTGCATGCTTTATAATTTTGATAAAATAATATCTTTTACACAAAAGCAGATGAACGGCAGAATTGCCGAAGCATTGCTGTTTCTGGCAGATAGCATTTTTCATTCGGACAAATTTAACATGGAGCTTTCCAGAAAAGATCTGGCAGAATTTACCGGTATGTCGGTTATGAGTGTTGTAAGGGGAATAAAAGATTTTAAAGAGAGCGGAATAATAAGAGACGAAAACAGTACTATAGAAATTCTGAACAGAGAAAAACTTGTAAAAATATCTGTTTCCGGTTAGTTCTGCTTTTTACAAAAACACATGTTATTCTGTTTTTTTCCTGCCTGCAATTATTTTTTACCTTTTAATTAATAAGCTTTTAATTTTTATTTTTTAAGTTTACGCTTTTATTTATTGAATTAAAATTGTGTGTATATGAAAAAACCGGGATTAAGGGCGAAATTAAGCTATAAATTTGACAACCTTATGAGTAGAGGAGCCGGTGCAATGATTGGATTGCTCGGTATTTTGTCATTAATAATTGTTGTAATTGCAGGATTTGTTTATTGGGGCTTTGCAATAGCTCCCGAGGACGGGGAACCTATGAGTCTGGCAGAGGGATTCTGGCAAAGTCTTATGCGGACAATGGATGCAGGAACTGTTGCAGGTGACTCGGGATGGGTGTTCAGACTGGTTGCAATAATTATTACCTTAGGCGGTATCTTTATTTTGTCAACATTAATCGGTATTCTGGGTTCCGGCATCGAATCAAAGCTGGACGAACTACGTAAAGGGAAAAGTTTTGTGCTGGAAACAAACCATACTTTGGTTTTAGGGTGGAGCAGCAAGGTGTTTACCATAATTTCCGAACTTATTGTTGCCGGCGAAAATCAAAAATCTCCGAGAATAGTAATTCTTTCCGAAAAAGATAAAGTGGAAATGGAGGATGAAATCAGAGAAAAAATTACTGATATGAAAAACATGAAAGTTATTTGCCGTTCCGGTTCTCCTAACGATTTGGGCAGCCTGGCAATGGTAAATCCGCATGAAGCAAAATCTATAATAGTTCTTTCACCGGAAGAAGGTAATGCCGATTCGCAGACTATAAAAACCATTCTGGCAATTACAAATAATCCTGATCGTCGTGAAGAGCCATATCATATAATTGCAGAGATTAAAGATTTTAAGAACCTTGAAGTGGCAAAGATGGTAGGAAAAGATGAAGTTGAACTTATTCTTACCGATGATATTTTTGCCAGAATTATGGTGCAGACAAGCCGTCAGAGTGGTTTGAGCATGGTTTATCAGGAACTTATGGATTTTGACGGAGCAGAAATTTATTTTAGCGAAGAACCGAAACTTACAGGTAAAACTTTTGCAGAAGCAATTTTTGCGTATGATTCTTCTGCCGTTATGGGACTGCAATATAATGACGGAACATGTGTGGTAAATCCGCCTATGGACTACGTTTTGCAAAAAGGAGATAAAGTTATTGCAATTACCGAAGATGATGATACATTAATCCCGTCGGGAAAAACAGAATTTAAAATTGACGAAGATGCAATTGTAAATCTTACCGAAGAAGAAGCCGGGCCGGAAAGGACATTGATTCTGGGCTGGAATCTCCGCGGCCCGATTTTGCTTCGCGAAATGGATCAGTATGTTGCAAAAGGTTCTTTTATTAAAATTGTTTCGGATTATAATTTTGAAGAAGCCGAACTTGAATCAATGAGGTCCGGCTTGAAAAACACTACTATTGAATTTTTACATGCAGAAACAACTTCTCGCGAAGTAATAGACAGTCTCGATGTAACAAGTTACGACAACGTTCAGGTACTTTGTTACGATGACAGAATGGATATACAGGAAGCCGATGCACTGACTCTTATTATTCTGCTGCACCTCAGACGTATTTCTTCCGAAACAGGAAAGGAAATTAAAATAGTAAGCGAGATGCTGGATATTAAAAACCGCGATCTGGCAAGTGTAACCAAGGTTGATGACTTTATTGTAAGCGATAAGCTTATTAGTCTTATGATGTCGCAGGTGTCAGAAAACAAACACCTTATGCGGGTATTTGAGGACTTGTTACAGTCGGAGGGAAGCGAAATTTATCTGAAACCGGCATGTAATTATCTTAAACCTGACACCGAAGTCGATTTTTATACTGCCCTTGAAAGTGCAAAACGAAAAGGTGAAATTGCAATTGGTTATAAAATTGCTGCCTTATCGGGAGACAGTTCACAAGCTTACGGGGTTGTCGTAAATCCGGACAAAACCCAAAAAATCAAACTCGGGGAACAGGACAGGCTTATTGTTCTGGCGGAAGACTAAGGTGAAATATCTTGAAGGCCCGGATGTTTCTGTAACTGATAAAACCGGGTTTTTAATAATTTAATAAGGAAAATAATAAACATTATGTCCTGACAGGACATTAATAAAGAATAAAATAAAAAGAGATGAAAATTAAATTTATTGGTGCAGCACAGGAAGTTACGGGAAGCAAACACCTGATAACAACAGACAGCGGGAAAAAAATATTGCTTGACTGCGGTATGTTTCAGGGTAAAGGTCAGGATACCGACAAGATGAACAGAAATCTCGGTTTTGAGCCACGCGAAATAGATCATGTTATTTTATCACATGCTCATATCGATCATTCAGGTTTGATACCATATTTATATACTCTTGGTTTCGAAGGTTCGGTTATTTGCACCGATGCTACGCGTAATCTTTGTTCTTTAATGTTACCGGATTCAGGTTTTATTCAGGAACACGATATAAAATGGTATAACGAAAAACTGGCAAAAAAAGGCTTGCCAAAGGTAAAACCCATCTATACACATGAAGATGCTGTAAAAAGTATGAAGCTTTTTATCGGCGTGGCATACGACAGAAAGTTTAAAATTGACGAGAATATTACAGTACGCTTTACCAACAGCGGTCATATGTTGGGAAGTGCAGTTGTGAATCTGAGCATTTACGAAAACGGAAGGATGAAAAATATTGCTTATACCGGTGATGTAGGACGTCCCACAAACAGAATTATAAAATCTCCGGTTCCGTTCCCGCAGGCAGATATTCTTATTACAGAATCAACTTACGGAGACAGAATTCACGATGAAAAACATGAATCAGAATTTGCTTTACTGGACATTGTTAAGGACACATGCGTTCGTAAGGGCGGGAAACTGATTATTCCGTCTTTTAGTGTAGGCAGAACACAGGAAATAGTTCTTCTTCTTAATAACTGGTTTAACGACGGTATTTTACCTAAAATCGATATTTACGTTGACAGCCCGTTATCAGTTAACGTAACAGAAGTTTTCCGCATGCATCCCGAATGTTATAACGAAACTGTTCTGGATAGTCTGGCCAGCGATCCCGACCCGTTCGGATTCGAGAGATTACATTATATTAAAACCGTTCAGGAGTCGAAAAGACTTAATGCTACAGAAAAACCCTGTGTAATTATTTCTGCATCGGGTATGGCTGAAGCAGGGCGTGTAAAACATCATATTGCAAACAGTATCAGCAACCCGAGAAACACAATTCTTATAGTTGGCTATTGTGCTCCTACAACTCTTGGTGCAAGATTGCAGCAAGGGCTGGATAAAATATCAATATTCGGCAACGAACATTATATAAGAGCCGACATAAAGAGATTGGAGTCGTTCAGCGGACATGGAGATTATACCGAAATGGCTGATTTTATTTCGTGTCAGAATAAAGATGAGTTACAAAACCTGTATCTTGTTCATGGAGATTTAGAAGCTGCCGAACATTATCGTGATTATCTTAAAGGTAAAGGTTTTAAAAATATCGAAATTCCTGCATCCGGTTATGAAGTGGAGTTTTAAATTTTTAACCCTCGCGGGAATTGCCGTTTTAATTTTGTCCTGTGCCAATCCTGATGCAAAAAATATTAAAAATCAGGAAAAGAAATTTTCTTTGGAACAATTAAAATGGCTTCCCGGGAAATGGGTTAATATTACCGATGAATTTGAATTTTACGAAACATGGGAACATGCCGGTAATACCAGCTTTACAGGTGAAAGCTATATGCTGATAGATGGCGACACTGTGTTTTACGAAGTTTTGAGACTTGAAGAAAGCGATGATTCGGTAAAATACATAGTAGGAGTTGCCGGACAGAACAACGGCATGGACGTTAGTTTTGGTCTGGTTTCAACAGATGATAATACATTTACTTTCAGCAATCCGCAACACGATTACCCGCAGGCTATAGTTTACAGGTATGTCGCCCCTGACAGCCTTTACGCTTATATCGAAGGTAAACTTGAAGGCAAATACCACCGTGAAGATTTTGTTATGGTGAGGGCGAAATAGGTTTGTAGGGCATTCATGTTATTGCATAATTGAATAAAAGTCTTTATTTTGACTATTTATAAATCTGGTTTACAAAGCAATTTCGATTGTGTGAAAAATAATATTTTGTTTTTCTGAGCTTTTATATGATAATTATTATATTTGGGAAATTATTGTATGAGGCGATAGGTGTTTTGTTTTGGAATTTTTGGCTGCGATAGTGGTATGGAGTTGAAATATAGATAAGATAGTTATAGACAAGCATAAAAAAGACCAACATGCCAATGAAAACCACGTAATAATGTACTAGCAGAATATATGATAAGGAAAAATTGGGCTCTATTTTTTCTTTGGTGACAAGTTTTAAAAGATAATAATTAAATATGTAAAAATATGACTAATGTTTCAATACAAAAATTAAATGACATATTAAAAGAACTAAACGAAATCACAGAAAATGATGACACAGTTTTTGAAAGAATTGCTGAAAGAACGAAAGGTATTGCTAAACATAACTTTTTACCAGATACAACGCACATAGACAATATTGTTGACCTTCAAAGTAAAATATATACATTTTATGGACTTCGGAATCGACACATTCAAGAGATGATAGGCATTGTTCAAATAATGATTGACGAACTTGAGATTAATAAACCAATTATTAAAGAAACTTCTGATCCAATAAATTTGCCTACTAAACAGAAACATACAATAAGGAATGATAATTTAGATGTTTTTATTGTCCATGGGCATAATGATGCAATGAAAGAAGCTACAGCTAGGACAATTGAAAAATTGGGACTAAAAGCAATTGTTCTTCATGAAAAAGCAAATGCAGGTGATACAATAATCGAAAAATTCACAAAGCATTCCGATGTGGGATTTGCTATTGTATTGCTTTCTGCTGATGATTATGGCTATTCGAAAATTGAAAACGAAGCAAAACCTAAATTACGTGCAAGACAAAATGTTATTTTTGAATTAGGATTTTTTTATGGGAAACTTGGGAGAAAAAGAGTCGTAGCAATATTTGAACAAAATAAAGATTTTGAGAAGCCATCTGATATTGATGGTGTGATATATATACCATATAATTCTGATGGGAAATGGAAGTTTGACTTAGCTAGGGAACTCTTAGAAATTGGGTACCAGGTAGATGTTAATGTATTAATGAAATAATAGATATTAAAAAATTACGAAGTGAAAAATTAGTTATTAATTAAAAAGAAGAAAAACTCAAATATGAAAATAATAGAAACCCTTTCAGGAAAGTGGAACGGCGAGTATGTGTTAGGTGCTGAATACGGCCCGGATGAGGGCAAATGTTTTGAGTTTGTTCTCGAATTGTCAGATCAGGACGGTGAAATCGAAGGTACTTGTTTTGAACCTGAAATTAGTGAATTATTTGATTCCCCGATAACGATAAATGGTTTCTATGAAGAAGGATTATTAAGCTTTGTGAAACAGTATCCATGTTTATTCTATTCTGATCAGGATGGGAAACCTACGGTGGATAAGAATCAGGAGCACGCCGAAATATCCTATAGCGGTGAGTATGATGAAAAGAATGATATTTTTACAGGAGAATTCGGATTGGTTGTGGAATCTGTTAAACATGGTGATGGATGGTTGGAGACTGTTCTGAGAGGAACATGGACATTAAAGAAGTCAATATAAATTTTATCCGGCAAAGTTTAGATACTTCCGGAATTCATATTATTACTTTATATTGTCGAAAATGTTACTATTTGTAATTTAGTTCAGGTCTTAACTTTAACTTTTATTTTTTTCCAAAATTCTCTTTATTTCAATCAAATTGCTTGCACTCTTTTTAAGCCTGTAAAGGTATAAGTGTTATATCTTAAGTTATTTTAATAAATTTATCCTTAAATTAATGTAAAATACAAATTGTTTTTATTAAATTGCCATGGTTTTAGATAAATATATCTTATTTGTCGGATATGTCTTATTTTAATTTAACAGAATCAGTAAAAACTAACAAGATGAAGAACACTACGAACGAACAGAAACCGTCAACATTTACCCATTCCATACAGCTAATGGAGAATGTTTATCCCGGAGTGCCGGTAAGTTACAGGAATCAATTATTTGCCACCAGAGATGAAAATGACAACACAGTGTTGTTTACGATGAAGAATGAAGACGAGCTTGTAATTATTCAGAAATCTTCCAACTCAACAGGTTATGTGGAAACACTGTTAAACCCGGGATTACCTTCGGGTCAAAAACTACTAAAGTTTGCAGCAGGACAGGGTGAGAACGGGAGTTCATTTGTCGCAGTGGCTATTAAAGCTTCCGGTGATACTTCATCTGTCTGGTACACAGAATTAAATACAGATAATTTGTCAACTATCAGAAAATCTGCAGAAGCTGACACTAATGTTCATGTCTGGAAAAAATACAATGATTATAAAGGAGTAATTCAGCATATTTCTGTCGGGAGTACAAAAGATAATAAACCGGGGATTTTCCTTTCTGTATTAAAAAACGAAGGAGAATTTGATACCGGAACAATATACGTAACAGGGCAGGATGGCCGGGAACAAAAAGTTGAACTTCCGGAGTCCCCTAAACAGATTCTTGGCTTTGAACTGACTCATAACAAAGTATATGAGCGCTACATAAAGAATGTCTCAGGTATGCTTTATATTCATTATTCTGTAGAAGGCGGAAACAGGATTTGTTCTGTTACATATCCTGCCGTAACTGTTCATGAAGTGCCTGTTGATCCGGCAACACATGCCTTTGCCTTAACCGAAAGACAAGGCCTTCCTATGCTTTTTACCGCTTGCAATAACAAGGCATATCTTTATGATAACAGTTTCGCGCCGGTAATTAATCCGGGTCATATTAAGAACGAAGAAGAACCTCTGCTTATCGGGGAATTTGAGCAAGCGGTTAAGGAATTTCATCCTTCCTATAATGAGGATAACGATGCTTTGCAGGCATTTGTTCTGTTAAAAGAACCAAAACCGGGAGAAGGAGGAGCAGTATATCATATGTCCGAAGCCATAACAGCTTCAGGAGCTCCTAAAAATGAGATTCATTCTAAGAAAATCTGGAATAATCCTGTTTTGAACTCAAGAAATGTACTCATGATGGCGGCTCCGTATCAAAATCAGAACAAAGAAACAGAATTGTACAGGTTTGAGTCGGTTCCGTCTTTGGGAGATAGTTCCGGGGAAAGTAACTTCGTGTTTGCAAAACAGGGAAGTCCTGAAAGCGGGGCTTTATGGAACGATCAGAAAATTGCTGTTGAAAACCGTGAGATAAGCGGACAGTACACTTACAAATCATATTCAATACATTTACAGTTAAATTCCGAAGCAAACCAGCAAAATGAAGAACCGCTGAAAAAAAAGATATTGGTAGAATGCTCACAGAATATAATGATAAATATTGACAGAAAAGCATATCATATGAATGGCAGTCCGATAGAAACAGAACTGGATTCGTCAGGCATATGCAGTATCGAAGTTCCTGTGAGTTCGCCGGATTCACCGGTAATAACGGTTACAAGTGTGGCAACAAACGACAAAATTCAGATTGACCCGGCTGCAGATGTTAAAAATAAACTGTTGGATATTACACAAAATGAAGACAGCCTGAAAAACGCTAAACTTAAGAATTCTGACGGATCTCCCGGAGATTTGCTGGTATCCGGAAGTTCACAAAAAAACATAGGCCCGGTGGTAAGTGCTGTTAATCAGATGCATAAAGTTTTACCCGCTTCGGATAACGGATTTTTGGATGATATGAGATTAAATACCGGTCAGTTTTCTGATTTTACCTTACAGTTTGATGCGTCCGGTAACGTGGTTTTTAAAGAACTGCAGCAAAGTGATCTTATTAAGTTTTACAATTCTGTTAATGCCGGGGACGAAAACGGGCTCTTTCATTTTATAGGAGATGTGTTAAAGTTTTTCGTTAACGCGGCCAATGATTTGGTAAACAAGCTTATTGACGGATTTAATATTATTATTCACAAAGTTGAAGATGGACTGAAATTTATAATTCAGATCGGAGAACAAATATGGTCGGCAATTATCAAAACAGCATCACAAATATGGGTAGCTGTAAGTGCGATGTTGTTGAATATTCTTAAAATAGCCGCAGATGTATTAATGGACTTTTTATCCTTCCTGTTCCCGTGGGAAGAAATAAAGCGTTGTCAGAGAGCATATAAAAGTGTGATTGTGCTGGCTTATTCAGAAGCAGGATCAAGACTGCAAAAAATTAAAGAAGATGAAACTATCCGGAAAGCATTTATCAGTATGGCTGATACAATTTTCGGAAAAAGCGGCAAAGAGGCAGGCCGGACAAAAGATAATATTCTGGGCTTCTGGGGATCTCAAAAAGGAATCTCTTTTCATGGCAGCAGTACGGAATATAGTCAGGAATCAAATAAAGCATCAAAAGATCCTCAGGCAAACTGGAGTCAGAGCTTGTTAAAATCGCAGGTTACAACTTCGTCAGAAAGTGGCGATACCGGAATATTCGGAATGCTGTCAATAGGAGATGAGCTAAAAGAAAAATTAATTCAGGAGTTGTCAAAACTTGCCGAAGAGGCCGGTGAAGACTTCCAAAATAACTTTAATGACCTGATAAGCGACATACAAAGTCATCCGGATCTTTCAGTGGGATCTATTCTGGAAAAGATATTAAATGCAATTGGCAGAACAATTCTTGATGAAACAGGAGATATTGTGCAGGCAATTTTTAATATTATTACCGATTTGCTTGATGCAATATGGAAACTTATTACAACTCCGATGAGTTCAGGAATATTGAAAAGCATAGTTTCATATCTTACCGGTATTGATAACCCTTCGACATTGGATATAATTACATTTGTCATGGCTGTGCCGGCCGGAATTGTGGCAAAGGCATCATCGTTGTTAAATTATGATATTCTTCCCGAATCAGAAGTATTAATAATGGAAGAGATTGCAAATAAACCGGGTGGAACTCTTAAAGAAATGATAACTGCTCTTGAAAGTAGGAATAAGAATAACGGATATTCAGATACCATGATGATTCGTTTTATCCTGTCAGAGTCGTCGGTTGTTTTATCCTCAATATCATCTCAGATTCTTGTGCCGATTACATGGATAACAGAGAAAGTCGGCCTGGTAATTACCAAAATGTTGAATTTATTAGTTTACATAACTAACTTTTTAATTAATATGGGGCTCGGCATATGGCAGATTGTAACCAGCCCATATACAAATGAACGTATGGTCGAGTTATTATACTCGGGGGCCTTCGGGTTGTTCGGATTGGTAATAATAACATGCGGTATTTTTAATGTGGCTACCGGGCCTGCATGGATAGTTACAGGAGCATTTATGCTGTTTGGAGCTGTTGCTCTTGCAATAACAGAGGTTATTGATGCCGTTGAGGTAGTGCCGAGTGCTCACAAAATTGTTGATGATGTTCTTAAATTTACTCAAAATGTATCAAAAGGATTTGCGACAATATTATCAGGTACAGCATCAATGTTGACTAAAGGAGGAGACCCGCGGGTTCTCGCTGTTGTTGCCATCGGGTATGAGATTTCAATAACGGCTTTTCTTGAATTATTCAATGCCCGTAACGGGATGAATGCCCTGTGGACAAATAGTCTTACCGGAGATATGGCAGATGCTGACAGCGAAGTTTATATTACTATGGACCTTTAATTAATGAATATGGAAAATGAAAATTCAGGTTCTCTTTTAGGCTATGATATGCTTATTGCAGTAAGGGAATCGACTCTTAACACTGATCTGGCCAAATGCTTTGCAGATGCAATTATACAAGGCAAAGACATTATTAAGGAATGGAAAAATAAAGCTGAAACAAGTGATCCTGTGCCGGAAACACATATCTTTTTTAATCCTCCTGAAATTAAGATAACTAATAATCAGAATTTTAAGGTAAATGTTGTTTTCCCTTTTGATAAGGGTTCATACATAAAACTACACGGTGATGAAAAAACCGCGATAGACGGATGCGGGATGTGTTGCACTGTTGATATAGATCAAACAATACTTGAAAATGGAGATATTGTTGTTACCGGAAATAATAACTATGAAATAAAAGGAAATAATACGTTGCTGTCACAGGCTGATCTGGCAGCAGCGTATAACTTTTTAAATACATCTCCTTTTAATCTTCATCATTTTTTTCTGAATATTAACGAGCTTGAATATGCCGGGAATGTTTTTTTTGATAACATGGATTCAGGAAAGCAGTGGAAAGAAGATGAGAAACAGATTCTTCAGAAAATGACAGAAAAAATGTTTATGCATTTTAAAGAATCAGATATTAATATTCCGGTGGGATTGGTTTCGGTAAAAAATGAAAATAATCAGGCAGATAAAAATGAAGCAAAGTTGTATTACACCAATATGCGTATTTTGCCGTATTATCAGGGTGCAGGAGACCCGGGTAACGGAATTTTGTATGCAATGGTAAGTAACCAGGATGGAATATTGCCTGAGAAAAAAGTTTTTGACATAAAGCTTGATCTTATAGATAACGAAACAAGCCTGTTTGTAAAATGGGAGGCCCTGTTTGATCTCGGGCTGGAGCAGATTGAGGATAATATCGAAGCAGTCTGGGACGCCTGGATTCACGATAAAACCATGATAGCTCCGGCATTACCTATAGGGCCGAAGAAAATCAGTACAGGGCATTTGTATGTTGCATTCGGACTCGATGATCCGAAAGTTAGTTTAGGAATGGATTATGAAATATATTTTTCAAAAGATGGAAATGATTCAAATGTGCTTAAATCAACATTGTCGTTTAAGGGCGAAGCTGATCCTAAAGTTCTTCAGCATGATAATATCGTAATTCAGCAGGAAAACATGTTTTATGTGACAGACGGAAAGATCAGGGAGAAATCGTCTAACTCAAAAATTACTCCTAAGATTTCAGTTCTTGAAGGCTGGTTTTTATCAAATCTGGAGCAATGTACGCTGGGCGGATGCCTTTTCGAAAATTTCAACAGCTTTTATTGGCAGGCCGGGGGAATAAACCTGTTCGCGAATAAAGAAATGGAATATAAAAATCTTTCATTTTATGAATGCGACAACTGCTTGCTTATGCGCATTCAGGCTGTGATAAATACGTAAAACTTCTGAAGATATTATTTGTAAATCTTACCAGGTATTTTTGGCATCATTACCAAAAACATTAACTTTGAAGAACTTAACTATGCATAAGATAAATTATGATTAAACAATTAACAATTTTTACAATAATGATTTTGTTATCGTTATTGAGTTGCGGACAACAAAGCAGTGATGTTGACATTGATAATATTAAGCTTTATCGGGAAAAAGCAGACTATCCGTATTCTGCACCGGAAAAGAGAAAAAATGTTATACTTGAGAATATGAATAAGCTTGAAAAGGGTATGACAAAAGATCAGGTAATTGAATTGCTTACATCGCCGGATGAGGTAAATTTAACTTATAATACTGTTAAAAAAGGAAATAAAGCAGTGGGCTTTTCAATGGTTTACATATTGAACCGGAATAAAGAAACAGGCAGTGTTGATGAAATGGGGGAGAAATTAATAAGAATACATTTCAATAATTCCGGAATGCTTATATGGGCTTATTCAATTGAGATAGACGGGTTTAGTGAAATTGAAAAGGACTGATAACTGTATTTATTATTTAAAATTCTGTCACTACAGGATACTGTATTATTTGTTAAAAACAGATGATTTAAAATGAATCAAGCAAAATTCCTGTGGAAGTTAATCTGCTTTAAATAAAAAAATAAAAGCGATGCATATTCATAAAAGCGACGCGGGTCGGCAATGGAACCGCAGCCCGGAGGGCAAGTCTGCCAAAAACAAAAACAGCGGGACTGCCCAGAAGGTGAACCTGCAAAGTAGCTAACAAACACTATTATCAACAGATCGCGATACGCTCACGCGTTTGCAACTGCATACCACTCCGATTACCGACTACCGACTACAGATTACTGATTACCGCTTACAAAAACATCCAGACTAAATAATTACTATTTTTATTTTTGTATAATTCCTAAGAAATTTTGTTTGATATGTTAAAACACTAAAACTGTTTTCCCGGCATGCTCCAGTCTTCTTTATCGGCATCTCCGGGATTCCATTTCCATCCGTAATCATAGGCATCAATATCTACATCGAATACGGTTCCCAGCCAGGTAGGACGGCCGGGGCAGGACCATGGAAGCAGAGAGTTGCAGCCTTCTGTTGTAATTTCAATTGCATTTGGTAACATATCTCCGTCAACATCGTCGATACAGTTGTAATTTGCCATGTTTGGCCCCCACCACGAAGTTAACTGTTCTTTGTGCCGGCCTTCGTGCCTTATTACCTGTGCGAAACAATCAATGCCTTCGTAAACAGTTCCGTCGGGACGTGACGGACAGGTGAGGTAAGGCAGATTTTCGGGTATGTATATTTTACCTTTAAACGGATCGTACCTTGCCAGAACTCCTGCATTACTCGATTCCAGAATCTGTCCCAGACATGCAAGGCCAGGAAGAGCAATATTGGTTTTGTCATCGGGAATTTCTTCCACAACTTCAAAATTGTTTAGTGTGCGTGCTTTGGTTTTATTCCAGTAGTAAGCCCAGTTCGGACGGTTTTCAGACCCCGGGTTGTTTTTTGCATCACGCGGATAGAAAATCTGAATTTCTTCCTGTTCCGAAGTGCAGTTGCATTCGTATCCCATGTACTCAACTTTTACATTTTTTTTGCCGAAGTTCTTGTTTTCAGAAGGCATCTTATCGGCTTTATACGATACGCCTATCCCGTATCCGGCAATTTCGCTGTTAAGATAACTTTCTTCCGGCTCCATATACCAGTTTGTGGATTCGGAGTCTTCTATCTTTTCACCGTTCATAAAAATGTGGCTGAACAGTCTTATGTGTACAGATCCGGGATTATCCTCGCTGAAAACGAATTTGTTTTTGTCGTACCCGTGCGAGTTGCTTACGGTATAACCTGCCTGTGGCTTTTCTACTTTACAGAAATTCATTTCGTAAGCTTTGCTCCTGAAAAGTGTTCCGTCTTTTTTGTAAACAGCTTTTACCTTTATTTTACCGGCTGTTTCTCCTGTAGCTTTGAGAACCAAAACAGGCTTTGCACCACCTTCATTTCTTAAAGTTTCGGGATGCTTTTCGGATAAATATTCAATTTCAAATTTTTCAAAACTGCCGCCACCTGCGTTTGTCCGTGCACTGAATTCAACAATGGAATCGTTACACAAACAATGCGGATTTGTGATTTTATTTACTGTTACAGTTATGTCCGGTTCGTTTGTTACAGGAGAAAGCGTCACAACGAGAGTTCCTTCAAGAGGGCTTGCATTGTAAAGACTGTGATTGGTTTCTGCAATGCCCGAATATTTTATCACCGGGTTACTTAATGAGAATGGTTTTTCGTCAAGCCAGGTATAAAACGAAAAGCTGTCGTTCAAAGCTTCTTTTTCTATTTTATTTGATTGAATCAGCGCGTATAAAAAACACAATATAGTGTCGTTTTTCAGAGCTTCTATTTCAGGAGGAATGGTAATATTATATTTCATAAGAAAATCCCCGGCAGAGAGATTTAACGTGTAAGTCATATTATCGGGATTTATGGAAAGATGTGCATAATTGTAATTGTCTTTTAAGTTTCTCACGGTAATATCTTCGGTGTATTTCAGAGAATCAAAAACTTCCTTGTCGTTTATTACACCGTAGAAATCCTGAGGTTCTCCATGCCATGAATACTCAAAATCCTCGTCCTTTTCCATGTTTATCTCTCCTGAAAATGACCAGTGAAATTCATGTCTCATAAATGCCTGCGGGAAAAAATCCGTTTTATTTACAGTAAATGTAAACGATCCTGTCCATCTTGTAATATGAGCGAGATCTTCTTTTTTTATGCTTTGTCCCGCTGCCAGACCGTAAATTAAAAGGCCGCAAATTGTTGTGAAAATATGTTTTCTCATATCATAAACTATTTTTTTCAAAGATACCTTGTTATAAGTTTGGCATATATCCACGAAAACAGGGATTTTAACACGGGAGCAAATACGTTATTTCACGGGATAGTTTAAGGATAACATTTCGTAAAAAGCCTGTGCTTACATAGATGCAGGAAATGTTTGGTTATACCGATTGTAAATATGTAATAGTCCAATCTACACTCCGTTCGATTTGACTAAACATATTTATCATCGGCATTAACCATTGTAAAATTATAAAACAACTACAGAAACATGTTTAATTTATATAGGGCTGTTTTATAATTACAATTGGTATTATTTGTAATTATTCAGGTATTATGTTAAAAACAGAATTCTGTTATTGTTCCGCTGCGGCGGATGTGATCTATGACCTGTAATCTGTGATCTGTGATCAGAGGGTTTTGCATAGTCGCTTCCGCTAATTGAAATTCCAATTTTGTTAAAAAGGCAGAATCCTGAGTTGCTGCAATTTACAGATTACAGATTACCGATTACAAGATTTTACAAGAAACCTAAATAGTTATGGCTATTTTATGTAAATATCTGTTTTTCAGATGGTTAGTTTTGTCTGAAAAATGTTAAAAAAACTCATAATATTACGCTGATAAACATATTTTTTGATTGTTTTTATTTCTAATTTCGCTCTAAAATTACATACAATATGCATAAGGTTTTAATATTGCTGGATGAGGTAGGAGAATGGAAACCCTTTTATGAAACTAAAAGCATTTTGACAGTTTCGGATTATCTTAAATTCAAGACTCTGGACAATGAATCGAGCCTTGTAATAAATTTAAGCAACGATTTTAAGTATAATTCCGAAGGATATTATTGTTCTTTGCTTGCTCAGGCACGCGGGCATAAAGTAATTCCCGGAGTAGAGACTCTTAACAAACTGGAAGCCGGTTCCGGTGTAAGAATGGACAAGAATCTCAATAAAATATGTTATCAATGGATTACAAAGAATAACATTTCCGGCGACGTGTGGTATCTTAATATCTATTTCGGAACCTGCAAAGAGAAAGGACTGGAAAA
>QKHS01000093.1 GCA_003249955.1 Bacteroidales bacterium | reverse complement strand
TTATTCAGCGGTAATTACAATGATCTTACAAATAAACCTGTACTCTTCGACGGAACCTGGACAAGCTTAAGCGGGAAACCTGATTTCGCGACAGTTGCAACCAGCGGAAGTTATGACGATTTAAGTTCAAAACCCGATTTAAATATCTACGCAACAAAAGACATGGCCGGAGGTAATATTACAAATCTTGCAACTCCGCTAAATGATGCTGATGCTGCAACCAAAGCTTATGTTGATGAACTGGAAGCAAAACTTGAGGCTTTGGAAGAAATGCTGGTTTCTTACGGTACTATGGTAAAAGATTATGACGGGAATATTTATAACACGGTGAAAATCGGCACTCAGGTCTGGATGGCTGAAAATCTCCGCACCACACATACTTCTGACGGAACTCCTATCGCTCTTTACTATTCAGCAAACGGTAACAGTGCAAACGACGAATCTTACGGATTGCTTTACAATTGGAGTACGGTTATGAACGGTGCAGCATCATCTAATGCCAGCCCAAGCGGAGTTGCCGGTATTTGCCCTGCCGGGTGGCATATTCCCAGTGATTCGGAATGGAAGACAATGGAAGCGTACTTAGGCATGGATGCAACAGAATTGAACCTTACATTTGCCTGGAGAGGTACCGATCAGGGGACCCAACTTAAACCGGGCGGAACAACAGGGTTTAATGCAACTTTTGCCGGAATAAGATATGATTTTAATAATTATGTGCAATTCAATAATCAGAGTACATATTGGACTTCCACACAATATACTGCAACCACAAGTCTTTTAAGACAGATATCTACTTCCGAATCCGGGATTTTCAGGAATCAGATAATAAAAGGGTACTTTCTTGGTGTTAGGTGTATAAAAGATTAGTTTTTGGTTTATGTTCGAAAATTGCCGGTGAAAACCGGCTTTTTTTATTCCAGCAAATCCTCCATAGCGCATTCTAATGTAGGAAATTCAAACTCAAACCCTCCGTTGTGCAATTTGCTTTTTATTTTTGTACCTTTCAAAATAATCTCTGACATTTCGCCAAATAATAATTTTAAAATAAAAGCCGGAATTTTGAATATCTTACCTTCTCCTCTGACAGATTTTATAACTTTTGCATATTCGATATTTGTTAATAATTCAGGAGCTACCGCATTAAAAGGATCTTCAAAATTTTCATTCTCTATTGCCTCAATATAAATTCTTACCAAATCATTAATGTGAATCCACGGATAGTATTGCTTTCCTTTACCAAAGACAGGGAGTATTCCGAATTTTGCCAGTTTTAAAATCTTTTTTAAAGCAGGATCGTTAAGATCCTGAACCAATCCGGTGCGTATTTTTACTGTTCTGATTCCGGAATTTTTGAAATTGTCAGCAGCTTTTTCCCATGCAATGCAAACCTGAGCAGCAAAATTCGTCCCATACATATCTTTCTCTATATAATATTCCTCACTATCAGTAAATGCAGGATAAATACCTATAGCAGATGCAGAAATAAATGCTTTTAACGGGACCTTTAGCTCATGTATTTTGTTAAACAACAGATTTGAGGATGCAACCCGGCTATTAATTATTTTTTGTTTCCGGCTTTTTGTCCAGCGCCCTGATCCCAGATTTTCACCTGCCAGGTGTACAATATAATCCAGATTCATAAATGCCTCATTATCAACCTGCAAATCTTCGGGATTCCATTTGAATAATTTATAATCTGAATTTTGCCTTACATTACGAGTAAGAACGGATACGTTATATCCCTTTTCTGTTAAAGCTTTAGACAGTGCTTTGCCAACTAATCCGGTACCTCCGGTAATAAGAACATTTTTCATTTGTATTGGTTTTATTGACAAAGATTGAACTCTATTATTAACTAAACATTAAATTAGTTTAAAACTTTCAGGTTACTGTTCTTTTTATGGTTATTAATTGTAATATTACTATTTTTAGTAAATTGCACTACCTTAAATATAACTGTGTTTTATGAAAATTGTTTTTACTTTAGCTTTGTTTGTTTGTTCGCTTGGTTTGTTTTCACAGCCGCTTACACCTGATGTTGTATCAATAGAAATGCGTGACGGAAAGTTTCTGGCTGCGGATGTTTATGTGCCGGATGCAGATTATTCCAGACCTACAATTCTTATTCAGACACCATATAACAAATTTTATTATCGTTATTATTTACCTTTGAATATCGGACTGGACATTGCAAACAGCCCTTATAATTTTGTTATTGTTGACTGGCGTGGGTTTTATGGTAGTGCTTCAGCAGCAGTGGTAGGGATGAACCGTGGTGAAGATGGTTATGATGTAATTGACTGGATTGTGGCACAGGAGTGGTCAGATGGAAAAGTCGGAACCTGGGGAGCTTCGGCTTTGGGGAAAATTCAGTTTGAGACAGCCAGAGAACAACATCCTGCACATATTTGTGCCTGCCCTTTGGTTGCAAGTCCCGAATTTTTATATCAGACTTATTATCCTAACGGGGATTACCGTACCGAATATGTTGAACAACTTGATGCTTTAGGTTATGGGATGTCAACTACATTGCTGGCTAATCCGCATTATAACCTGACATGGCAATACATAGAAAATCAAAATTATTACCCTGAGGAAATTCATATTCCTATGCTTATGATTGGTGGATGGTACGATCATACAACTGAAGAAATGATTAAGTATTTTGATGCGATAAGACAAAATTCACCGGCCGGAATTGCGGAACAACACAGATTACTTATGGGGCCATGGGCCCATGGTGGTTTTGGTCCGACTCAGGTAGGAACCGTTCAGCAGGGTGATCTGGAATTCCCGGAAGCTGCGGGTTGGAGTAACGATAAAGCGGTGGAATTTTTTGCTTATTATCTTGGGATGGCTGATAATGGATGGTTAAGTTTTAATCCTGTTATTCAGTATTTTCAGATGGGAGATATGACATGGCATGGCACGGAGGTGTGGCCGCCATCCGGCTTAACTCCTGAAAAATACTATTTTAATGCTGATGGAAGTCTTACTGTTACCGCTCCTCTAGAAACAAACAGCTTTTCGGAAATTGTGTACGATCCGCGCGATCCGTCGCCTACAGTGGGAGGGGAGACGTTAAGAGCAGATTTATTACAGGGACCTTACGATCAGGCGCCGGTAGTTGAATCACGTAATGATATTCTTATTTTCACATCTGACGAACTTTCTGAACCGGTAAAACATACCGGAAATGTAAATGTAAAACTGTTTGTTTCGTCCGACAGACTAGATACGGACTTTGCTGTAAGGCTTTGTGACGTATATCCCGATAACCGTAGCATGATTTTGCGTGATAATATCTTCAGAATGCGTTTCCGTGACGGTTTTACCGTTAATGATACTAATTTTATTCAGGCCGGTGAGATTTATGAAATTGATATTAAACTGGCCAACACTGCACATACATTTTTGCCGGGACACAAAATCCGGGTAGATATAACTTCGTCTGATTATCCGCGCTTTAATAATAATATGAACGATGGCGGAGAAATGTATGTCAGCGGAGATACTTTAATTGCAACAAATCATGTTTATCATGACCAGACACATGCTTCTTATGTTGAATTTTATACCGATAACTCTGTTAACTCCGGCTTGATTGTTACAAGTACGGAAACATATATTTATCCCAATCCTGTAAACGAATCAGGAGAAGTTATAGTGTTATCTCAGGATAATATCTCAGGTATCAGGCTTTACAACATTTCGGGAACTGAAATCTTAAAAATTGACAATCTGAATAATTCCAATGCACTTATCCCTGTTTCCGGGTTGTGCCCAGGTTTGTATTTTGTCGAAATTGTAACAGAGTCCGGTTTGGTTGTTAAAAAACTGATAGTTGAATAACTGTGGTAGTTTTAAGCTGTTTACAAGTAGCTACTCCGGCAGATTTTTATTTGCTGCTTTGTATGACAAAGCGAATCGACATTAATCAAAATATTTAAAATTTAGTGATTATAACACAATATGGTGAGAAAGAAATCAAACATAGTACCTAACAATAGTTTCACCGAAATTTTGCTATATACAGCCCCCAACGGTAAGGTTAAGGTAGAGATATTTTTACATAACGAAAATGTGTGGCTAACTCAGGATAAAATAGCTCAATTGTTTGGTGTCCAACGGCCTGCAATAACTAAACATTTGAAAAATATTTTTGAAAGTGGGGAACTAAACGAAGAGGTGGTTAGTTCCATTTTGGAACATACCACTCAGCATGGTGCTATTAAAGGTAAAACACAAACACAGGCAGTGAAATTTTATAATCTCGATGCTATAATTTCTGTGGGTTACAGGGTAAATTCGACACAGGCAACGCATTTCCGAATATGGGCTACCGAACGATTAAAAGAGTATATTATTAAGGGGTTTACAATGGACGATGAACGTCTGAAAAACCCTGAAAATATTTTTGGCAAAGATTACTTCGACGAACAACTGGCTCGCATACGCGACATACGAAGCAGTGAACGTCGTTTCTACCAAAAAATAACTGATATCTATACTCAGTGTAGTGCCGACTATGATGTGAACAGCGAAACGACCCGCAAATTTTTTGCAACTGTGCAAAATAAATTACATTGGGCTATTACCAAACAAACTGCTGCTGAAATAATTTATAATCGTGCAGATAGCAGTAACCCTAATATGGGATTAAGCACATGGAAAAATGCCCCTAACGGTGCTATTCGCAAAACCGATGTCTCAATTGCAAAAAACTACCTGAATGAAACCGAACTTGACAATCTAAACCGGATAATATCTATGTATTTGGATTTTGCCGAAATGCAGGCAAATAATCGCAAGATAATGTACATGAAAGATTGGATTGCCCGTCTGGATGCTTTTTTGCAGTTCAACGAAAAAGAAATTCTAACACATACAGGAACTGTAACTGCCGAAATAGCTAGAGACTTTGCCGAATCCGAATTTGAGAAATTTCGTGTTTTACAAGACCAAAACTACGAATCGGACTTCGATAAACTTTTGATACAACTTAAAGAAGGAGAAGTCGGGTATAAATTGAAATGAAACGGAGTATCCGGGATTGTAAAATCAAGGATGTCGGGAAGATTGCCAAAAATCCGGACATATTTTTCAAAGAAAAATTTGTGAATAGACGATAATATTTGTAAATATTGTATTTTATTCGTGAGCAGACGAATATTTTGATTGTATTAGTGTTTTATTAGTGAGTAAACGAAAATATTTTATGTTATGGATAGTAAATTACAAATACTTGAAACTTATAATTTCTGAAATAGAAAACCATCAATGTGTTTACTTATCTGTTTAGGTTATTAAGAGTTCACAATGAGAAAATTTCTATAATTTGTCCACACCACCCTCATTTCTCCCGCCAGCCACAAATCAATCTCCCCAAAATTCTTGTTTTTAATTTCCATATTTTGAATGCGTAAATCGGTTTTACTTAAAACAACTTTTGCATCTGGCGTTTCGAAAATATATGTATTTTCGGTTTGACTAAGGGTGAAAATTTGATTGTCCTTTTTAAAATGAAGAATTGCTTCATCAAACCAATATCCTTCTGCTGCATTATCAAACGACTCTTTTGTAAGGTACAGTTTAGGTTTTTCCCTGTATGGTGCTGAACTGGTAGGGCAGAAGGTGTTACAGTTGCCGCACTCGTTGCAGAAGTTGGCAATGTTTAAAATCTGATATTTTTGTTTTACTTCAAAAATGCCGTCTTCTATTGTCTGGTAACTACCATTTCCGGTGCTTACAATCTTTTGCAGGTTATATTTTACCGGTTCAATTTCGTAACTGCGGTTGGCAAAGTTTGGACAAACAGTTGTACAGATATTGCAGATTTCATCGCAGTAAAGACAGCGTGAGGCTTCGGCAACTATAGTTTTTTTGTCCAGAGTTTTGCTTATAAGCTTAAAGTTTTGTCTGTCGTCAACCGGTGATTCCCAAATTTCGGCAGCAGCAAGTCTTTTTGCCCGCTTAAGCATTAATTCTTTTTTGGAAATTTGCTTGTGATTTTCTTGTGGCAAAACAGAAAAATCAATTTCCGATTTTTTAATTATTTGTTCCGCTGTCCTTCTTCCATCAGAGATTGCAATAATTGCAGTAGCAGCATTGCGTTTTGCATCGCCTCCTATAAATACATTTTCGAGTTTTGTGTTGTATTCCGCGGATTCTGTTTTTATCAGATCGTTTGAAACAAAATCAATGTCGGTGCTTTGTCCCAAAGCGGGGATAATAGTATCGCACGGGATTTCAAATTCAGACCCTGCAATTTTAACAGGTTTTGGCCTGCCCGATGAGTCAACTCCTGAAAGCTCCATTTTTGAACAAAGCAAAGCATTTACTTTACCTTTTTCTGTAATTATTTTTTCGGGCGCCACAAGTTCAATTATGCTCATTCCTTCTTCAAGAACAGCTTTTATTTCGCCCTGATCTGCGGGCATTTCGTTAATGGTACGACGGTAAACAATACTTACTCTCCCTTTAAGACCGACTAGTCGGTATGCAGTCCGTGCAGCATCCATTGCCGTATTACCGCCACCGATAATAACTACATTCCTGCCTATTCCGGTTGGCTCTCCTTTTTTTGCTTTGAACAAAAATCCGAGAGAGTCAAGAATACCGTCAGTGTTGCTGTTTTCAAGATTAAAAGAGGCAGCAAGTTGTGCTCCGGGAGCAAGGTAAATATAATTGTAATCTTTGCGGAGATTTTCAAATTTTGCAGAGTCAATTTTTGTATTGTAATTTATTTTTACTCCCAGATCTGTAACACGTTTAAAATCTCTGTCTATAGCTTCATCTGTAAGACGGAAACCCGGAACTGCAAACTGCACCATTCCTCCGGCTTTGGATTTTGCCTCAAATACTTCAACTGAAAATCCCTGCAAAGCCAGATAGTAAGCACATGACAATCCGGATGGGCCCGCACCTATAACAGCAACTTTAAGTCCGTTGCTTTCTGCAGCATTTAATTTTACTTCTTTCTGTTCGGAGATAAAACGTTTTACTTCTCTTATCAAAAGAGTTTTGTCGTAATTAACACGTGTGCATTTGTTCTGACACAGGTGATCGCAAATCATGCCCGTAATGGACGGAAACGGGTTGGTTCTCAGAATCACTCTGTAAGCATTTTCAAAATCTCCTTTTGATGTGTAATACATATAATCAGGAATGTCCTGATTTGTTGCACAGGTATCTCTGCACGGAGCCTGAATACAGTCGAAAGCTGTAAGTTTACGCTTTGTTTTTATATCAGGCGAAACAATATATTCCCTTTTATATTTTTTTGATGTCAGTACTTTTTGGGCATAGGCAGACATATTTTTTGCTGATGCTTTTTGCAGATCGTTGTCAGAAGCAGAGTTTTTAATAAACTCTTCGGTATTGCCGGAATTTGTTTCTGCAAACCGTTTTTGAATTTCTTCAAAATACTGATTCAGACGCATATATCCGCCTGGCTTAAGGATGTCGGAACATAGAGTTACGGTTTTAAACCCGCAGGACAAAATGTCTGCAACGTTAAAAGCATCGGCTCCTGCTGAGAATGAGAATGGAATTTCT
>QKHS01000032.1 GCA_003249955.1 Bacteroidales bacterium | reverse complement strand
ACTTTTAGCAACATCTTCAACAGTTTCTCCTGCAATGGATTTTAACAGTTACACCGGTGAAACTCTCAACTTTAAAGCAAGGACTTATGGTGGGGTTAATAGTGTCGAAAATACCATTACAGTATCAATTTCTACTGATAACGGAGTATCATGGAGCGATCTCGGAACTCGTGTTCCGGCTTCGTCAACTTTAACTGCTATGACGGCATTTGACTTATCTGCTTACAACGGAACCCAGGTTAAAATAAAGTTTACTGTTGCAGGAACGGCATCCGGTGTCGGGGCCGGTATTGACGACATCAATATTTCCGGGGTTATCTCTTCCTCTCCTGTTCTTAATGTAACTCCTGCAACTCTTGCCGGCATGACCTACGTTTTTGGAAACGGCCCCTCAACCTCTCAAAGTTTCGATTTATCAGGCTCTAATCTTAGCGGAGCATATAACTATAAACGGATCAACGAATTTTGAAGTTTCATCCGACAACTCCACATTTGGAGCCAGTACGACTATTACATATACTTCAGCTACACTAAATGCAACCCCTGTTTATGTAAGGCTTAAAACAGGCTTATCAGAAGCAACTTACAATGAAAACATCAGCTATTCCGGTGGCGGAGTAAGTTCAGCAGATTTTTCATGCAGCGGCTCTGTAACCTCAGCTACAACTTCTAAAAAAATACTTTTCGATGCTTCCAGCGGGCAATCATTGTCAAGTGCAGACTGGGTTGTAGATGCTGACACATATGATGCAGGTTGGAACAGTTCCGGAGTATGTTATACTTCGGGAACAGAAGCAAATGCTCAACGATATCCGACACCTGCAACACCGACATCTGAGTCAGACTGGGACGGGGGGAACTCAAAATGGGCTTATGAATTATTTTTACTCGGATATACAATTGAATCTTTAGGCCCGTGTCAGGACATTACCTATGGTGACGGATCAAATCCTCAGGATTTATCAAATTATGATGTGTTTATCTGTAATGAACCAAATGTTCAGTTTACGACAGCAGAAAAAACTGCAATTATCAACTTCATAAATGCAGGTGGCGGATTGTATATGGGAGCTGACCACGGGGATACCAGCACTGAAATTTGTGGTGCTAATACAGAAGCTGACAGAAACTGTGACGGCTGGAACTCTACCGAAGTCTGGAACGACTTAATGAGCGGTGATCCGTTTGGAATTCAGTTTGACAACAACAACACTAATTCCCCTACCACTTCAAACGTTATTTCTGATGCAGCAGATCCGCTTTTACACGGAACCTACGGCAATGTTGCAAGCATGTCTTTCAATGAAGGTGCAACAATGACAATAAATAACGCAAACAATGCCAGTGCAAAAGGCGTTATATTCATGACCGGAACTTCTCTTCCGGCTACAACTAATGCCATGGTAACTTATGCATCTTACGGAGCCGGCAGAGTTGTCGGGGTTGGAGACAGTTCCCCTACAGGAGATGCTACCGGTGACACCAATGGGGAAACACGGTATAACAACTGGGTTGATGCTGATAACGGGACAATTATCATGAATGCAACAATCTGGCTGGCGGAAGGCTCAACAAGATTAGTTGTCTCACCATCTTCTCTTACAGGATTCACTTACACAGAAGGTGCCGGGCCATCATCAGTCCAAACATTTACATTGAACGGTTACGGCCTGGTCGGATCAGGAAATATTACAGTTACAGGCTCTTCTGACTACGAAGTTTCTACTGACGGAATAACATATACCTCATCTGTTACTTATCCTTATGCAAGCGGCATAATTACCGGCCAGCCAAATACTGTTTATGTAAGATTAATTTCAGGCTTAAGTGCAGGTGACTATAACTCTGAGTATATTGCAATTTCCGGAGGAAGCGCAACAGCAATAAATATTACCTGTAGCGGAACCGTAACTGTTGCATCAGCACCGGCTTTAACTTCATCAGTTTCAACTTTAAACGGTTTTTCTTATGTCGAAGCTTCCGGACCATCTGCTAACCAGACATTTACAATCAGCGGATCAAATTTAACCGGTACCGGGAACATAGCTGTTACAGGAACAACAAATTATGAAGTTTCAACTGACGGAACAACTTTCTCCTCATCTGTTACCTATAGTTATGCAAGTGGGGTAATTACTGGCCAGCCAAATATTGTTTATGTTCGTTTAAAATCAGGCCTCAGTGCAGGAAGTTATAACTCTGAAAACATTACAATTTCAGGCGGAAGTGCAACAACGATAAATGTTGCATGTAACGGAACCGTAACAAGTATTCCTGCAGGAGCTTCAAATGTAATAATTACTGAGATTGTTGATGCCAGCACTTATCAGGCATCTTTTGTTGAAATACATAATGCCGGTAATGTTGCTCAGGATATCACAGGATGGAAATTATATGAAAACGGATCTGCAATAGCGACTGTTGGCAGCATAACATTGCAGCCATGTGATTATATGGTATTCATACGCGGAACGTTGGCAAATCTGGAAAGTCTTTATGGCACATACTCCGGGGCCTATTATATGGCCAGCACTTCATTAATTGCAAACGGAGGCGATTATTTTGAGCTTAAAGATGCAGGTGCTGTTGTGATTGATCAGGCCGGACAAAGCGGAACAACTACTTCTGCAGACAAAGCTTATGAAAGAATTGATGCAGGTTCTGCAGGAACAAGTATTTCTTCTGATTGGAATTTAATGTCTGACAGAAACCTTGCAACTCCCGGTCAAGACAACCTTCAGGCTTTATCAAATGACAACTGCGGAAGCACTTGTACACCACCATCAGCACCAACAACTACCGGTGGAACAATCTGCGGAACCGGCACAGTTGGGCTGTCTGCCTCAGGAGCAGTTGCAGGAGAAGTTTACAAATGGTATTCTGCCGCCTCGGGAGGAAGCGCACTAAAAACCAGTACAGATGAATCAGATAATACATACACTACCGAATCTGTTTCTTTCACAACAACTTATTATGTAACCCGTTATATAACAGCTACTTCGTGCGAAAGTACTCCAAGAACGGCAGTTGTTGCAACAATAAACCAGTTACCTTCAATCACTTTGGATATAAGTCCGAGGGTTTGTTCGGGAACAACAGCAGCATCGCTTGCATACACTGCAACTACGGACTCTCCCGATCAATACAGCATTACATGGGATGCAGCAGCAATTTCGGCAGGATTTGCAGATGTTGCTTTAACATCACTACCCGCAACACCTATTAATTTAACTATACCGGGATCTGCACCTGCAACATTATATAACGGAACAATACACGTTAAAAATTCAACAACCGGTTGTTCCGGAACGGGAACCGGATTTACAGTTCTTATAATCGATCCGGTTACCCCTGCAATAACAAACAGCATTACGACAGGTACAAATCCGTCATGTGCAGGAAGTTCTGTAACATTTACCGCATCTGCGACAAATCTTGGATTGGGAACACCTTCATATCAATGGAAAAACGGCACAACCAATGTTGGCACCAATAGTTCTGTTTATACAACTACAGGACTTTCAGACAGTGATGATATAAGTTGTGTACTGACAGTTACAGGTGGATGTGTTACTTCTTCAACAGCGACATCAAACACTGTAAGCATGACAATAAACCCGCTTCCTGCAACTCCTTCTGCCGGAAGTAACAGTGCAATATGTTCAGGCTCTGATCTGAATTTAACATCTGATGCCACCGGAATAATTGCATGGACAGGTCCAAACAGTTTTAGCTCTGCAGTTCAGAATCCGGTAATTAGCAGTGCAACTTCTGCAGCAGGCGGAACATATTCCGTAACTTCTACAGTCGGCGGATGTACCAGTATAGCAGGAACAACTGAGGTTACTATAAACACTCCTGTTATTTCAGGTACGCTGTCTGTAAGTATAGGAGGAACAACAATATTAAGCGGCACACCGGCCGGAGGGACATGGAGCAGCGGAACAACATCTGTAGCGACAATTGACGCAAGCGGAACTGTAAGTGGTGTTGCAGAAGGAACTTCTGTCATTACTTATTCTGTTGGCGGTTGTGATGCAACTGAAACAGTAACAGTTGTAACCGGACCATGCTCAAGTGAGGGATTTGAAGTTCCCGGAACTTCTGACCCGACAGGATGGTCAAATTCAGGAGCATATTATAATTCAGGTTCTGCTTATGAAGGCTCTTATAAAGCCGGTTTAAATTCGGCAGGAGACTGGATTCAATCAAACACATTAACAAGCCCGGCATCTGTAAAATTTTGGGCAAGGGCATCGGGCTCTACTTCAAATTTTACAGTTTTACTGGAATCAACTATAAACGGAACAGACTGGATTACAGCAGGAACTTTTTCTGCCAACGGTTCAAATAGCGGATCTGTAACAAGTACGTATTCACAATTATCTGCCACGTTAACCTCAAGCGTTATTGCGGTAAGGTGGAGAATGTCTGCTACCAGCAGCGGAAGTATGTATTTTGACGCAGTAGAATTCTATTGTTCAACAAGCCCTGCAATTATTACAGATCAAACTACATTGTCACCAACATACATGGTAGGTTTCGGTCCGTCTGCACCATTATCATATAATCTGAGTGCATCCAACTTAACCCCTGCCTCAGGAGACATAACGGTAACCGCTCCTTCAAGTTACGAAGTTTGTTTAACATCAGGAGGAACATACACCTCTTCTCTTACAGTTCCATACACAGGTTCAGCTCTTTCTTCAACACCGGTTTACATGAGATTGGTGTCGGGGTTGGCAGTAGGGACTTATGGCTCTGTTTCAATAACAAACGCCGGAGGAGGAGCAACAACTGTTAATGTGGGATGTAATGGAAGTGTCACTCCCGCTCTTTCTGTTTCACCTTCAAACTTAGGTTTTGGTGAAATCTGTACAGGATCAACATTAACAAACAGCTTTACAATTACAGGCGATGGCCTTACAACAGCAAATGTAACCGTTGCTGCAAAATCAGGATACACATATTCAACAACATCCGGCGGGACATATACAACAACATTGGATTTAACCCAACCCGGTGGTTCATTCAGTCAGGTTATTTATGTTAAATTTTCTCCGTCAGTATCCGGGGCATATAACGGAGACATTACAGTTGCAGGTGGCGGAGCAGCAAATGCTGCAAATTGCACTGTTTCTGGAACAGGTGTTACCACCATCGGAACAGTAACAGCACCATCTGATGCTTCAGTTTTGGTAAATGCCAACCCAAGTTTTACAGTATCTGTATCATCCGGCACATCACTTGGTTATGAATGGATGGTATCCACAGACGGAGGAACAAACTGGTCAACGGTAACAAATGGCGGTGTTTATTCCAATGCTACAACTGCAACACTGAATATTACTCTGGTTCCGTTATCAATGAACGGTTATAAATACAAATGTAACATTTCAAATACCTGTACATCTGTCACATCGGATGCAGCAACATTAAATGTGTCAAACGGACCTGCAATAACCGTTACCGGAACACTTTCAAATTTCGGAGCTCTTTGTATGGGTGAATATTCTGCACCTCAGACTATAACAGTATCAGGCTCTGACTTATTGGGCAATGTGATCATTTCATCCCCATCCACAAAGTTTCAGGTCTCTGCCGACAATATTACATATTCAGGTTCCGTAACACTTACACCTACAGGTTTAACTCTTGCAAGTACAACTGTCTATGTAAGATTTTATGCAACCGGAACTGCCAGCGGAACAGGAGCCGTAAGTTTCACAGGGACTTCCGGACTCTCATTTTCCAGTACAAATGCTTCAACCGTTTACAAAGATTTGACAGCAACACTTTATTACTTACCAAGCCTTAGTACCCCTGCTGATCAGTCTGTAGCAGAAGGAGCAAACGCGACATTCTCAATTACAGCAACTGCACCAACAGTTCCTACCGGAGCAACAATTGCTTCTTACCAGTGGTTGCAAATGGAGTACAACAGTTCTGTCTGGCTGGAAATTGCAGGAGCAACTTCAAATTCACTTACCTTAAACTCTGTTTCCGGTGCGATGGACAATTTTGATTATATATGTATCGCCACATCATCAACCGGTTGTTCCGACACTTCATACTCGGCCACATTAAGTGTAACACCTCCTTTAACACCGGTAACAGCCTGTGGTACGGAAGCATTTGCTGCCGGAACAACAATGCCGTCTGGCTGGCTGTATATTAATATTAATGGTACATCATCAACCGATTTCGGCGCAGCCAGCCCGTCTTTGGTTATGGATGCCACATCAGACAAAATAATGACAGATGTTGTTACTGCCCCGACTTCAATGTCATTCTGGTTTAAAGGATTGGGAACAATGACAGGCTCGTCACTTCTGGTAGAAGGATTCAACGGATTTAGCTGGCAGACAATCGAAAACATTACAACAATTACAACTACAGGAACTACAAAAACATATAATTCTGTAAGTGCTTTTTCAAGATTCCGTTATACCTTTACCAAAGGTGGAAGTTCGGCAAATCTTGTCTTTGACGACGTTTCCGTAACATGCGGATCGGAAACCACCGCATGGTTAATTGATGAGAAATTTGATGCTGTTTCAAGTATAGCAACAATCACATCAACCAATACTCCCGGGTTTACAGCTTCTGGCACAGGGACAATTGCAGCATCAACAGCAACCGTAGGATATAACAGAAGTGCAAACGGGTTAACTTTCACCGGAACAGCAGGTTCTTACGTAACAATTACTACTCCTGTATTTTCAGGAGCAGACATGTTGAGTTTCTGGTACAGACAACCAAATGTTGCCTCAACAAATCCTTTTGTTGTAGAACAATATTCTTCTGCAAAAGCCGGATGGACAACACTGGCAACTATTCCCGGAGGAGCGGCATCTTCAAAACCTGCTGTATATTTCTATCCTCTTGATCCGAGCATTACTCAAATAAGGTTTACTTATACCAGAACTGACGTGTTGTATCAGGGTTATCTCGATGACGTAAGAATCAGAGCTGCAAGCACCTGCACTTCTGATATTAAGATTCTTCAGACACTTGTTCAATCCTGTGGCGGAGGCGAAGGTATAAACGAATCTGTTATATTTAAAACCGGAGCAGATCCTGTACGTGTAAGCGACCTTTCTGTTTCATTCCCAAATGTCGGTCTCGGAGGTACAGAATACAGCATGGAAGCAGATCAGAAATTCGTATCCAATCCTGCTTACATAACTCAATTAAACGATTTGGTCCATTTAAGTTATCCGGCTTGTTCCCCTGTAATGGAACCACCATCAGGGATTATACCGGCAAATTCTTATGCTGTTATATTTACAGGTAAATCACCTACCGTAACCTACGATTTTAAAGATGCATGTATTTCAGGAACCAATTATTATGTTGTTTTCTGTGACAACACAAACACTGCCGGACGCTACGGTAATACTCCCGATGCCGGAGAACTTGATTATACGGCAATTATCGACAAAGCTACAGGTTGCTACGATTCTCAGTTCTACGACAACGGCATTCCGAATACTCTCGGAGCATTGGCTTCTTATGATGAAACTACCAGAATAAGAACATATACCGACTACGGATGTGAAATCATTATTCTGCCTGTAGAACTAGAATCATTCGAAGCAAAATGTCAGAATGATTATGTATTTATTTCGTGGGCTACAGCATCTGAAGTAAACAATGATTATTTTGAGTTGCAGAAAAGCAATGACGGCGTTTTCTGGTATAATATAGCTGTTATTGACGGCGCAGGGAATTCCAACAACATACACAACTACTCTTTTGCAGACAAACAATACGACAGCAACAAAGCATACTACAGATTAAAACAGGTAGATACTGACGGAAAGTTTGAATATTCTAATATTATTTACAGCGACTGTTCCGCAAATAATTCTGCAAGTGTTTTAATCTATCCTAACCCGTGTAGTGACAAGCTGAATATTACTGTTGAAAACTGGTTTTCAAACTCGATAAAAATTGAAATTACCGATATGCCCGGTCAATTGATTTGGTCTTCAAATCTGGAAAGTCATGATGGTTTTGGCATTAAACAAACGGACACGGAGAGTTTAAAACCCGGATTGTACTTTATCAGACTCTCAGATGGAAATCAATCAATAGTCAAAAAGTTTGTAAAACAATAAAATATTAAATTTGATTTTATAGAAGAAACCTTGAATTATCAGGGTTTCTTTTATAAATACAAAAATATCAAAGTACTTAATCAACCAGATTATTTAAAAATTTTATTTTATGAAAAGATCCCCGTTTACAATATTCATGATTTGTTTTTTATTCATGGTTTTTAATTTCCTAAATTTTAATGCTAATGCAACTGTCCATTTTACAGAAAGTTTTACATCTCCAAACTTTCCTGTTTCTTCATGGACAAGCGGATCATTTGTTTTAAGCAGCGGAACATGGGACGTTAAAAATGTTCAGGGGTTAGAAAACTTAAATGCATATAATCTTTCCGGTGGGGCTGTAAAACTTAACCGATATCTGGAAGCATATCTTTCGTCACCTGCAATAAATTCAGTCGGAACTGTCAGCTTTTATTTCCGTAACTTTTCTTCAATTATCGGCGGTGGCGAATTTATTGTGCAGAAATCAGTAAACAACGGGCCTTTCAGTGATATTGCAACAATTAATTTTACAAATATCAGTACATACACATATTATTCTGTTGCTATAAACGATGCCGGAAGCGATGTCGTAATACGTCTCTACTGTCCGAATACAAATACCGGATTTTTATGTATTGACGAGATTCAGATAAGTGATGTTGGCCAGACCTTATCTGCAAATCCGTCTTCACTAAGTAATTTAAATTATTTTTACGGTGCAGGGCCATCTGTTGCCCAAAGTTTTAATCTATCAGGCAATAATTTAACAGGAGCTCCCGGAGTAATTACGGTAACCGCATCAACCAATTTTGAAGTTTCAACAGACAATATGAATTTTTATGCGAGCACTGATATTCCGTATTCAGGCAGTTTGCTCTCTCCTACACCGTTATATGTAAGGCTTCAATCCGGATTGGAAGTAAACACATACAGCGGTACTATATCTGTTTCCGGTGGCGGAGCTGTCTCTTTCGGGGTGTCATGTAGCGGAAATGTAAGCATAGCACCTCCTTCCGTAATAAATGTAAGCCCTTCTGCATTATCAGGATTTAATTATGTATTTGGTTCCGGCCCGTCGGGAATTCAGAGCTACACAATTTCGGGAACAGACCTCACCGGATATCCTGGTAATCTAAGTATCACCGCCCCTGTCCCTTATGAACTATCTTTGGATTATTCCACTTTTACCGAAAGTCTCAGTATTCCCTACACAGGAACTGTTCTGCCTTCTGTAGTTGTTTATGTAAGGCTTAAAGCAGGGCTGGCAAGCGGCGCATACAATTCTCAGTTGATAATAAATTCCGGAGGCGGGGCAAATTCAAAAAATGTTACCTGTAACGGAAGTGTAAGTGCTCCTCCATCTCCGGTTTTAAGTGTTACTCCTTCAACACTTTCAGGGTTTAACTATATTGAAGGTTCTGGGCCATCTGAAGTTCAGTCATATATCCTTAACGGAAGTTCATTAACAGGATTTCCTTCTGACATTACAATTACAGCACAGGCAGATTATGAAATATCTCTTAATTCTGCTTCCGGTTTTGCATCCTCTTTAAGCGTAACTTATACAAGTGCAACGCTACCGCCAACACCAATATTCGTCAGACTCAGATCTGGATTGACATCTGGAGCATATATCTCTGAAACCATAACAAACTCAGGTGGCGGGGCAAGTACTGTAAGCCTGAGTTGTAACGGAAGTGTAAGTTCAATACCTCCTGCAACTTTATATGCAACACCGGCAACATTACAAGACTTCACTTATATTTCAGGTTACGGGCCCTCGCCTGTTCAATCATACGAATTAAGCGGTTCGTATCTTACAGTTTATCCGACAGATATTACAGTGACCGCACCTGCAGATTATGAAATTTCTTTAATTTCCGGGTCCGGATATTCTTCGGAATTACTTATTCCCTGCCCTGACGCAGATTTAACTGCAACCACAATTTATGTAAGGCTTAAAGCAGGATTAACAGTTAACTCATATAACTCGGAAATAATTACAAACGCCGGAGGCGGAGCCCCAACTGTAAATATAAGCTGCAACGGATATGTAAGTGCTGTCCCGCCGGCTGTGTTATCAGTAAACACCGGCACATTGTCAGGATTTACATATATTTTCGGATCGGGACCTTCTGCAGTTCAGTCATACAATCTTAGCGGGGCTAATCTTACCGGATATCCGTCAGATATTACGGTTTCTGCACCAACAGATTACGAAATTTCTTTAAGCTCAGCATCAGAATACACATCAGACATTTCTGTTCCTTACACAAGCGCAACACTTTCTTCAACAACAATCTATGTAAGGCTTAAGGCAGGTTTATCTATCGGGACTTATAATTCTGAAATAATTGCAAATACAGGTGGAGGAGCAACAACCGTAAATGTAAGTTGTGGTGGCAGTGTAACAGCAGTTCCTCCTCCTGCACTTTCTTTAAGCCAGACAAGTTTAAACGGATTTAGCTATACTCTAGGTTCCGGTCCTTCTGCATACCTGTCATACAATCTTACCGGAAACAATCTTACCGGATATCCGTCAGACATTATGGTTACCGCACCGGCAGATTACGAAATTTCTTTAAACTCAGCATCAGGATACACATCAGACATTTCTGTTCCTTACACAAGTGCAACACTTTCTTCAACAACAATATATGTAAGGCTTAAGGCAGGTTTATCTGCCGGGACTTACAATGCTGAGATTATTACTAATACAGGTGGTGGCGCAACTACTTTAAACGTAAGCTGTAACGGAACGGTAACGGACATTGTAACAGGACCTTGCTTATCCGAAGATTTCAGTGGTTTTACTGACGGCACTCATGCTACTCCCGGAAGTACTGATATTTCGGTTACTCTGAATTCCTACACTCAGGAGCCAGGATGGTCAGGACTTAAAGTATTCTCTGCAGGCGGAGAAATAAAACTCGGATCAAGTTCTGCTGCCGGATATATTATTACCCCAACGCTTGTTTTATCAGAAGGAGCTTCGGTAAGTTTTGACATTCAGATTTACGGAACCGATGCCGGTAAAGTGCAGATTTTTCATGCTCCCGACGGAGTCAATTTTGTCCAGGTTGGCAGCGACATCACTCCAACGACAGCCTATACAAACAACAGTGTAGAAATTACAGGTGGGACATCTTTATCAAAAATAAAAATCGGGACAACTCAAAAACGGGTTTATCTGGATAATATTGATGTCGTTTGCGGGGCTCCTGACCCGGATCCTGTTTTATCGGTAAATACTTCAACCCTTAGCGGATTCACTTACATTTACGGACACGGCCCGTCTGAGGAGCAATCTTTCAATATAAGCGGAACAGATATGGATGGCAGTGATGTTACAATTACTGCACCGGCAGACTTTGAAATATCTTTAAATTCCGGAGCTGGTTTTGCAGGCAATCCTATTGTTTTATCATCTTTTGATGGGACCTCAACTCCTGTTTATGTTCGGCTCAAAGCCGGTCTGGAATCTGGAATTTACGGTTCTGAAACTGCAACTGTATCAGGTGGAGGAGCAGCAGATATTTATGTAAATTGCAGCGGAAGCATTTCCGAAGTTATGCAGCCGGTTCTCATAGCTGATCCTATATCTTTAACGGGATTCACTTATGTTTACGAAAGCGGCCCGTCTGAGGAACAATCTTTCAATATAAGCGGAACAGATATGGATGGCAGTGATGTTACAATTACTGCACCGGCAGACTTTGAAATATCTTTAAATTCCGGAACTGGTTTTACAGATTCTGATATTGTTTTATCATCTTTTGATGGTACCTCAACTCCTGTTTATATTAGGCTTAAAGCCGGTATGGAAGTTGGATTTTACGATTCTGAACATACAACTGTATCAGGTGGAGGAGCTACAGATATTTACGTAAATTGCAGCGGAAATGTAACTGAAGACAATGTTTATATCGATCAAAGCGAAAACAATATCTCTGTATCAGTTTTCCCTAATCCTGCTGTAAATCAGATAAGCATTTCAAACATCCCTGGAAACACAGAAAAAATCAGAGTTATGGATATTAAAGGTAGTCTTGTTTACTCTGTTGCTGTAAACAATAAAGATAATATGGTTATTGATATTTCAGCAATAGGAAACGGAACATATTTTATTCAGCTTGTTTATGAACAAAACAAAAGTCCTTTTTATAAAATAATAAAAACGCAATAAACCATAAAAAACATATTATGTAATTTTCATATCTGTAAAAAAACAGAACCGGAAATTTATGCCTGATTATCACTTATTTACGAATTTGCCCGTTAATCTGCTTTAAAAACAAAAACGGATATTGACTTTTCTGAGAAAAAACACCACAATAATCATATTTTCAATCTTTAATACACAAATAAATACTGGTTTTCAACAATTGTTAAAAAAAATAAATCTTCTTCAAAACAAGACAGAGACTAGTTTTCATTGAATTTTTAGGCTTACTTGAAAAAAAACAAAAAATTGATAACGATTTCATAACATTTAGCAGAAATTACTGTTATAAAATTGCTTATTTTTGTAAAATTGAGGTAAATCCCCCTGTTGATAGGGGATATTTGTTTGAGTGTAAATTGAAAATATTAAATAAAATGAAAAAAGGCTTATTAATTCTTTTTAGCATTTCTGTGTTTTTGTGCTTATGCACGGTTAGTTTTGGTCAAATAAGTGAAAGTTTTGAATCAGGTTTACCAAGTTCTTATAATACTTCTCTTATAACTGCCACTCTTTCTTCAGGCGATTGGCAGGTGAAAAATGTTATCGCCGGAACTACAGGAGTAAACTCCGGAACAAAATCTGCTCAAATCCGAAGTGCTACAGGGGCTCAGATAATAACTCCGACCTTATCCGGTGGCGTTGGAGAAATTTCCTTTTATGTAACAGCATCAACATCAAGCGGAGCTTATCAGGTTAATATATCAACGGATGACGGAGTTTCATGGGCTGCTGCTCCCGGATCTCCGTTTACAATCTCTACAACAAAAACTTTAAAAACGATTACAGTAAACAACTCTTCTGTTAATAAAATTCAAATATACAGAACCGGCGCAACTATATATATTGATGATTTCTCAACAACAACATTTGCCGGATCAACACCTCTGATAACAGTATCTCCTTCCACTCTCACCGCTTTCAGTTACACCGAAGATGCAGGGCCTGGGGCAGAACAAACATTTACAGTTGAAGGCAGTAATCTTACCTCCGATATTAGTATTGCGGCTCCGGCAAATTACGAAATATCTCTTAGTTCAGGTTCCGGTTATACAAGTCCTCTGACTTTAACTCAATCAGGCGGTAGCGTTACAACAACTACTATTTATGTAAGATTAAAATCTGGATTATCTGCAGGCACTTATAATTCAGAAGTCATTACAGCAAGCAGTACGGGAGCAACTGATAAAACTGTTACATGCAGCGGTTATGTTGTCGATTACCCTAACTGGTGCAATCTTCAGTCTCCGGGCAACGGAACAATTACCACAGGAGGAGTGTTTAACGTATATGCCCGGATTTACGAACCTTCATTAACCGAAGCCGCAGGCCAGGGAGCAGGTGTTACCTGCTGGATAGGCTACAATAGTTCAGATACAAACCCTGACACATGGACAAACTGGGTAGTGGCAAGCTACAACACTGACAACGGAAATAATGACGAATATGTTGCAAATATAGGATCTTCAATTAGTTCTGCCGGGACATATTACTATGCCAGCCGTTTTTCACTTAACGGAGGGACAACATACTCATACGGAGGATATAACGGAAGCGGAGGTGGCTTCTGGGACGGAACTACATATGTTTCGGGCATATTAACAATAAATTCCAATTATCCGGACTGGTGCAATCTTCAATGGCCTGCAAGCGGGACTATTAATGTTGGTGACACATATAATGCCTACGCCCAGATTTATGAATCAGGAGTTACAGAAGCTGCAGGAGCAGGAGCAAATGTAAGTTGCTGGATAGGCTACAATTCTGCCGATACAGATCCTTCAACATGGACAAACTGGGTAGCAGCAACATTTAATGCCCAAAGCGGAAATAATGATGAATTTGTTGCAGAAATAGGATCAGCTCTTAGTGCCGGAACTTATTACTACGCCAGCAGGTTTAAAGTAAACCCCAACGCTGATGAATATTCCTACGGTGGTTACAACGGTGGTACATGGGACGGGTCTTCGAATGTTTCGGGGATATTAAACATAACCCAGCCAATAATAAATGTAAACCCGGCAACTATTACTGGTTTTACTTACGTTGAGGGAAGCGGGCCTTCTGCAGAACAAAGCTTTACCATCGAAGGTGCAAATCTTACATCAGATATAAGTATCGCTGCTCCGGCAGATTACGAAATTTCGCTTACATCCGGTTCAGGATATACAACTCCGTTAACATTGACACAGTCCGGCGGGACTGTTAGTTCTGTGACCGTTTATGTAAGACTTAAATCCGGATTAATTGCCGGAGATTATAATAACGAAAATATTACTGCTACAAGTACCGGTGCCACAGACAAAACCGTCGGCTGTAACGGAACTGTTACAGTTTCAGGAGCTCCTCTGGTTCTTGCTTACCAGGGATTTGAAGTTGATCCTGCAACTCCTGCAGATACATGGACCTATACAGGAACATGCACAGAATCTACTACAAAGTTCAGTGGCGGAACCCAATCAGGACGTTTGGACGGAAGCAACAGCATTATCCTGGAAAATATTGATATTACTGCTTACGACGATGTTGTTTTATCGGTAGCATTTGCTGCAGCAGGACCGGACTCCGGTGAAGATTTGTATTTGGATATTTCATACGACAACGGTTCTACATGGACAGGTGCAGGTTCTGTCAAACTTATTGACGGATACAGCAATACCCCGATTGATTTTGGCAATACCAACGGAGCAGATCCGACAACAGTTGCCACAAATCCATGGACTGTAAATATCGACAATGCCGAAACTCAGATAAGTGTAAGATTAAGAGTTGTGGGTCTGGATGTCTCTGAGTATTATTATGTTGATGACATTCAATTAACAGGATTAATTTCAGGGCCTACTATCGTAGTAAACCCATCAAGCCTCAGCGGACTTGATTATGTCGTTTCCAACGGACCAAGTAGCGAACAATCATTTTCAATTTCCGGATACAATCTAACCGGCGACATCAGCATTACACCTCCGGCAAATTACGAAATTTCAACCGGATCAGGAGGATCTTTCCTTGCTACAAATCCGGTCACTTTAACACAATCAGGCGGTTCAGTTGCTTCTTCAACAATTTATGTAAGACTGAAAGCAGGTTTAGCTGCCGGGGATTACAACAACGAAGATATTACAGCAACAAGCACTGATGCTACAGATAAAACCGTAACATGTAATGGTAGTGTAACTACTCCTGCTTTATCAGTTTCAGAAACAGCCCTGACAGGATTTACATACATTTATGGTAACGGGCCTGCTGCATCGCAGACTTTTACTGTCTCAGGAAGCAGTTTATCGAACGATTTGGTTGTTACAGCACCTGCAGATTATGAAGTATCTGATGATGATGTAACATTTGGCGCATCCGTTTCATTGACTCCGGTATCAAATACAGTTGCCGTTACAACAATTTATGTAAGACTGAAAGCAGGTCTGGCTATAGGAGAATACAATCTTGAAGATGTAACAATAAGTTCAACAGGCGCAACAAGTGAAACTCTCGCATGTAGCGGAAATGTAACTCTGGCTCCGGTGACCGACCTGAATATAGGATGCACAAGCAACACAACTGCAGAAATAACATGGACTGCACCTGCAGGGAATTATGAAGGAGTAATAATTGCATTCCGCAATTCTGCCACATTAGTTCCACATACTATAAGTGACGGCACAGATCCTTCTACATTAACGGCCGTGGCTGATTTTGCTTCAGGAACAGAATTTGGCTCAACAACTCCGTATTCCTACATAGTATATAAAGGAACCGGAACATCAATTACCGTAACAGGGCTGACTGCAGGTGAGACTTACAAAGTAAAAGCTTATACATATTCCGGAACCAACTGGTTGTCCAATACCGATTGTCCGACTGTGACCGTTTCTAATTTAGGATTATCTGATGTAAACACCTACTCCAACGCTGACGGCGATTCAGAATCGGAACTCACATGGAATAACCCGGGAGCAACATGTTTTGACGAAGTTCTTATCGTTTGCCATGAAGGGGCTTCAGTTAGTGCAACTCCGGGTGGTGACGGCTCTTCCTATACTGCTGATGCGGTATTTGGCTCAGGAACAGACATAGGTACCAATGAGTATGTTATTTATAAAGGAACCGGAACATCAATGACAGTTACCGGGTTGACAAATGACTTAACTTATTATGCAACAATATTTGTCCGTCAGGGAACACAATGGTCGGCAGGTGTTGAACTTATATTATATCCTACAACTGTTACAATTCTGCAATACGGCGATTTGGCAATATTTGCAGTAAACACTTCGGGTACCGACGGGGACGAGTTTTCCATTGTTTCTTTTAAAGCAATAGCAAACGGGACATCCATAGATTTTACCGACAATGGTTATGAGAGAGTTACAGCAGGACTTTGGGCAGATTCTGAAGGAGTTTTAAGATTTACACGTCAGAATTCAAATATAGGTGCCGGTAAGGTAATTACTTTTGAGACTGTCGGAAACGTAGCATCTCCTGTTTTCGGATCAAATGTAAATGTATATCTTGACGGAGATCTTGATAATGCAAACTGGACATGTGTTCAGTTAGGCAATGGTTCAGGTTTTAATTTTAACGACTCCGACCAGATATGGGTAATGCAGGGTGGAACATGGTCAGATCCGGCAGGTACACATAATGCAACTTATTCAGGAAATGTACTTTACGGATGGACCGCTATAGGCTGGTACACAAGCCCGGGCTATGACAATACTGCCGGATCAACAATTTATCCTGGTTGTGAATGTGCTACTACCAATGTATCAGGACTTACAAACAAATCCAAAGTAAAATATACCGGAAGCCTGACTGCCGCAAACAGAACCCAATGGATAGGCAGAGTCAACGATCCGACCAACTGGACAGGTTGGGCAGACAATGTTGATTATGATGCAAACTTACCGCTTTACAAACAGGACGGACAGACTATCAGCATTGAAGCCGGCGATTTAACCAGTGGTAAATGGGCAGGTTATAAAGACGGACAGTGGTGTAATTGCGGAAACTGGTATAGTCTGGTTGTTCCTGACGCTACAATAAATGTCGAAATCCCGGCTCATGCTGCTGACAGATACGACCTTGTTTTAAGTGCACATGCAGACTCTCTGGCATATTGTAATGATATCAATGTAATAGGAGACATTTATAATGTTGATGGTGCGCAGTTATTCGTTGGCGGAGATTTTGAACTGACAGGCGGTAGCGTTAATTTCAACACAAATGCAGTTCACGTTGAAGTTGGAGGCGACATTATAATCGATGATAACACAAGATTCTTAAGTTCAAAAGCTGACCTTGTTCTAAACGGAACAACAGACCAATCGGTAAATTCCGAAGCTGCCACTCTTGTAACATTAGCCTTAAACAGCCTTGCAATGTCAGGCGGAGGAACCAAAACAATTGCTGATAAGCTTGATATTGAAAACGGTTTGTTGGTTGACAACAGTATCTTCAACATGTCTTCAGCAGGATCTTCATTAAACATTGACGGGAATATTGTTTTACAAAACGGAGCTACTATGCACGACAACTGTAAATCAAATCTCTCTGTTATTTTATCGTCTTCGACATCCCAGATTTTGCAAGGCAGCGGGAATGCAATCAAAGCATATTCAATTGCGGCAGACAAGACAGATGCAAACATAACTCTGTCTTCAACAGGAGGCAGATCCGACTTGTTTATAAAGACATGGGCAGATTTTAACATGACAGGAACAAGCCTGTTTACCGATAACGGAAGCATAATTCAGACCGATGATGATTTGTTCCTTGGCGGAGACGGAGCTTCCAATTATAATCTTACGGGCATCGTCCGTTTTACAGGAGCAAATGTAACCGGAGATATGATTTTGTCTGATTCTGACGGAACAAGTGCTGTTGCTGCCGAACTTTACTCACTGGATGTACAGGGAGGAGACCTAGAAGTTTACCCGGTTTCAGGTGGACAGACAATTGTAGTAAATAATGATTTCAGCATTGAAAACACAGCAACAGCAAATGCCAATTCAAACAATTTCGAAATTGGAGGAGACTATTATGTTCATTCTGATGCTGCTATTGATGCAACAGGAATAAGTATTACAATGAACGGATCAGCAGATCAGAATATATCAGCCAACAACGGAACCGAAACTTTCGGAACTCTTGTTGTTAATAAATCAGGCGGAAATATTAATTTAAGTGATAATATCAATGTTAATAATCTGAATTTAACATCAGGCCTTGTAAATACCGGATCAGACAGAGTATATGTTACAAATCCTGCAATAGCAAACCTAAGCAACTATTCTGATGCATCATATATAAACGGCAATTTACGCAGACAGGTAAACCCAACCGGGAGTTACGATATTCCTGTGGGTAATTCATCAAACTACGAACTTGCAAATATTGCACTTAACAGTTCTGCCGGAATGACATATCTTGACGCAAGCTTTAATCCGATCGGAGGAGCAGATCTGGATATTTCTGCTCTTGGACTGGAATATGGAGGCGTTGCTGTTGAGACCGTTCTCGATGGCGGATTCTGGACAATTACTCCTAATGCCGGAACTACTACAGTTAATTACAACGTAGGTTTAAGCCTTAACGGCTCTTCGAATGCAGGAGCTACAGCAGATCAGCATACGGTAATTAAACGTACCAATGCTTCATCTGACTGGGGACTTTACGGAAATCACAACAACTCAACACAGTTAATTACAGGCGGAACTGTTTATGCTTTCCGTAATAACATAACATCTTTCTCCGATTTTGCAATTGCAAAAAACAATACAAATCCGTTACCTGTAGAATTAATAAATTTTGATGTAAAATGCCGCAATGCAGTTGCAAACCTTGAATGGGTAACTGCCAGCGAAATAAATAACGATTATTTTGAGGTACAAAAAAGTGATGACGGCAACAATTGGCAAATACTGGGAACTGTAAAAGGTGCCGGAAATTCAAACGCTGTTCTGAACTATCAGTTTGAAGATAAAAACAATAATGCCAAATCATACTACAGATTAAAACAAATTGATTTCGACGGTAAGTTCGAATACTCCCCTATTATTGTTAATACCTGCTACACGGATAATAATGCAGAAGTTATTATTTATCCTAATCCTTGTGATGACATCCTGAACATCAGTATATCCAACTGGAATTCAGAATTTGTAAAATACGAAATCACTAATATTACAGGACAAATAATTTACACATCTAAATTATTAATTACAAGTGGTTTTGCATTCGACCAGATTGAAACTGAAAATCTCAAGTCAGGAATGTATTACATTAGATTATATGATGACACCCACAGCATTTCTAAAAAGATAAACAAAAACTAAACAGATTTTTGTTGCATCTTTAAATGAATGGAATACCAGAATAATGATATTTAAAAAATTGAGACTCTAAAAATTATATTTTAATTTAACCTGTTTTGAAATGAAGAAAATTTTATTCGCATTTCTTGGTACAATTATTTTGTTATCAGGAATCAGACAAAGCTACGCACAGGAAAATATTATTCCTGTAAGAACTGATGTATCAGGATTTGACACATGGACGGATACAGATGTTGCAGGAACCACGTATCTGCAATTGCTAAAAGCAACCTCGTCCACAGTTAGTCCTACTATGGATTTCGACAATTACACCGGTGAGGCTTTAAACTTTAAAGCAAGAACTTATGGTGGTACTAATGAAGCCGAAAACACAATTACGGTTGCCATCTCAACCAACAATGGTGTTGACTGGACTATTTTAGGAACGAGAGTTCCTGCAACAAACACTTTAACAGACATGACTGAATTTGACTTATCTGCCTATAACGGAACAGAAGTTCAGATCAAGTTTTATGTTGAAGGGACAATTGATGCTATAGGTGCCGGAATTGATGCTATTTCAATTACCGGATTTGCTCCGGCTTCTGCAACACTTGATGCTACACCTTTAACACTGAGCGGGTTTAATTATATCACCGGCTCCGGTCCTTCTGCTGAACAATCTTTCTCCCTTAGCGGAACAACCTTGGATGGAACAGATGTTACAATTACGCCATCAACTGATTACGAAATTTCCTTAACCTCCGGGACATCATTCCAGAGTACCGCTATTACCATCACTGCTTTTGACGGGACTGCCACAAACGTATATGTAAGGCTTATTGCCGGTCTCTCAATTGCAGATTATAATTCAGAACTTATTACAATTTCAGGCGGTGGTGCAAGTGATATTTCAGTTACATGCAACGGAAGTGTAAGCGATATTCCAAGTCCGGTTTTAACTGCAAACCCGGTAATTTTAAACGGATTAAATTATTTTGAAGGATCAGGTCCTTCGGCTGAACAATCTTTTACATTAAGCGGAACAACTTTGGATGGAAGTGATGTAACTATCACCCCTTCAACAAATTATGAAATTTCATTGAATTCCGGAACAGGATTCCAGAACACACCTGTTACTATTACCGCTTTTGACGGAACTGATACAGAAGTTTATGTAAGATTAACCGCATCCCTCACTCTGGGGGATTACAATTCTGAATTAATTACAATTTCAGGTGGCGGAGCTTCTGACATTAGTGTTGAATGCAACGGAAGTGTTACAGATCCATCTTCTACACCTTGTCTCGCTGAAGATTTCAGCGGTTTTACTGCCGGTTCTCATGCTTCTGCTGCAACCACAGACATTTCTGCCTCACTGGATACCTACACTGCTACAACAGGTTGGACAGGTTTCAAAATATATTCTGCTGGTGGTGAAATAAAGTTAGGAGCCTCAGGTTCAAACGGCTATATTATTACTCCTACTATTGACCTTTCAGCAGGAGGTTCTGTAAATTTTGATTATTCAAAATACAGCACTGATGTTTCAGTAGTGCAGGTTTTTCATGCTGCTGACGGTGTAAACTTTGTTCAGATTGGTTCAGACCTTACTCCTGATGTCGATTTTCAGACATTCAGTATCAACATTACCGACGGAACAGCATTGTCAAAAATAAAAATCGGAACTGATATAAAACGGGCTTTTCTTGATAATATTGAAGTATTTTGTGGTGCCTCTACAGACCCGGTTCTTTCGGTTAATCCTTCAATACTCAGCGGATTTGCGTATGTACAGGGATTTGGTCCTTCAACTGAGCAATCTTTCACAGTTTCCGGGGCAAATCTGAATGGCAGTGATGTTGTTATCACACCTTCAACAAATTATGAAATATCTCTGACCTCAGGAACCGGATTCCAGAGCACTCCTGTTACAATTGCTGCTTATGACGGAACAGACACCCAGATTTATGTAAGATTAATTGCAAGCCTTGTTACCGGAGATTACAATTCTGAACTTATTACAGTATCCGGTGGAGGTGCCAGTGATATTTCCGTAACATGCAGCGGAAGCGTAAGCAATATGCCGTCACCAACACTGCTTGCAGCTCCTTCAGAGTTGAGTGGCTTTACATACATTGCAGGCTCAGGCCCTTCTGCTGAACAATCTTTTATTTTAAGCGGAACAGATCTTAATGGCAGTGATGTTGTTATCACCCCATCAACAAATTATGAAATTTCTTTAACTTCCGGTACCGGATTCCAGAGCACTCCTGCTACAATTTCTGCTTATAACGGAACCGACACTCAGATTTTTGTAAGATTAATTGCAGGTCTTGTTGCCGGAGATTACAATTCTGAACTAATTACTGTTTCAGGTGGTGGTGCCAGCGACGTTTCCGTAACATGCAGCGGAAACGTAAGCGAAATCCCAAGTCCGGCCCTGGTTGCTATACCGGCAAGTTTAAGCGGGTTAAATTATCTTTTTGAATCAGGTCCGTCTGCTGAACAAACTTTCACTTTAAGCGGAACCAGTCTGGATGGCAGCGACGTAATCATCACTCCTTCAACAAATTACGAAATATCTTTAACTTCAGGAACAGGATTCCAGAGCACTCCGGTTACTATTGCTGCTTTTAATGGTACCGACACCGGGGTTTATGTAAGATTAATCGCAGGTCTTGCTATCAGCGACTACAATTCTGAATTAATTACAATTTCGGGTGGTGGCGCTTCTGACATTACTGTTGAATGTAACGGCAGCGTTTTAGACCCAGTAACAGCACCTTGTTTAGCTGAATATTTTGACAATTTTACAGATGGCTCACATGCATCCCCAAGTTTTACAGATATAGCAACTTCTCTTGACACTTACACTGCAATACCAGGCTGGACAGGTTACAAAATCTATTCAGCAGGTGGTGAAATTAAAATCGGAGTCAGTGGCGATAATGGCTATATTGTAACTCCAACTATTGATCTCACTGCTGGAGGAACTTTAAGTTTCGATTATGCTAAATGGGCATCAGATCTTTCAGTAATTCAGGTTTTCCATGCCAGTGACGGAGTTACATTTGTACAGGTAGGTACTGACATTACACCAGAAACCGGATTCCAAACAGCAAGTATTGATATTACTGACGGAACACCATTATCAAAAATTAAAATCGGCACAGATATTAAACGTGCATTCATTGATAATATTGAAGTGACATGCGGTGGTATTGTTCCAACTCCGGAACTTAGTGTTAGTTCTGCAGTTTTGAACGATTTTAATTACATAACCGGTTCAGGCCCTTCTGCTGAACAATCTTTTGTTTTAAGCGGAACAATTCTTGACGGAACAGATGTAACTATTACTCCTTCAACAAATTATGAAATATCTTTAACTTCAGGTTCAGGATTCCAAAGTACTCCGATTACTATCACTGCTTTTGATGGAACAGCTACTCCTGTTTATGTAAGATTAATTGCAGGTCTGGCGATTGCAGATTACAACTCTGAACTTATTACAATTTCAGGTGGTGGCGCAAGCGATATTACTGTTACCTGTAACGGAAGTGTAAGCGATATTCCGGGAGCAACATTAACTGCAGATCCTGCAAGCTTAAATGGTTTTAATTACATTTACGGTTCCGGCCCTTCTGCTGAACAATCGTTTACTTTAAGCGGAATAAATCTGGATGGCAACGATGTGATTATCACACCATCAACAGATTATGAAATATCTCTGACTACAGGCACAGGATTCCAAAGTACTCCTGTTACAATTTCTGCTTTTGACGGAACAAATACCACAGTTTATGTAAGATTAATTGCGGATCTTTCTGCAGCAGATTACAATTCTGAAGTTATTACAATTTCCGGCGGTGGTGCAAGTGATGTTACTGTAACATGCTCAGGAAGCGTTACAGAATATGTAGAGCCTACACTCATTGCTGATCCTGCAAGTTTAAGCGGATTTAATTACCTTTCCGGCAATGGACCGTCTCCAGAACAATCGTTTGTTTTAAGCGGAGCAGGACTTGATGGCAGCGATGTAAGCATAACACCATCAACAAATTATGAAATATCTTTAACTTCAGGAACAGGTTTCCAAAGTACACCTGTTACCATTTCTGCTTTTGACGGAACAAATACTACAGTTTATGTAAGACTTGTTACAGATCTTTCTGTAGGGGATTACAATTCTGAAGTTATTACAATTTCCGGAGGTGGTGCAGGCAATGTTACAGTAACCTGCAACGGCAGTGTTACCGATGGCAGCGCATATCCTTGTCTGGAAGAAGATTTCAGCGGATTCACAACAGGAACACACGAAGCGCCTTCAACAACAGACATATCTGAAACTCTTGATACTTACACTATGGTTACCGGTTGGACAGGATTAAAAATATATTCTGCAGGAGGAGAAATTAAACTCGGAACATCATCTGCAAATGGTTATATTATTACTCCGGCTATTGATCTTACCCAGGGAGCTTCGTTAAATTTCGATTATGCAAAATGGGGAACAGATGCTTCGGTAATTCAGATTTTCCATGCAAGCGACGGAGTAAACTTTGTTCAGGTTGGTGTTGATATTACTCCTGCAACTGAGTTCCAGTCATACAGTTTGCAAATAAACGATGGTACAGAGTTGTCAAAAATAAAGATTGCAACTGACGTCAAAAGAGCTTTCATTGATAACATCAGCGTTTACTGCGGAGCTTATTCTCCTGAAGCAGTTCTTACTGCTAATCCAACCAGTCTGAGCGGATTTACATACGTATCCGGATTTGGTCCGTCTGCTGAACAATCTTATGTTTTAAGCGGAGAATTCCTCGATGGCTCAGATGTAACCATTACTCCAACTGCAGATTATGAAATTTCATTAACTACCGGAACAGGATTCCAGAGTACTCCTATCGTAATCAGTGCATATAACGGAACTGAAACTACTGTTTTCGCAAGACTTAAATCAGGTCTGGCTGTAGGAAACTACGATTCTGAAATGATAGCTATATCCGGTGGCGGAGCTGCTAATATTAATGTATCTTGCTCAGGAATTGTTACTCCTTTTGTTAATGTTGAATTTACAAACAGCGACGAAAACCTGATGATTTATCCAAATCCTGTCAGCGACATACTGAATATTAAACTTTCAAATACTGATTCGGATGAAATTTGCTGGAACATTACTAACATCACAGGACAGGTTGTTTTGAGCGGAAAATTAACCACTGGCAATACTGATATCTATGAAAAAATTGACATCAGCAATTTCAAACCTGGAATGTATATTTTAAATTTAAGAGATAATCAACAAAACTATATCAGAAAATTCAACAAAAACTAAATTGAATTTTCAGAGACATCTTAAAACAGGGAAATGATTTTCCCTGTTTTTTTTGCTCTTAAATTTGGGAACAATAAACCCTAAGATAGCCCGTTAATCAAAAAAATATTGTAATATTGAAATCACATACGAAAACAAACAATATGCTGTCAGAGAAAATACCGGAATGGATAAAAGCAGAAGCCTTACAAAGTGAAGAACCGGTTTACGTGTATGATAAAGATAAAATAATTCAGATCTGTAATAACTTCAAAAACATTACTTATCCCGACACCGCAGTTCACTTCGCAACTATGGCAAACTGCAATTCTGAGTTTTTAAAAATCATCAAAAACCATGGACTGAATGTATTTGTGAACTCTCAATTACACCTTGACGAAGTAAAAAGTGCAGGGTTTAGTGGTAAGCAAATCATTTTTACAGCTTCGTCAATAAGCAGGGAGATGATGCATAAAGTTCACGACGAAAATATTTATGTAAATCTCGATTCTCTTTCGCAATTGGATTACTGGTTTGAAAATTTTCCCGGCAAGCCGGCAGGAATAAGGTGCAATATCGGAAATAAAGCATTTACCCCAAAATCGGGCAGAGCAGGTATTTTTATCGGAGAAAACAGCAGATTGGGATTAAGTATTGAAGAAATAAAATCCATAAAAAACAAAAAACTTATCAATGGCCTGCACATTTATATCGGCACAGACATAACGGATATAGACTACTTTTTAGGCTACTACAGAATTCTTCTTGAACTGGCAAAGGATTTCCCTGATCTTGAATATATTGATTTCGGCGGAGGCTTTGGTATTGATGATACCGGAAAACAAAATTTCGACTTTGAAGTTTATGGCAAAAGCGTTACGAAGTTAATGACAGACTTCTCCGAAACAAAAGGCAGGATGGTAAAACTTATCATCGAACCGGGCCGGATTCTTGGCGGACAATCAGGATATTTTATTTGCCATACAACAGATGTCAAATTCAGAAGCAACATTCAGTTTATTGGGGTAAATGCATGTTCTGCACAATTCCCGCGACCATTGTTATATCCTGACGATTCTTTTCACCCTGTCTGGATTCTGGATAAAAACGGCCTGATAAAGAATGAAAATAAAATCAGAACAAAAATAAACGGCTGTTCTACTTATTCCAGAGATTTTTTGTCACACGATGCGCTATTGCCAAAAGCCGGAATAGGAGATTTTATTATTTTGGGAAATGCCGGGGCATATTGCGCATCGATGTACACAACTTTCTTAGGATTTGAAAAGCCAAAAGAAATATTCATTTGAAATTCACTGATGTAAATACAGCAAACGACCTTGACCGGTTTTACAAAACCGGGAACGAAATTTATCGTAAAAATCCTTATTACCGTTCATCCGAAGATGATGTTTTAAAGCTTGTTGTTGAAGGTCCGTCAGAATTCCATAAACATGCACAGGTAAATCCGGTAATAGTCGAAAAAGATGGTTCGCCTGTCTGCAGATTTGCTTTTATATCAGACACTCTCCTGCCCGATTACGTCCAGGTCGCTTTTTTCGAGGCAAAACAAGGATTAAAAAACATTGCAGAAGAAATTATAAATGAAGCAAAAAGACGTTTCCCTGATAAAAATAAAATCTGCTTTGGATTAAACGGACACCTGAACTACGGGGCCGGAATTTTACTTAATAATTTTGACAAGGTTCCGGTTTTCGGGTTGCCTTATAGCATGCCGTACTACAAAGACTACTTCTGTAAACTCAAGGCAAGAAAAATAGTATCTTTCAGTTTCCACGCACAAATATCAGAAGACTACAAAAAGCTTAGTGCCAGAATAAAAACAGACAAAAACATAAGCATCAGGAAATCAGACAAAAAGAATCTGCCGGAATATTCAAAGATTTACACAGAACTTAACAATATCTGCTTCCGTGAACATCCGTTCTGGGCAAACAGAAATGCACCTGAAGATCTGGAACTGTTTGAGCAGTTTCAGTTTTTACTGAAAAACGAGAATTTGTTGTTTGCTGAATACCACGACCGACCGGTCGGTTTTTCACGACCGACCGGTCGGTTTTTTATTTTGGTTCCCGGACTTCAACCAACTGCTCAAAAGAAACCGTGAGTTAAAAGCCAACAGCAATTACAGCCAGGACGTCATCCGGTTTAAGCTTTTCAACCCTATAAACACATTCAGATTCACCGAAATAGGAATTGCTCCGGAGTTCAGGAAAAAAGGTATTGAAATGGCTTTGATGAATCAGATGATGCAGGACGTTATCGCAGCCGGATACAAATACGGAACCGGAGGCTTTATTTTTGAAGAAAACACAGACAGTATTAATATGGCAATAAAATATATTGAAAGGATAAGCGGAAAAAAGGCTGAACCCGACAGTGAGTATGCCGTTTTTGAAACAACACTTAAATAATGTCAGAGACTAAATTTATATATGGCTTTAATAAAAAACTGACAGACCTGCAAATTGCAGTTCGTTTATACTTAAAAGCTATCTCACGCTTTGGTTTTTTTAAAGCATTCAGAGAATTAAACAAATATTTTAAAGACAGCAGATGCCTTTTTAATACAACCCCTAACAGATATGTTAAGGCTGGCAGGGAAATAATTGCTGTTCCCGATATGCCGCCTGTTAATTCAAAAGATTTTATCGGATATGTATTAAAAGATATTGAATGGATAAACCATAACAAACAACCGCAACTTGTTTTTGCCATTATTTGCATTACGTCAAAATGCCCGTTTAAATGCAGATATTGCTACAATTCCGATCTTCACACGCAAGAAGAAAGGCTAAGCCCTGAAATAATAATTTCTACAATTGAAAGCCTTATACAGAAAGGAATTAGAAGTATTTATTTATCGGGCGGAGAACCAATGATGAGATGGAATGACCTGACAAAGATTTTACAAAAATTCAGCAAAAGCAAAACGCGGTTCTGGTTGCTTTCCACAGGATACCAGCTTGGCAGGGAAAAGCTGGCAGTTCTTAAAGATTTGGGATTAAAAGGCGTTATGATTTCCCTCGATTCAATTAATGCAGAACATATCAATTCAGTAAAAGGAACTCCAAAAGCATTTTCTTACGCGACAGATGCAATAAAAGCAGCCAACGAAACCGGACTGTTTGTAGCAATAGACAGCGTTTTCGGGAAGACTTTACTTCAGGAAAAAGAATTTAAAGAATATGTTGATTTTGCCGGAGAGCAGGGAGCTCATTTTATAAATTGCTATTCCCCGAGACAAATGCACCATGTGCTAAACGATGAGTACGGCAGTTTCAATCTTACAGATTTCAGCCAACTCGAAAGCTTAACAACAAAAAACCAGAAATCATCAGATTATAAAAATCTGCCAATCACGTATTCTCCCGATTTATGGGAAGCAAAACGCGGCTGTGTAGGCGGAAGATTATTTATTTATATTGACCCGGCCGGTAATGTTAAGCCTTGCCCCTTTATAGGGAAAAGCTTTGGAAATATTACAGAAGACGACATTTCACAGATATTGGATAATATTCAAAACATAAAAAACGAAAATGTTTGTGTAACGAATAAATTGCTGAAAGACTCTGTAAAAATTTAAAGAAACAAAATGTATTTACCTTATGTACAATAACTTGACTTGATTCTGTATTCTTATTATATTTGCACATATAAAATGAGAAAGTATCAAGCATGTTGGCATCAGCGTCTTCAATAATAAAATTTTTCACTCTTCATTCTGCATTATTATCCCTTCTCTTATGCACAGGAATAATTCTGGCTGATTATAAAAAGCTAAAAAACCGCATATTCTCAGGATTGCTTTTTGCATTCAGCATAAACAATGCATATTTTTTCCTGTTTGAATCAAACTTGTTTCATTTTTATCCATTTATATCGGCAATCTGCTTTTCAGGGATATTTCTGATAGGCCCGATGGTTTTATTCTTCTCATTAATATCAACAAACCCGGACTTTCGGTTTTCAAAAATATCCTACCTGCACTTTTTACCATTTCTGCTTTCCGGGCTAATTTCATTGCTTTCTGTTTACACTTCAGGTCCGGAATCTTTTAATGAAAGATTTGACTTCTTTGTTAATAAAACATTTGCCGTTCAGGGAATATTCGGAACAATAAGCTTTTTGTCATATCTGTCTTTTTCCGGGTATTTATCTGTAAAATATTTTATCTCGCAAAGAAGTAACCTGAAAAAAGACCCTTATTTGATGGCAAGTTTGCTGGTATTTATATCTTTCATTATAATATTTTTGATTGATACCATAACCATCATTACCGGTAATAATAATTTTTTGAAATTGTCTTCCCTTCTGCTTTCAATATGCATATTATTCCTGTTCATGATTAATACGGTTTTCCCGGGAATAAAAAACGCTGCAGAGAATTTAAAAGAAAACAGCAAAACAAAGAAATCCCGTTTAGAGAATACAGATATTGCTGAATTGAGAGATAAAATAGAAAAACAAATAAATGAAGAAATATATATTGACAGTGAACTTACCCTTCAGAAATTTTCTGAAATAATCGGAATAACCCCCCATCAACTCTCCGAATTTATTAATGTATATTACCATAAAAACTTCAATTCATTCATTAATGAATACAGAATAAAAAAAGCCAAAGAGCTTTTGCTGTCCCCAAATAACGATACAATGATTGCAATAGCATTTGAATCAGGATTTAACTCAAAGTCAGCTTTCAATGCGGCATTTCGTAAATCCGAAAATATTTCCCCCAGCGAATTTAAATGCAATAATATTTCCTTAAAAATAAGTCCTGAATTATAAATCAGGTCTTATAAGCAATTCAGCACACATATATTTGCCTCTTTATCGGACATCGTGACCGGTAAACTTAAAGTATTATCCCTGATAAAAAAACAAAAAGGTTTAAATGAGGCAAAAGCTATTAAAATTATTAATAATTAAGGAAAGACAAACTATGAAACAATTATTTACAATTGTGGCAGCAGTATTATTTACTGCAGGTGTTTTTGCTCAGACACCGCAAAAAATGAGCTATCAGGCAGTTATCCGTAACGGTAGCAATACTCCGGTTACAAATACTCAGATAGGAATGCAGATAAGTATTCTGCAAGGTTCTGTAAGCGGAACCGTAGTATATACCGAAACACAAACGCCAACAACCAACGCAAACGGTTTGGTAAGTATTGAAATTGGTGGTGAAACAGGTTTTAGTTCAATCGACTGGGCAAGCGACATCTATTTTATAAAAACAGAAACCGACCCGACAGGTGGAACAGATTACACTATAACCGGTACAAGCCAGTTGCTGAGTGTACCTTATGCCCTGCACTCAAAAACAGCAGAAAACCTAACAGGAACAATAACTGAAACAGATCCGGTTTATGCCGGTAGCCAGGCCGTAAATATTACTGCAACCGACATTACCAATCTGGGCAATCTTTCAGGCATAAATAGCGGCGATCAGGATTTGAGCGGTTTTTTAACCGGCTACACCGAAACAGATCCTGTTTACACATTAAGCGAGGCATCAAATATTACAGCAACAGATATTACCAATTTAGGCAACTTATCAGGGATAAACACCGGAGATCAGGATCTGAGCTCATTGGCACCCACAACTGCACTGGCAGATTCAACAGCACAATTAAGAAGCGAAATTCCTGATGTAAGTGGGTTTATTACAACTGAAACCGACCCTAATGCTGTTTTGCTCACCAATAACCAGACAATAGCCGGAGACAAAACTTTTACAGGAATTGTTACAGTTCCGGAACCTGTAAATCCGACTGATGCCGCTACAAAAGCTTATGTTGACGAATTGCGTATAATGGTGCTCGATCTTATTGCAGAATCAGGAGTAACAGACATAGACAATAACCACTATGAAGCAGTAAGAATAGGAAGTCAGTTATGGATGGCCGAAAACCTTAAAACTACAAGATACAACGACGGAACTCCAATACCATTGGTAACAGACAGTTTAGAATGGGACAATCTGGTCACTCCTGCCTATTGCTGGTACCGTAATGATCCTGTTACATACGGAGAAACATACGGCGCATTATACAACTTACATGTAGTAAGTACAGGCATATTGTGTCCGTCAGGATGGCATGTTCCTTCTGATGCAGAATGGACAGTCCTTTCCGATTATCTTGGGGGTGAAAGCGTAGCCGGAGGAAAACTGAAAGAAGCTGGAACTACACATTGGTACACTCCAAATGCCGGTGCAACAAACGAAACCGGTTTTACAGCCCTTCCCGGCGGAATTCGTGAAGCAGCAAATTCAACGCCTGGATTATATTGTTATGAAAGCTTTTAGGACATCCACAGATCTTTATTCAAGGGAATTAAGATATTTCAGCGGCGCATTAATAAGAGTTTCCTATTATCCCGCGAAAGGTTTTTCTATACGCTGTATTAAAGATTAAGAGGAAGATTAAAATAAAACCTTCCGGCTATTAACTTAGTCAAAGTTCCAGGCCTGCCGGTGTGCCTGGTCATCGGCAGGCTATGTGCAAACAATCAGCTTTTAACATACATTCTGACAATTGATTTTCGGATAGTTTATTACACAGGCAACAGACCCGGCATTACTGCAATACACTTAAAAAGGCGTCACAGGCATTTTTTAACAGCCATAATAATTGCTGTTTAATGAATTTGTCCCGGCAACAGATATGTCGGCAGATTATTTAAATTATAAGTTATCTTTGCAGAGGAATTAATATCCTGAAAACCTATAAAAAATGCAGGTACCGGAAAAATATAAATTTATCGTTAAATTAGGCAAAGCCCTTCATACTTATGGGGTTCCATCCTATAAATCGCAGACATACCTCAGTGAAATTGCAAAAAAGAAAGGTATTAAGGGAAGCTTTATGGATACGCCCACCTGGATAAATTACACTTTTTTTGAAGACGATGATCACACATACAATCATGTAGAATGTGTACCTCCCGGGGAATTGAATCTTGGAGCTCTGTCCAGAATAGTCGAGATTACAAACAACGTATTAAGCAACAAAATCTGCTTTGTTGAGGCCAACGAAGAAATCGAGAAACTTAAAACCGCACGGCTGGGATACGGAAAGTTAATAGAACTGATTTCATTTATGGCTTCTGCAGGAGCATTTAGCATTATTCTCGATGCAAGCTGGGCCTCATCAGTTATGGCAGCTTTCAACGGAGCCATAATTTACGGAATTACACTGCTGTCATACAAATCCAGATACATAAAAACTATTCTGGAATCTCTGGTTTCATTAATAGCAACCATTCTGACTGTGCTTGTAGCCCGGTATGTAGCCCATATAAACATTTCAATGACAATTCTGGCATCGATCATTGTTTTTATTCCCGGGCTGGCAATAACAACTGCGTTGGAAGAAATCACCTCAAAAAGTCTGGTATCAGGAACCGCAAAGCTTTTTGACGCTTTAATCTCATTGTTCAAGCAGTTTTTTGGTGTACTTTTAGGACTGACAATAATGTCATTGTTTATTGATATTGTACCTGTTGAAACAGTAAGAGACATACCGGAATGGTTTAACTACATTGCAATTGTTTTCCTTGCCATGGGGCTGCTCCCTATTTTCAAGGTAAGGCGAAAAGACCTGATTTTTGGGGTTATTGCCGGATTTGCAAGTTACTACACAACATTGCTGATGGAGTTCACAGGATTGATGATGAGTATATTTATCGGAACAATTGTAGCTGTAATAGCAAGTAAGATTTTCAGCAAAATAACAAAGTCTCCTGAACTGGTATTTCTGGTCCCCGGGATTATCATGCTGGTGCCCGGAAGTAAAGCTTTTATAGGATTGAGCAGTATTTTAACAGATGCGGCTCCCGGAAGTGCACACACCGGCGAACAGATATTATTAATCCTGATGGGAATTATCGGTGGATTAATATTTTCAGGAAGCTTTATCGAAAATCGTAAATTTATAAACAAAAAAACATCTGAACTTTAAAATTTAATTTAAAAGCCTGTATTTTCATTACCTGTTCAGCCAGTTTTTAAACTCGCTTAACCGTAAAATGCTTACTATTGCCTCTACCGGGGTTTTAACTTTTGCTTCAATTTTTATAGTCCGGTTTGATAAAAAATACATATTTTCAATTGCTTTGTGGTTAATTATCATCTGTCTGCTTATTCTGAAAAAATCTACAGGCGACAATTCTTTTTCCAACTGATCCAGAGAAAAACCCAGGTCGTAACTCTGGCCTGACATTGTACAAATAAATACCGATTTACCCAGTATGTAAAAGCATGCAATATCGTTTATGTCAACAGATTTTATTTTACCTCCGAAATTAACCGAAAATCTTTGTCTGTACTTAGGCTGTGATCTGCTGAGAACATCTATAAGGTTTTGATAATCAACAGTTTTAGGTTGCAAAAGCGTTCTGAATTTATTTATGCTGCGCTTCATGTCTGCAACTTTAATAGGTTTTATAATATAATCAATACTGTTTAATTCAAATGCTTTTATTGCATACTGATCGTAAGCTGTTGTAAGAATTACAGGAGTATTTACCTGTACCTGTTCAAAAATTTTAAAACTCAACCCGTCTGATAAATGAATATCAAGAAGAATAAGATCGGCAGTATTATCCGACAGCCATAACACAGATTCCCTTACCGATGAACAAACACCTACAATATCTGCATCCGGTTCCAGTTCTTTTAAAATCGCTTTAAGATTCTGTACGGCAAGAGCCTCATCTTCAATTATCAGAATTTTCATTATCTTCAGATTTTATTAACGGAATTTTTGCAATAAACTCATCTCCCTGTATAAAAAAAGAGGTTTCCATTGATGTCAGTAAAGCATACCTCTCCGACAGATTTTTAAGCCCTATGCCGTTGGAATCGGGTTCATAGTTTAGCTTTCTGACAGTATTGGTAACTACAATATAATCATTCTCCACACTGATTTTAATTTTCAACGGATACTCGGCAGATATTTCATTATGTTTAATCGCATTTTCTACCAGAATCTGAACAGACAGCGGCACTACATAAATATCTTTTCCGCATTGTAAATATTCCGGCTCAATTACAAGATTTTTACCATATCTTAACTGCTGCAGAAAAATATACGACTTAACAAATGCCAATTCCTTTTCTGCTTCAACAAGAGTTTTATCATTTGCATCCAGCACATATCTGTATATATCAGCAAATTCCTCAATAAATCTCAAAGCCTTTTTATCATCCAGACGGATAAGCGATGAAAGTACATTAAGACTGTTGAATAAAAAATGTGGATTAACCTGATTTTTTAATGCTTCGTATTGAGCAACAACATTCTCATTCTCAAGCGACAAAAGGCGGTTTCTGGTCTGTTGAATTTCTATTTCGTAATCGAAATTCTGCTTTCGGCTTTTGTATAATGCCCTCTCGATAAACTGAGCAAAAGACAAAGCCAGAATAAGCATCCCGTACGAACTGAGATCTTCGGCTATAAAAAACACTCCGAAGACAGCAAAAATATCAAGAATTACAAGAGTAACCAAAATACACAAAGCAATTACCGGAAATAAAAAATCACGGTTTTTATAAACACGCGATTTAATAAGAACACCTACAAACAGGATAATATCGAGAACTACCAGTACCCAAAATAACCCGCTAAATATTTCGTACTGAATCATAGCCAGATTCAATGCCGTATAAATCAGGTGTAAGCCAATCATTATTTTTATCAGAATATTTTTCGACAATCCGCTTATTTTCGCTATAATTCCCAATATCCCCACGGGAACAAGATTATTAACTATTATTGTGCTGGCAATAAAAGCTACAGGCGAAATATTTACAAGCATATACATGTATTCCAGAATAAATACATATCCCTGCGATGCCGAAAAGACAAAAAACCAAAACAAAAGCCAGTCCTTTTGCCTGAACCTGATAAAAAATGCCACTATGGCAAAAATTCCTGCTATCAACAGAAATATTCCCATAAACAGTTCCGGCAAAGCCGATTGCTGCAGTTTTCTGTTTTCGGTAACTACCTTATCGGCAAGCAAACCGGCATCTCCTATAAGAGCTACACTAAAGCCCGAAATATCCAGATAACTTTTAAAATGCAGCCTCAGCGTAAAACTGCTTCCGTTTAAAGGTTTTTTTAAAAGAACAAAATGAGAATCAAAATACAGATTCTCCGAAGCAGGATTAAAGTATTTCCCCGAACTGTAAATCATTACGGTATCACGATAAAGCTCAAATGATCCCGAATAGCCTGTAAGGGCAATCATAGGATATTCATATTCAGCACCATTATAACAGGACTTAAGCAATATCTCGTTCTTTCCCTTAATATCATCCACACCTATTTCTTCTGCACTTATCCAGCCTGAAGTATCACGGATGTATCTGAGAATATCGCTACGATTGTCTGACTCCAGATACAGTAGTTTAAATTTTGAATTGCTGTTGAATAATGAGTCGCTGAATGGTTCGGAATAGACAGCCATATTTAGCGTTAAAACCGAAACTACAAGAAATATTCTTTTCAGCAGTACTCCCATTTAAAAATCATATGTGATAAACAACAAAATTAACAAAAACTTCACAACCTGATGCAGGACTTCCTTTTTACCGACATTGCCTGAAAAAATCCAAGTCCGCCATTGCTGATATTTCCCTTGAAATTAGCCGGTGTTGTACTAAAAAACGGGTCGGGTTCGTAACCTGTATTTTGAGCAATACTTGTAAAATATGTATAAAACTCTTTTGACACCGAACTAATTATTACCTCTATTGTATCAGTCTCTTTTCCCTGAAGCATAGCGAACAACTCAAAATCAAAATAATGCCCGTTAATAAGTCCGTCATCAAAATAGCCCCAGTTTGTTAACGTATCGTTTTCAACTCCGTTAACTATAGTTTTCAAAGTATAGTACTGATCTGGCTCAACCGGCTCCTGTCCGCATAAAAGCAGGTAATTTGTACTGTCTTCGTAATAAGCATAAACATTCTCCATATCAAAACACTCACCGAGTACTGAAGTCGCACTGTAGTCCTTTTCTCCGTAATTTATGCTTATAGTGTATGTTTTTCCTGTTTCGCCGTAAAAAGGAAGCGTATTTCTGTAAACACCCGGCATAACTTCGGCAAAGCTATATGTATCCGTGCCATTACTTACAGTTACAACAGCATTCGTGGCAGCCAAAGCAGGCTGTGGGTCTATATAATCGGAACTGCGCATAAGCTTTACAGTGTGAACAGAATCCACATCGGTTATGTAAGCTTCAACTACAAGACGTTCCAGCCCTTCAGTCATCTGATTGTAGTCAAACTCTTCCTTGCACGAATAAATCATAATCAAAATAACCGGAATAAATAATATTGACTTTATATTTTTCATAATATCTGATTTTTAAAAATTAAAGTTATAAGTGATTGAAGGAACTATCGGCAACAAACTCATTTTATATGATTTTATTACCTGAGGATTTGTCCTGTCTGTTTCGAAGTAATAAGAATATGGATTTTTACGATTATATACGTTATAAACCGAAAAGTTCCATTCCGAATTAAACTTCCGGTCTTTTCTGTTTTTGTTTTTTATTGTCACCGAAAGATCCAGCCTGTGGTATGCCGGCAATCGGGCTTCGTTTCGATCGGAATAAACCGGAATAAGCGTATTGCCGAAATAATATCTGCCGACAGGTAAAGTAACAGGCACACCCGAAACATAAACCCAGTTGGCCGAAACGCTTAAGCGTTTTGTAAAATTATATGTCGCTACTACCGACAAGTTATGGGTACGGTCGAAGTTCGATAAATAAGTCTTATTATTGTTTATTCCGTCAATTTTTCTTTCCGACCTCGACAGAGTATAACTTATCCAACCTGTTAAATTTCCACTGTTTTTCCTCACCAGAAACTCCGCACCGTATGCCTGGGCATCGCCAAAACGCAACTCACCTTCCATCCTGTCGTTAAGCAACAGGTTAGCATAATCCTTAAAATCAACCTGATCGTACATTCTCTTGTAAAACAACTCTGCTGAAGTTTCCAGTCCCGGCTTGTCAAAATTCCGGAAATAACCTGCATTCCACTGATGTCCGCTTTGTGGTTTTACGTTTGGAGAGGCAGGAAACCAGATATCAAGCGGATTGCCTCCCGAAGAGTTTGATGCAAGCTGAACATACTGCATTGTCCGGTTATAAGCTGCTTTAACTGATGATTTTTCGTTAATTACCCATGTAAGGCTGAAACGTGGTTCAAATCCCGAATAGGTATTATATATTTCATTTTTACCGTAATGAACAGTGTCTATAAAATTGTGAGCGGAATCATAGCGGTTAAGCGTAGCTTCTCCTATGCTGCTGAAAAAAGAATACCTTAGCCCGTAATTAAGCGTAAGAGTCCCTCCTATTTTCTGGTCGTTGCTTATATAACCGGCATACTCCAATGCCTTTGATTCTTTAAGTCTGGCAATAAAAGTTGTATCTTCCATTGTAACAACAAACTCGCCTGGTTTAAACTGATGCAATGTGCCTGTTATTCCATATCTGAGCGTATTTTTGGAATTCGGATAAGCAGTAAAGTCATACCGCAGGCCATAATCCCGCAAATTGGAAGTCCATACAAACTTCGGGGTTCCTGTTGTGCTAGACAGAGAATAGCTATAATCCGAATATAATAAAGTCAGATTCGAAAATAATCTGGGATTATAAATATGATTCCACCTGAAAGTCTCGGTATTATTTCCCCAGTTTATGTCCTGACCTGTAAATTTAAAAACATCCTTACCAAAATATGATGAAACAAAAATTCTGTCTTTTGCCGAAATCTCCCAGTTTATTTTTGCATTAAGGTCGTAGAAATAAAGCGATGTCTGGCTTAACAGGCTGTCCCGTTTCTCAAAAAGAGGGAAAAACAGGTCGGCATAGGTTCTTCGCCCCGAAACAATAAACGATGCTTTATCTTTTACAACAGGGCCTTCCAGGGTCAGGCGGCTGGATATTAACCCTATACCTCCGCTGCCGGCAAAATTCTTTTTATTCCCGTCCTTCATACGAACATCAAGTAAAGATGAAAGTCTGCCTCCGTTAGCAGCCGGAATATCTCCCTTGTACAACTTAACATCTTTTATTGCGTCTGAATTAAACACCGAAAAAAATCCCATCAGATGCGAAGGATTGTAAACCGTAGCCTCATCAAGTAAAATCAGGTTCTGATCGGCAGAGCCTCCCCGCACGATAAATGATGACGAGCCTTCGCTGGCAATGCTCACTCCGGGCATCATCTGCACCGCTTTAACGAGGTCGGACTCTCCCATAAAAACAGGTATCTGGCTTATTGCCTTGTTATCGAGCCTGAACAAACTCATATCGTTTGAGGTAATATTATCATTTAATTTTTTATCGCTGACAGTAACCTCCGAAATAATACTTGCAGAAGCCACCAACTCAACATCAAGAGAATAATTCTCTTTCAAATCAACTTCGATAATTCTTTCCTGATATCCGATATATGTAAAGGACAGATTATATTTACCGGCAGGCAGTGTAACGGAATAAAACCCGTAAATGTTTGTAGTAGCCCCCGTTTTTGTATCGGACTGATAAATATTGGCCCCCAACAAAGTTTCTCCGTTTTCCTTGTCTTTTACATAACCGCTTATCGTGTATTTTGTCTGACCTTGTACATTAGTAAAACTAAAAAAAACCAAACCAAGAATAATCGTTAAAATATATCTTTTCATTTTGTAAAATTTATAACACAAATCTACCATGCTTTTTAATAACAGAAAAAAAACTTATGCCAACCTTGCAAAAAAACAACCTGAGTTTTAAAATATTGAGTCTGAAGACCGAAGACCGGTTTAGCACATTGACAACCCGTCTTCGGTCTTCCAACTTCCGCCTTTTCTTAAATATTTCTATCAATCACCAAATAATTAAAATGTTTTATTATTTTCGCTTTTAAACATTCTGGTAAAATTATTGTAAAACAATTTTCAAAATTAACGCTATTATGAACAGGTATCTTATTTTTGTGTCCATAGTCACTCTGACTTTCAGCTTCTGCTCTGTTTTTGCACAAACAGAAACATCTCATTACCCGAACGGGCAACTGGAGTACTCTATTCCGCGTGATCAGAACGGTGACGAACATGGCGAGTGTAAATACTATTTTGAAAATGGTAAAGTTGAAATGATCGAAACTTATAATCACGGATGGCCAAGCGGATTATGGGCAAGTTATTATGAAAACGGGCAGTTGGAATTTAAGGGAAATTACAATAATGAAGGTAACGAAACCGGGATATGGGAGGCATATCATGAAAACGGGAATCTCTATTACAAAGGCGAATATGTAAACGGCATTCCTGTTAAAGAATGGAAAATCTTTGCTGAAGACGGCAAACTGACAGCAAGCCTGAGTTTCTCGGACAAAGGAAAACCGACAGGTGAATTTATTGCAAATAACAAAAACGGACAGCCTCTGGTTACCGGAACTTATACCCCGCAAGGACTAAAGACCGGCACATGGAAAACATATTATTCCAATGGAAAACCAAAAGCTGAAATTGTTTATGCAAACGATATTATCACCGAAATAAAGTCTGCTTTTGACGAAGACGGACTTCCGGTTGTATATACTAAAGTTGAAGACGGTCCGTTTAAAGGCCAGTGGTTTGATCCTGAAGAAGACAGAATTCAGGAATTTAATTACTATACTGTGTTTTTTATGTTGAGCTTTGCTAAATAAAAATACAGATATTTTTACAATTAAAACGTCCTGAAAAAAAGTAGTTTTAAGTCTGCCTTTTATTTGCGGTAAGTAAATAAGAACGGGATACTTTTCCCATATTAAAACATCTAAAATGCGATACTATTCAGAATAAAAACAATGGATAAAGCAAAATTTGGGTGGGATTATTCAAATCAAAAAATAAAAATACTTCATAAAAAACGCATTAAAATATTCTGGATTATCTTTTTCTTTTGTCATTGCCACAAAAGAAACAAAAAGACTAGGGAAAACAATGCTTCTCCCCGCCTCAATCAAAACAACAGAATTGTATGGCAACCGGGCCTAAAACAAAGTTCCATCTCTCATTCCCCTTGAGACTTTGTTTTAGTAAATGACATAATAATGTCAGCTTGCCTCAATTCTAGTTGTTTTGATTTTCACCCCCGGAGCGGGCCCGCCGTTTTCCCATGTCCTGCCCGCGTCGCTTTTCTGAATATGTGTCGCTATTATTTTTTTATTTTACACAGAAGAACTCTTCCCCTCAGAAATTTTGTTTGATCCAAAATAATCGTAAAATTCAGAATTTACAAGACTTTTAAATCAGCAAGCCCTCTCATAGCAAAACAGGGCAAATGCATTAGCTGTTTCATTTTCATTTGCCGCGAACCGAAGTTCAGTGCCGCGAATTATCGAATTTCCACGAATAAATTCACAATGAACGATCAAAATATATTTAACAAGACAATAGTTTCAGTCCGATGTTCGGCGAGCTTGCCAACCTTAGTTCAACGCATAGCACTGAACTTTAATTGACTTCGTCGAGGGCTAAAGCCGTTCGGAAAAATTCGATAATTCGCGGCAAATATGTCTGTTAATAATTAACTATTAGCCTTTTTTAATCTGTAATAAATTCTTTTTGTAATTCTTTTTGTTGTGTAAACCTTGACAAAGTATGCGTTTGCCCTGAGGGCAATAAAATAAAATCCTCTGATGTCAATAAATTGTTGTACTTTTGTGCCCTGAAATTATAAAGATTATATGTCATCATTTGAAAATTACGGTCTCAGCGAAGAAATTATCGCGGCCATCACAGAATTAGGATTTGAAAACCCAACCCCGATACAAGAAAAAACCATCCCACACATTGCCGGATCGAAACGTGACCTTATAGCACTGGCGCAGACAGGAACAGGAAAAACAGCAGCATTCGGATTACCGGTTTTGCAACAAATTGACAGTTCAAATAAGAATACCCAGTGTATTATTTTGTCCCCTACCCGCGAACTCTGCATCCAGATTTCGAAGGATATGACAAATTTTGCAAAGTTTTTACCTGACGTAAGAATCACTGCCGTTTACGGAGGCGCTTCAATAGAGAACCAGATACGCGACATAAAAAAAGGTTCGCATATTATAGCCGGAACTCCCGGCCGTGTTTTGGATTTAATCAAACGTGGTGTTTTAAAAATTGATAAAATATCTTTTCTGGTTCTCGACGAAGCTGACGAAATGCTTAACATGGGATTTAAAGAAGATATAGATTCAATTCTCGAAACAACACCAAAAGAAAAACAAACACTGTTATTCTCAGCTACAATGCCTCAGGAAATTATGAAAATTGCTGAGAATTACATGCATAATCCTCTGGAACTTTCGGTAGGAACAAAAAATTCAGGTACCGAAAATGTTGAGCATTTCTACTACCTTGTAAATGCAAAAAACAGATACCTTGCACTTAAACGAATTGCTGATATAAATCCTGATATTTACGGAATTGTGTTTTGCCGTACCAGAGCCGAAACCCAGGAAGTAGCCGAAAAATTAATTCAGGACGGGTATAATGCCGATGCTTTGCATGGCGATTTATCGCAGGCACAGCGTGATCATGTTATGCAGAAATTCAGAAACGGGCATTTACATTTGCTGGTTGCTACAGACGTTGCTGCCAGAGGCCTTGATGTTAACGATTTAAGCCATATCATAAATTACAATCTCCCTGACGAACGCGAAGTGTATATTCACCGTAGCGGACGTACTGGCAGAGCCGGGAAAAAAGGCGAATCTGTTTCAATAATCCACAGCAAGGAATTACACAAAATAAGGGAAATTGAAAAAACTCTTAAGAGGAAGATTACCCGTAAAGAAGTTCCGGGTGGCAAAGAAATTTGCATGAAACAGCTTATGAGTATGATTGACACAATCGAAAAAGTTGAAACTATCGACAATCAGATTGAAGAATTTTTACCCGTAATTCTGGA
>QKHS01000031.1 GCA_003249955.1 Bacteroidales bacterium | reverse complement strand
TAGATAACTTACTTTAAATCAGTTGATTATAAATTTTGATTCAAGTAAATATTAAAAACTTTTAATGAATTTTGTAAATAAATAAGAAATTTCATTAAAAACACGGATTATTTAATTATTCAACATCCTGATAACCAGTATTTTGATAATAAATATATAAAGTGAAAGATAAAATAATGATAAAAACCGGCTTGAATTTGCTTTTTCGGTATAAATTCCGGGACTGTTTAATGCTACAGTTTGAAAGACAATGCTTACCTAAACAGAAAACTGTAACCACAGCTTATTATTACAGGCAAGTTATGTGCCATAAATAAAACAGATACTATTCCTGTTTTGTGAATTACAAATGTAAACTTAAAAATGTTAAAAAATAATTACAGAAGTAAATATTTATTGCATTACATTTGTAAAGTTGAAAAATACAGAAATTATGAAAGACAGAATTGCAAAAATTATAAGAGAAGAAGGAATGACTGCTGCAAAATTTGCAGAAGAGATCGGAGTGCAGGCTTCGGGAATATCTCATATTATTTCGGGAAGGAATAATCCGTCAACAGATTTTCTGATTAAGATTCTTGACCGTTTTCGGGGCATCAATGCAGAGTGGTTACTTTTAGGCAAAGGAAACATGTATAAATCTGCCGCATCTGAATATCCGGAAAAACCGGCCAAACCAGTTATGAATGATCTTTTTACTACTGCATTAAACAATCCTGTAACAAATTATGCTAAAGAAAATGAGGTTTTGAGAGAAGAGAAGAACGATATTCCTGCTGATTCTGTTAAACCTGAGCAGTTAAAACAGGAAAAGAGTACGTATTCAGGGACAGAAGAAGCAAGAGCTTATTATGAAAGACCTGTAAATGACAAAAAAGTTGAGAAAATTGTAATTTTCTTTAACGACAATACTTTTGAATCTTATAATCCGAACAGATAATTATCTTACGAAATTTCACCTCTCAGCGGTAATCCGAGTAATTTTACAGTTTCCTTGTAAGGAAATTGTTTCCCAAGTATAAACATAAGTTTGGTTACAGCAGCTTCTGTTGTCATATCTTTCCCGCTTATAACCCCCATTTCTTCGAGTTTTATGCTGGTAGAGTATTTCCCGTGCTGAACTTTTCCGACGGTACACTGAGTTATATTAAGAACGATAATTCCTTTATTTAAAGCTGTTTTAAGGGCATCTATAATTTTAGGGTCCGTAGGTGCGTTTCCTGAGCCGTAAGTCTCTATAACAAGCCCTTTAAGACCGTTTATTGAGCTTATGGCCTTAACAACGGCAGTGCTCATGCCGGGGAAAAACTTAAGTATAGCAATATCGCTGCAAAAGTCAGTGTGTGTAATTAAAAAATCGAGATTGTTACGCCATAAACGGTCTTCAAAAAGCTTTATATCAATACCTGTTTTTGCAAGTACCGGATAATTTGGAGACATAAAAGCATCGAAGTTATCGGCTGAAAACTTTGTAGTTCTGTTGCCGCGGAAAAGCTTATTCTCAAAATATATACAAACTTCCTGAATGAGAGGCTTCCCGTTTTTTGTCATGCAGGCCAGCTCCAGTGCCGCAATTATGTTTTCACGACCATCAGTTCTTATTAAACCTATAGGCAATTGTGATCCTGTTAAAATTACAGGTTTTGACAGGTTTTCAAGCATGAAACTCAGTGCAGACGCAGTATAAGCCATTGTGTCAGAGCCATGCAAAATAACAAATCCGTCAAAATTATCATATTGTTTGGTTATAATTCCGGCTATCCTTATCCATAATTCAGGATTTGCATCAGACGAATCAATAGGATTTTCGAAACTGTACGAACTTATAGAGGCGGGAAAGTTCTTTAAAAGCGGAATATTACTTACAAGATTGTCGAAATTAAAAGGAAGAAATACGCCGTTACTGTCCTTAATCATGCCGATAGTTCCACCTGTGTATATTATCAGAATCTTTTGCATTTACTGTAAATTTTTGAATCGCAAAAATATGAAATAAAATTCAGTGCTGAGGAAATCTTGTTACATATTATTTATCAGATCAATCACAATGCCTTTTTTTCGCCTTGATACGGGGATTATTTTGTTGTCTGTCATAACAATATATCCGCCATCAAGTCTTACGAAAGTCCTTATATATTTTATATTTATAAGGTGCGAATTGTGTGTACGTAAAAAACCGGAGTCGGACAGCAGGGTTTCATATTCTTTAAGAGTTTTTGAGACCAAAACTGTTTTGCCGTTTGTGAGGAATATATTTGTGTAATAGTTATCTGACTGACAGCGTATAATATCATCCGGAGATACAATAAAATACTCTTCGTTTGTAGGCAGGACAATTTTTTGAGGATGCTTTTTAGGAGTTTTGATATTTTCCATCAATGCCGAGTGACGTGCAGCATTATCGGCAATATTATTGCTTTTTTTGTACCTCTTTATGGCATCTTTAAGATCGTCTGGTTTTACCGGTTTTAAGATATAATCAAGGGCAGAAAACTTAATGGCATTAATAGCATACTTATCAAATGAAGTAACGAAAATAATCCCGAAATCAATATTGTCGAATGCTTCCAGTAAGGTAAAACCGGAACCGTCCTGCATTTGAATATCCAGAAAAACAATGTCAGGCCTTACAGATTTAATGAGTTCTATTCCCGTATTACAGGAATCTGCATTACCAACAACTTCCAGTTCGGGAAAATTGTTTTCAATTATTCTTTTGAGTAATTGAAACGCGACCTGTTCATCTTCTATAATTACTACCCGGATCAAAGTTCACATTTTTTCAGAACAAAAATAGTAAAAATTTTTAAACCCTGTTCAGAACTTCTTTAATAATTTCGATTTCATTTTCAATCTCTTCTATTAAATCTTTTATTTCATCTGTTTTGTTTATATCCGTATTTTCCAGTTCAAAAGCAATTTGTGCCATAACTTCGAAGCATACTGATTTTGAAGATCCTGTTATAGAGTGTGCGTTAAGTTTAAGAGAATTTTGATTTTTATCGTCTATTGCCTGAAAAATATTTTTCAGATATTTGTAGAAGCCGTCAAAGTATGTCTTTATCAGCAGGTTTATAAACTCTTCGTTATCACCAACCATATCTGTCAACCCACTTTTATTGTAATGCATCAGTGAAGCATCTCTTAGTTTTTCTTCCATAATAAAATAATTAAGTTCGTTTAATGTACTTTTCAACTATTGCCTGAATTGTGGCAACAACTATTGGCTTGGGAATATAATCATTCATTCCGGACTCAATAGATTTTTGTTTTTCTTCGGCTAAAGTGCCTGCAGTAAGAGCAATTACCGGAATATTTCTGCCTTTTTTCATACTCCTTATCTTTTTTGTTGCATCGTATCCGCTCATGTTAGGCATATGAATATCCATAAATATGAGGTCAGGATTATGTTTTTCAAATAAATCAACAGCTTCTGTTCCGTCTGTAGCTTCAATAATTTCAGCTTCAGGAATAACGGCAGACAAAATGTGTTTTGCAAGCATCATGTTTGTCATATTATCCTCTGCAATAAGGATTTTAGGTGTTTGGGAAATATGCTGTTCCTGAATTTCTTCTTTTTCACCGGCCTTATCTTTTGGAGTAATCACTTCTGTTGTGTTTTCAAATTCTTCTTCACATATTCTGAAAAGAGCCGATTGGAGTTGTGACAGTTTTAAAGGCTTTATAAGCTCAAGATTAATTTCTTTTGAATTAAGCAAATCAGGAATCATGTCAAGTTCCGAAGAACTGTGCAGGAAGATTACTGGCATTTTTTGAGCACTTATTTTTAAAGTTTGTCTTATCTCAGAAATAAGTTGTAATCCGTCTTTTTCGGGCATATTATAATCTATTATTGCTAAAGAGGGGATATCCCTTTTTATTTCTTTCAAAGCAGTTGCAGCATTGTCAGTTTTTATCGATTCTATTCCGAACATATTAAGCATATCTGACAATATTCTGAGATTATTTTTATTATCATCAACAATCAACGTTTTATTAAGAATTTTTAGCTTGTTAATGTCAAAATTACTGCGGGTTTTGTTTTCTGCAATTTTTAATTCCAGGTCGAACCAGAATGTACTTCCGCTTCCAGGTTCACTTTTAAGCATAAGTTTTGATCCCATAAGGCTTAAAAGACGGTTTACTATGGTCAGCCCAAGGCCGGAACCTCCATATTTTTTTGTAATGGTTGAGTCTGCCTGCGTAAAGGATTCGAATATTTTATTCTGAAGGTCGCTTGCAATTCCTATTCCTGTGTCTCTGATTGAAAAACGAAGCATTGTTGTGTTATTATTGCCAGTGGGGGATGTTTCAACCAGAATCTCTATTTCGCCGGCCTGTGTGAATTTTATGGCATTGCTCATAAGATTTATAAGAATCTGCCTTAGTCTTACATAATCGGCGTAAACAAATGCAGGAACATCTTTTTTTATGTTGAGCAAAATTTCAAGATTTTTCTGGTGAGCTGCAAACTTTACGATATCGGTAATTTGACCTATTATATAATGCAGTTCAATAACTTCGTAATTGAGCTCTAATTTACCGGCTTCTATTTTAGAAAAGTCGAGAATATCGTTTATTAAGTCCAGAAGCGCGGTTGCCGATTGGTTTATTGATTTCGCATATTGTAACTGGCTGTCTTTAAGGTCTGTTCTTACAAGCAGGTCGGAAAAGCCGATTACTCCGTTAAGCGGAGTACGTATTTCATGGCTCATGTTTGCAAGAAATTCTCCTTTAGCTTTACTCGCTTTTTCGGCAATTGTAACAGATTCGCTAAGTTTACTGAGCAGTACTTTTCTTTCGATAGCATACGATAAACTGCCTGCAAACGATTGCAGGATAGAGTATTCATCACCAGACCAGTCTCTTTCGTTTTTACAGTCATCAAACCCTAAAAATCCCCAGAATTTTCCGTCAACCCTTAATGGTAAAATCAGCAGAGAAACGATGTCCTGGGCTTCCAGCAACTTACGTGTCCCCGAAATTGTCAAATCTTTGACATTTTTGTTAAAAACATTATGTTTTTCCAGATCCGATATCAATTCGCCAATTACTCTGAAAGGTAAGTCCTGAAGCCATGGGTTGTTTATCTGAGGTTTTACCGAAGCATTACACCATTCCATTTTCTGACTGCAGCTTCGTAAAGGAATATCATTTTCATCAAAATTGTTTTCAAAAATATAAACCCTGTCAACATTGGTAGCAGCTCCAAGACAACTGAAAACCTTAGGAAGCGCAACAAGATAATCTTCGTTTTTCAGTAATTCATCGGTACTTTCTGCAATTGCAGAAAGTAATTTTTGCTTACTGCTTAACTCCATCTCATAGTTTATCCTTTCTGTGATGTCTGTTGCAAAGCTAAGAACAGCTTCTTTGTTTCCCCAGTTTATAATTACAGCATTTAACTCAAGCCAGCGCAGACGCGATTTGTTGTCAATAATACGTACCGGGCTTATTGTAACAGGCTTTTTATCAATACCTATTTTTTTGTACTTAGATACGGCAAAGTCATAATCATCGTCAACAATAAGGTTACCTAAATGCATTTTATAGAATTCTTCGGTTGAGAATCCAAACATTTTAAGACTATAGTTGTTTGCAAAAATAATTTTGTTCGCTCTTGATACAAGGATAGCTGTCCCTGCATTCTCTATTAATTCTCTGTAGCGTATTTCACTGTTAACCAGTTCCTGCATTGATTTGTTCCGGTCAATATAAATGCCGACATAATTGGAGTATAACTCAACTAATTGACGGTTTTTTATTTCTTCATTTTTTGAAAATATTAATGTGAAATAGCCGATGTTTACATTTTCTTTTGCAATTTTAACAAGAGCAACTTTCCCAAGATTGAACCTGTTTATCAAAATTTTTATTGTCGTTTTTGTAATGCTGTTTCCGGTCATTTCAGACAAATCCTCATATATTGAGATTGTATCATTTTTCATTTTTTCGACAATGCCGGGATCTTTCTTCCAGAATTTATTTTTTAAATCAAAACCTAAAATCTCCAGTCCGTTTTTTAATCTGTCCGGTATTCCGGCGAAAGAAACAGTAACAGCACCTTCGGTTTCAGGATCAAAAATATTTAACCCTGAAAATTCAGCTCCGGATATTTCTTTGATATTTTGGGCTATCTCGTCATACAACAGGTTGCCGCTGCTTTTTATAAGTAATTCTGTTTCTGCAAGAAGCTTCTGAACGACCTGTTTTTCTTCATAATCTTTGGTGATATCAGTGTGAGAACCGGCCATTCTTATTATCTTTCCGTCAGCATCATGAATTCCGTCTCCTTTTGTCAGCATCCATAAGTAATTTCCGTTTTTGTGTCTGAAACGAAACTCTGTTTTATAATTGTTTATTTTACCATTTACATAATCATGCAGGTTGTTCAGAACTCTTTCTTTGTCGTCAGGATGAATATTTTCTTCAAAAGTATTAAATGTATTAGGCAACTCATGATCTTCATAACCAATCATTTGTTTCCACCTTGGGGAGAGATATAAGAAATCGGATTTTACGTTCCAATCCCATATTCCGTCGTTAGACCCCTTAACAGCAAGCTGAAACTGTTCTTTACTTTTACGCAGTGATTCTTCAGCTTCGGTTTTAAAAATAGATTTTGCAATAATTTCTGTTATTACCTGAATTGTTTTTACCTGATCCTCTTCCCAGTGTTTCAGATGCTCTATATTGTCTAATCCGATGAAGCCCAAAACCTTTCTGCCACTGATCAAAGGGATACTGAGTAATGTTTTTATTCCCTGAGATATATAAACTATTTTTTCGTTTTTTGCTTCTGCCGGTAAAAGATTTACATCCTCTACCAGAACAAAATTGTTTTTACGGGCTTGCTCTTTCCACCATGGAAAAGACCACTCCTCAAGGTTTCTTGTTTTTTGGGCAGGTTCAAATTTTTTAAGTCTCAAAACACAGGTATCTGTTCCCACATTTGTTTTATTTTTATCGAACCGGTAAAGACAAACCCTGTCAACTTCATAGGCATTAAGACATAATTCCAGTGCATTATTTATTGATGCGGAAATGTTTGATGAATCGGAATTGATAAAGAGCGAAGATATATCGTTTATCATTTTCTGATTTTTTAACTGTTTATTCAGGTTGTTCTGAACTGTAAGTCTTTCTGTAATATCCCTGAAAATACCGCGGGTACTTATAAGTAAATCTTTTTCATAACGGCAGTTTATGTTTCCTTCTACGTGTATCTTTCGTCCGTCTTTTGTTTTAAAGATTGTCTCAATATTATTTTCACATTCTCCGTTCATTACATTTGAGAATACCGCCTTACAATGTTTAATACTTCCTTCATCAATAATATCCCATACCCTAAGCTGCTTTATTTCATTGTCGTTGTAACCAAGGAGGTTTTTCCATGCCTGATTGACAAATACAAAGCGCCCGTCTTTATCAATACTCTGTATCATGTCGGTGGCATTGTCAATTATGTCTTTAAAGCTTTCCTCACTTGTCTGAAGAGCTTCGGCAGTCCTGATATTTTCAGTAATATCGGAAAGAATAAACATGTTACCGATTTTCTCATTCGTAATACTGTTAAGGCCGGTCATGCTAATTTTATATGTTCTCCCGGTTTTTCTGTCAGTTGCTGTTAAAGTATTATTTTTATCATAGCTCATTAATAAATGCCAGAAAAACAATTCATGTTCAGCATGCAATCCTATCATAGAATTTGACATCAATAGTTTTTTCTCAGCAACCATATTAAAATCGCTTATACGGTCTTCGGAGTCTGTGAGGATTACCGAACTTCCTATATTTTCAAAAAGAGCATTTCTGAGTAAATAGTCCGAATGTAATAAAGTACTTTTTGATAACCCGAAAAAAACAAGAACAGAACTTAGCAAAAATGCAAACGGAACCGGGTCCAGATTGTAGGGGATAAGCCCTGCTAAATACAATAACCAGAAGAAAAACGGAATTATAGATGCCAGTAGAAGAATATTTATTTGTTTTCTTACATTTTTGGATGCTTTTTTTCGGTGATTTATTAATAAAAACAGTGAGGCAAACATGTAAATAAGATAAAATACCTGAGCTATCCAGTATCCGAAAGACGGAGAAAATTCAACTACTGGAAAAGGCCCTGAATAGTTTAAACTGAAATTACTCAGGTGGAAATGATGCCACCTGTTTGTGAAAGCACTTACACTGGTAAGTAATGGAACTATATAAATCAAAATTGCCAGATTTTTTGAGAAAAATTTTGTTTTCCCGGTATATCTTAAAACAAACAAAAGAAAAAATGCAATTATGTATGGTATTCCAAGGTACTCTAATTTATAAAAGATCTCTGCGAATCCAACTTTTGAGGAAGATATTTCCAAAGCATAAAACAGCGTGTAAACCGCACTGGCGAAGTTAAACATAATAAAATAATACATATGTTTACTTTGTCTGTTTCTGAGACTGACTACAAAAATTAAAAACAAAAACAATAAAGTTACATAAACCGGAATCGCATAGATGTTAAAATACATAGAACTTTGTTTTCGGTAAACATGTGTTTTATACGATTTCGGTTTTTAAAGGTTTCCGTTTTGTAAATTATGTTTGCAGTAGCCGGAATAATAATTGTCTGAAGGCAGGTTTTATGGTAAAATGTTAAATATTGTTTATCATATGTTTCTTATGATACAATGCAGGAAACATAATTAATCCGGTACTGACGTAATATAAAAAACGAATACTCCGGGTTAACGATGTTTTGATACTTATTTTTAACGGCTTAACATAAGTAAAAATATGGAAAAAATTCATGAATCAGAACTTTTCAAAGCTTAAAAATTACTAAGTTTGCCGAAAATTTTGTGAATGGACAAGATATTAGAATTAGTAGTTAAAACAACGGGGATAGCATTTCGTCAGGTTGCAAATACTGTTGAATTACTTGAAGGGGGAGCAACAATTCCTTTTATTTCGCGCTATCGTAAAGAGCGTACAGGTGGGTTGGATGAAGTTGAAGTTGAAAAAATTCAAAAACAACATAGCCTTTTTACAGAGCTTTCTGCCAGAAAAGAATCCATATTAAATGTGATTGAAAAGCAGGGATTACTTACCGAAGATCTTAAAAAACAGATTGACTCGACATGGAATCCGAATGAGCTTGAAGATATTTATCTGCCATATAAGCCAAAGAGAAAAACACGGGCATCAGTGGCAAAAGAAAAAGGTCTTGAGCCATTAGCTGAAATTATTTCCAGACAGCAAAATATTGATATTGAGAAGCTTGCAGCGTCTTTCTTAAATAATGACGTTAAAACAATAGAGGAAGCTCTTCAGGGAGCAAATGACATTATTGCCGAGAAGATTTCTGAAAACAAACAGGCCCGCGAACGCATCCGCAACCTGTTTGCCGAAGATGCTGTGATAAGTTCAAAGGTTGTTAAATCAAAAATGGAAGAGGCTGAAAAATACAGGGATTATTTTGATTTTTCGCAAAAGCTGGCTACTTGTCCTTCACATCGAATTTTAGCCATTCGCAGAGGCGAAAAAGAAGGTTTTCTGAGAGTTGATATTTCTCCGTCGGAGGAAAACGCTTTAAAAAGATTGAAATATCTGTTTATTAAAGGCCAGACTAATTGTGCCGCTCTGGTAGCAAAAGCTATAGAAGATTCTTATTCGAGGCTGTTGAAACCAGGTATTGAAACCGAATTTTCGGGAGAGAGCAAACAAACTGCTGATGTGTCGGCAATAGGTGTTTTTGCCGAAAACCTAAGACAATTGCTTTTGGCTCCGCCTCTTGGCAAAAAAAGAATTCTGGGGATAGATCCCGGTTATCGCACAGGCTGTAAAGTAGTTTGTATCGATGAACAGGGAAATCTGCTTCACAACGAAACTGTTTATCCGCACAAACCTCAGGAGGAAACTTCGGTTGCAATGAAGAAACTGAGTTCTTTGGTTGCAAGTTATAAAATTGATGCTATTGCAATAGGAAACGGAACAGCAAGCCGGGAAACAGAGAGTTTTGTAAAAAGAATAAGTTTCGACAGAGAAATAAGGGTTTATGTTGTAAGCGAAGACGGAGCTTCTGTTTATTCAGCATCTTCTGTTGCAAGGGAAGAATTTCCTCAGTATGATGTTACTGTCAGGGGAGCTGTTTCTATTGCACGCAGGCTTATGGATCCGCTGGCAGAACTTGTAAAAATAGATCCGAAATCAATAGGAGTAGGACAATATCAGCATGATGTGGACCAAAAATTACTTAAAGAAAGTCTGGACAGAGTTGTAGAATCTGCCGTAAACAGTGTAGGCGTTAATCTTAACACGGCGAGCAAGCATCTTTTAACTTATGTGTCAGGTTTAGGTCCGGTTCTGGCTCAGAATATTGTTGACTACAGAAGAGAAAACGGGGCATTTCCTGACCGCAAGGAACTTTTAAAAGTTCCGAGGCTGGGAGCGAAGGCATTTGAACAATGTGCCGGATTTTTAAGAATTCCTGATGCCAAAAACCCGCTGGATAATACTGCTGTTCATCCGGAGTCTTATCATGTTGTTGCAAAAATGGCAAAAGATTTAAAGAAAAATCTTAACGAACTTGTTGCCGAACCTGCATTGCTGAAAGAGATAGAGCTTTCAAAATATGTAAGTGGAGACGTTGGTTTGCCAAGTTTACAGGATATAGTGAAAGAACTCGAAAAACCCGGTCGTGATCCGCGTAAGGGGATAAAAATAATGGAGTTTGACAAGTCAATCTATAAAATTGAAGATTTGCAATTGGGAATGGTATTACCCGGAATTGTAACAAATATTACAAACTTTGGGGCATTTGTAGATATCGGAATTAAAGAAAACGGTCTGGTGCACATTTCTCAGATGACAAATCGTTTTATCTCAAATCCAAACGAGGTTCTTAAGTTACATCAGCATGTAAAAGTAAAAATTACAGAAGTTGACATTGCGAGAAAAAGAATTCAGCTTACAATGAAAGATATTGAACAATAAGTAGTAATTTTGCGGATTGAAAATATTTTAAAGAAGTATCATTGAAATAATAACTATATGAGTAAACAAATCATTGACCTTGACAATGTGGTTGTCAAATTTGCCGGCGACTCAGGAGACGGCATTCAGCTTACAGGCACCCAACTGACAAATACCACAGCATTATTGGGTGAAGAAGTTGCAACCTTCCCGGATTATCCGGCAGAAATACGTGCTCCCCAGGGAACCGTAGGAGGTGTTTCAGGTTTTCAGCTTCATTTCGGTAAAAATATTTTTACTCCGGGTGATAAATGCGACGTTTTGATAGCTCTTAATCCTGCTGCTATCATGGCAAACATTAATTCAATCAAATGGGGCGGAACTATTATTGCGGATATTGACACATTTACCGAAGCCAATCTGGCTAAGGCCGGCTTAACACCTGAAATTCTGCAGGGAGTGAAACAAAATTACAATCTTATAGAATCGCCTATTTCGTCGATGACCAAGGAATGTCTTATAGAAACAGACCTTGATGTTAAGACTGTAATAAAAAGCAAAAATATGTTTGCTCTTGGTATTGTTTACAAACTTTTCGGATTCCCGCTTAAATACACAGAAGAGTTTTTAGAGAAAAAATTCAAGAAAAAACCTGAACTGGTTGAAGCCAATAAAATGGTTTTGCAGGGAGGTGCAAGTTATGCATCTGCAATACAGGCTATTCCTTCGTTCAGAATATGTACCGATTCAAATTTAAAAGGTAAATACCGTAATATAAGCGGTAATGTTGCTACAGCATGGGGCTTGTTGGCTGCTGCCGAAAAAGCAAATTTACCTTTCTTTTTAGGTTCTTATCCTATTACTCCGGCAACTGAAATATTGCAGGAAATTGCAGGGCGTAAGGATCTGGGAGCAAAATCATTCCAGGCCGAAGATGAAATCGGCGGTATTGTAACTTCAATAGGTGCAGCATTCGCAGGTAACTTTGCGGCAACATCAACATCAGGACCGGGACTTGCTTTAAAATCAGAAGCTATCGGACTTGCTGTAATTACCGAATTACCTTTGGTTATTGTTGACGTTCAGCGTGGCGGCCCTTCAACAGGATTGCCTACAAAAACAGAGCAGAGCGATTTGTTCCAGGCTTTATCAGGAAGAAACGGCGAAAGTCCTGTTCCTGTTATTGCAGCAAGTTCTCCTTCAAACTGTTTTGACTACGCTTATAAAGCATCAAAAATTGCAATAGAACATATGACTCCTGTTTTGTTACTTACTGACAGTTACCTGGCAAACGGAACAGAACCATGGAAAATTGTTGCAATGAAGGACATGGATGTTATTACTCCGAAAACAGTTTCGCGCGAAACTGAAGAGTATATGCCTTATATGAGAGATGAGAATTTTGTAAGGTCATGGGCTGTTCCGGGAATGAAAGGGTATGAACACAGAATCGGCGGATTGGAGAAAATGGATGTTACCGGTACTGTTTCATATGTTCCGGCCAACCATGAAAGAATGACAATGTTGCGCGACAGCAAGATAAAAAAAATTGTTAATGATATTCCCGAACAAACAGTAGAGGGTGTTAAAGATGCAGATGTTCTGGTAATAGGTTGGGGATCTACTTACGGACATATAACTACTGCCGTGACTGAACTTATTGCTGAAGGTAAAAAAGTAGCTCATGCTCATTTTAACTATATTTATCCTTTGCCGCAAAACACTGAGGATATTCTGAAGAAATACAAAAAGATTGTCGTATGTGAATTAAATCTGGGACAATTTGCAAATTATCTGAGAATGAATTTCCCGCAGTACGAATACAGGCAGTTTAACAAAGTTATGGGCTTGCCGTTTGCAGTGGCTGACTTAAAAGAAAGTATCAACGAAATTATGGAGGGTTAATATCATGGCAGAAAATAAATATACAGCAAAAGATTTTAAAAGCGGACAGGAAGTAAGATGGTGTCCGGGTTGCGGTGACTTTTCGGTATTGGCGGCTGTGCAAAAAGCTTTTTCAGAGCTTAATCATGAAAAAGAAGATTATGCTGTAATTTCAGGTATCGGTTGTTCTTCACGTTTCCCTTATTACATGAACAACTACGGGTTTCACGGGATTCATGGCCGTGCTGCCGTATTGGCATCAGGGGTAAAAGTGGCAAATCCTAAATTAAGCGTATGGCAGATTACCGGTGACGGAGATGCTCTGGCAATAGGTGGAAATCACTTTATTCATGAAGTACGCCGTAATGTGGATGTAAATGTTTTACTTTTCAATAACCAGATTTACGGGTTAACAAAAGGACAGTATTCGCCTACATCCAAATTCGGACAGGTTACAAAAACTTCTCCATACGGAACAATAGAAACTCCTTTTAACCCGGGGCAACTTACCATAGGTGCAGGAGGAAAATTCTTTGCAAGAACAATTGATGTTAATGTTAAAGAATCTGTTGAGATTTTTAAATTTGCCGACGGTCACAAAGGAACTTCTATTATTGAAATCTTGCAGAACTGCGTAATTTTTAACAACGGAGCACACAGTAAAATAACAGATAAAGAAGAACGTGAAAATAACCAGCTTTGGGTTGAGCACGGAAAACCAATGATTTTCGGTAAAGAAAAGAATAAAGGTATTGTACTTGACGGTTATAAACTGAAAGTAGTTACAATAGGCGAGAACGGCATTACCGAAAAAGATCTTTTGGTTCACGATATGACTGAAGAAGATCCGACTATTCACAATGCTCTTGTAAACATGAAATTACCTGATTTTCCTGTAGTATTCGGAGTTATTCGTGCTATACCGGACAAATCATATGACCAGATGATTGTAGAGCAGATTGAATCTGTTCAGGCAAATTCACCTGTAAAATGTATGGACGATTTGTTTAACAGCGGCAGTACATGGGTTGTTGAATAAGAAGGGCATAAGTCTGCATAAATTGAGACTATAAAATAATGATATAAAGCACGGATGAACTTTTGTTTGTCCGTGTTTTTTTGTTGGGATTTGTTCACAGATGGGTGAATTAGCCACGAAGACACTAAGGCACGAAGAAAAGGGGAAAACAAAACACCTGACTATCCGTTGACTGAGCGCCTTGGTGCTGAGCCTGCGAAGTGAGCCAGGCAACGATTAAAAGTAAAATTTAATAGCCACAAAATCACGAAAGTACCAAAAAAAGAAATATCCCTTTAGTGTTTTAGTGTTTTGGTTGCAAAAAAGATATAAGTTGTAATGGAAATAAATTTAATAGCCACGAAAGCACGAAGAAAAGTAAAAAATAAATAATGGCTTACAGTGCCTTCGACTACGCTCAGTCACCTGACTATCCGTTGACTGAGCGTAGCCGAAGGCAACATTAAAAATAGCCACAAAAGCACGAAATCACAAAAAAAATAAATATCCCTTTAGTGCCTTAGTGCCTTGGTGGCAAAAAATATATAGTGGTAATGTAAATAAAATAATTAGCCACGAAAGCACGAAAGCACAAAAAAAGGGATTAGCCTTTAGTGTTTTAGTGTTTTGGTGGCAATAAAAAAAGAAAAATAAACTTCGAGCCTTCGTGGCTTAGTGGCGAAAAAAGAGATAAATAAACTTTGTGCCTTCGTAGCAATAAATTGTTCAAATTATAATATCTTTATACGATTAAAGAATTGTAAAAAACCAATCTATGTCCAATCAACCAAAAATTGACAGATTACTGCGTTTGATGAAAATGCTTACCGGCAATATTTATTATTCTGTACCGCAATTAGCACAAAAAATCGGTATTTCGGGACGAACAGTTTACAGATATATTGATACTTTTCGCGAAGCAGGTTTTGTATTAAAAAACAAAGGAGATGTTTACAGACTCGATAAATCATCGCCACAGTTTAAGGATATAAGTAATCTGCTGCATTTTACCGAGGAGGAATCGCATATACTGAAAAGAGCTATCGACAGTATTGACGAGAATAATCTTATGAAACAAAACCTAAAGAGAAAGTTAGGTACTGTTTACGATTATAAAATTCTTGCTGAAACTGTTGTAAAGAGCAAAAATTCAGATAACATCAATTTGCTTACAGAATCTATCGAAGAAAGGAAACAGGTTTTACTGATAAATTATAATTCTGCAAAGAGCAATGTTGTAAGGGACAGAATTGCAGAAGTTTTTGCATTTACAACCAATTATATACAGGTTTGGGCATATGAGCCGGAATCGGGTGAAAACAAGCTTTTTAAGGTTTCGCGTATAGGCGATGTTAAGATTCTGGAAAGCGGATGGCAATATCAGGTGAAGCATAAGCCCGGGTTTATTGATATTTTCAGGATAAGCAGTTTTGAGGCACTGCCGGTTAAGCTTAAAATGGGAGTGAGGGCTGCAAATCTTTTGACAGAGGAATATCCGCTGGCGGAAAGAGATATTGTTAAAATAAGCAACAACGAATGGCTGCTTGATACAAAAGTGTGCTCTTACGAAGGTGTGGGGCGGTTTGTGATGGGATTATTCAATGATGTTAAGATTATTTATTCGCCGGATTTTTCTGCTTTTATTGAAAATAAATTAAAAAATTGTCAAAAAAGTTTTCTTTTGACACAAGTTGACAAAAACAGCTAGTTTCTTTGTAGCGTAATTAACCGGAATGACATAAAATTTTGTTGTTAACAGGGTATTTGCAGTAAAATACGGCGGACTTAATATTAAAAGCAATCCTGAGTATAAAATCTGCAATAATTGTTAATAACTACTATGAGGAAAGATAGGAATAAACAAATAAAATAATTAAGATTGTGCAATTATCTGTATAACACTTTCGACAAATGAGATTAATACTTAAATTGGAAACAAAAGGGCAAAATGAGCTTATACCTATTAATTATCAATATGAGCTTTCGGCATGGATTTATAAACTGATTCATTATGGAAATCCTGAGTTTGCGGAATGGTTACATGCTCACGGGTTTATGAATAAGAACAAGCAGTTTAAATTATTTACATTTTCGAATCTTATGAATTTTCGGTACAGGCAGGATGGCGACAGGTTGCAGATATTAAGTAATGAGGTTTCGCTGTTGGTTTCATTTTACCCGGCAGAGATTATGGAACCGTTTATATACGGCTTGTTTAAGGAGCAGGAATTCAGCATAGGAGATAAAGTAAGCAGTGCAGAATTTTATGTAAAATCGGTAGAGAAACTGCCGGAGCCGGAATTTGAAGAAAAAATGAGATTCCGCCTGATTTCGCCGGTACATTTAACTCAGAAAAACCCGTTTAATGAAAATAAAACAGATCATTTAAATCCTTTGCATAAAGACTTTGAAAAGTTGTTTATAAGCAATCTTATTGAAAAATACAATGCTTATAACGAAGCAAGGGATTTTGATGCCGGAAGTTTTTCTTTAAAAATACTGAGCGAACCTGTAAGGCGTTTAATAAAGATAAAAGCAGACAAGCCCGGCGAAACAAAACTGACAGGATATTTATTTGACTTTGAACTTAACTCAACTCCCGAACTTAACAGAACCGGTTTTTACTCAGGCTTTGGTAAATCGAATAGTTTGGGGTTTGGTTGTGGGGAAATAATTGATTTTTAAAACAAAATTATATGAGAATATATTTAAAAACAAACTTAAAAAAAGTACTAATTCCATATGACCATCAACATTATTTGGTTGGAACAATTCATAAATGGTTAGGAAAAAATAATGAGCATGATAATATTTCTTTATATTCATTTTCCAGATTAAACGGATGTAAAAGCACCGAAAATGGCTTGCTTTTCGAGCAAGGAACCTCTTTTTTCTTCAGTTCTATTAACGCCGAAATGATAAAGAGGCTCATAACCGGAATACAGCGTGATCCCACAATGTTTTATGATCTAAATGTTGAAGAGTTAGTGGTACAAGAAGATCCTGATTTATCTGATAGAACTTTGTTCTTTTTAGGCAGTCCTATTTTTATTAAAAGAAATATTGAAGATGATAGTAAACACATATTATTCGATGAATCAAATGCAAATACTTGTCTTATTGAAACACTTACTTCAAAATTGAAATTTGCAGGAATAACTCCTGAAAAATTCAGTATCGAATTTGACAAATTGTATCCAAAAGCAGGTACAAAAAAAATTACATATAATGGCATTGAAAACAAAGCAAACTGGTGTCCGGTAATAATAGAAGGTAGTAATAATATCAAACAATTTGCTTGGAATGTTGGATTAGGAAACTCAACCGGTATTGGTTTTGGAGCAATTAAATAGTTATTGATTATGTATTATGTCGTAAAATATTCAGGTCCATTTGGGTTTATAAAACCTTGGACGGCGGTGAGAGATAGTGAAACTTATAGCCAACAGTTTCTAACTCCATCTATTGTTGAAGGAATTGAAAAGAAACTTTTTCCCGAGTTACTTGAACAAAAAGGAGAAATACAAAAGATAGTTAGACATCGAGTTAATTATTGTGGAATTAATGTTCAACAGGAACGAACATGGTCAAAAGGAGGATTTGAAGCTAAATGCGAAAAGGGTATATACAAAACTAATATGGGAGTTTTAGGGCGCGGCGTAATGATTAATCCGAACCTTTACTTGGTCTTTTCTAGTGAATCAGATGCTCAAAGAGCTTTTGCGCAGTCAGTTTGTCTCTGTCGTAATGAGGATTTGCTTTTTCCTGAAACAATGGAATCAATGAGTGTTGATGAATTTGATCAAATCAACGGATTTGAATTACTCTTTACTAGTGCAGAAACTGGATTTAAAGTTGGGCATAATCGCTTTGATAAAGCTAGAGAAATGTTCGGGGAACTTATTGTTGTGGGAAATCCAATCAGAACAGCAAATGCAATCAGTTAATACTATATTAGCCAAAAGCGTTAATTACGGGAACCTGAATTTGCCGGATCATGTAGAGCAGGTTAAAGATGCTATTGAATGTTTTGCCTGGGGTTTTGATTTCGCATTTAATGTTAGTCTTGCACAAAAAGGGGCAATTCTCCATGATTTAGGCAAAGCACATCCTCATTTCCAAATGCGAATGCAAAATATTAATGCCACTTCATTGGATGAAGAACGGGAAAGCAATTACATCCATCGTCATGAACTTTCGTCTTTGGCTTTTTTACCGGCATTTTCACAAAATGAATGGGACATATTAATTGATATGGTAGTTGCACACCATAAATCAATAATTAATGACACAAGAGAAAGAGGAATTCTTGATTTGGATAACAAATACAGAAATTGGATTGATAATCATATTAAAGACTGGGAAAGTTGGAGTTATTATGGATTTCAAATTTTGAAACAATATGGAATTGATGCTGAGTTTTCCAAAGAAGACGCAAAAATGGCTCTTGAATATGCTGTCAGCTACTGTGAAGCGAAACCTTTGGGCTGGTCGCCTTGGCGAGGGTTATTGATGTCAGCCGATCATTTTGCATCAGCATTCATGTTTAAAACAAAAAGTAATTTACAACATTTATTTGAGGTTCCGAACCTTGACTATTATTTTGATTCATCTCGGCAAAGCCCAATTTATCCGCTTTCTCAAATTTGTGTAACAGACCAACGTCTGCACACCTTGGTGGTAGCACCAACAGGGGCAGGGAAAACTGATTTTCTTTTGAAAAGATGTAAGGGTAGAATATTTTATACACTTCCGTTTCAGGCTTCTATTAATGCTATGTGGGAACGCTTGAAAAAAACAGTTCCAAATAAAGATATTCGATTGCAACATGCAACCTCCAAAATTGTAGTTGGGGACAAACTGGAGGAAAAATTACTTCAATCTTTTGTCGGTTCTTCAGTAAAGGTGCTTACGCCTCATCAGATGGCTGCAATTGTTTTTGGAACACCTGGGTTTGAAAGTGTAATGCTCGATTTGAAAGGTTGTGATATTATTCTGGATGAAATTCACACTTATTCCGATTATTCACAATCTATGGTTTTGGAAATTGTAAAAATGTTGCTGAAGTTGAACTGTAGTGTTCACATAGGAACTGCAACAATGCCTTCGGCTTTGTATAACGAATTATTACAACTTCTTGGAGGCGAAGCACAAGTTTATCAGGTAAAACTTCCTGATGAAATTTTGTATTCTTTTAACCGTCATCAAATTTACAAACATTATGATGAATCTGAAGTAAACAAGATATTGTCAGATGCTTTTGTTAATAACGAAAAGGTTTTGGTAATCTATAACACGATTAACAAGGCGCAGGAAGAATTTAAAAAATTTAGGGAAGCGTTTCCCGAGGTTCCAATGCTTTTAATTCATAGTCGCTTTAAACGATCGGATCGGGTCAAACTTGAAACCCGATTGAAAAATGAATTTAATGGTGATGGTAGTGATGAATTTGGAAATGGGTTAAAACCTTGTCTGGTCGTTTCAACTCAGGTTGTTGAAGTTAGTCTGGACATTAGTTTCGACCGTATGATTACCCAATGTGCGCCATTGGATAGTTTGATCCAACGTTTTGGTAGGGTTAATCGTCGACGTTCACCTGAAACAATTGGCATGTACAGACCAATCCATGTTATTAATCCATCTGGTAATGTTTTGCCATACAAAATGGATGTTTTGAAAGCAAGTTTTGAACAATTGCCGGATCATGGTGAAGTTATGGAAGAAAGGAGTTTACAAGGCAAAATCGATAAGGTTTATCCTGTCTTGAATAAGAAAGAAATTGACATTCATTTAATTTTTAGAGACACCCGGTTCAAACTTACAGAACTCACCAATCGAAAGAATGCTGTATTGGTTGATGCTCTTGAAATTGAAAGTGCATCCTGTATTCTTTCTGAAGACCGGGACAAATATTTGTTGGCAAATTGGGAAGAGCGGATTCAAATGGAGATCCCGATTAATTGGAAAACAATTGCCCGTTATCGCACTGAATATGAACAGTTGTCAGTTGGTTCTAATCCTTTTGTTATTCCTCAAGCCCTAAATGATTACAAAATATATGGACTACAATTAGTTGAACACGACAAATTTTTATAAACATGTACACAAGTTATATTGGTAAAAAGTTTTTAAAACTATACAATGAACGTGAAGGAACTAATCTTTCGCCTGAACAATTTTTCAGAGAAATACAATTTCCTGTATTCTTCGATTCAGACAAGCATTTAATGCATGTTCACGGGTCTACATTTTTCCAATCAGTTTCTGATGAAAAAATAAAAGAAAGTGGTACAGAACCGTTAGCACGTTTAAAAAGATTACAGGACGATATTTCAAATGGTAAAATTAGTGGGTCAACTTATGTTGGTTATGCTGCGGGAGATGTTACTGCCGTAACATCAGGTCAGGTGACCACCATGGATTATGAAATTACTAACGAGGAAATGTATCTTTCATGGATTGGTCAAGGACTAGCTATTGGCTTAAAGGGAGGTCTGTTATTTGTTGATGATGAAAGAATTTTCTGGTTTCTGTTTAACGGATGGGATTTATACAGGAAACATCATTATCAAGTACCAAATCTAAAACCTAGACAAATCGAAACATGGAATGGACAATGGCTGTCTTTTTGCTCTCAATTTCAATTCTTTGATTTAATTGATGAAGACAGGTTTCAGATTGCTATTGACTCAGAAGACAAAGAAGGAGGAGTAAAATCAATAGCAACAATTCCTTGGGTGAAAATAGTTTTTTCCCTCTGTAGAATATTGGGGAACAGGACTGTTACAGCACAGGCATTTGTCTCATCAAAAACCAATACAACCTATGGATTTGTAAACATATACCTTCAGGAAATACGTAAAATGTATGAGCTTCGGGATAGTTTGTTTTTTGAGGAAGAATCCATCCTGAAAGAAGAAGAAATAGACACTTTGATAACTTTCTATAGCTTTAGAGACGCTTGTAAGATAGGAACAATTGGATTAAAAGCTATTGAACCGGCAAAACTTCGTGAGTATATGCCTAAAGGCTCATTACTATATGCCCAGGGAAAAGAATATAAATTTTCTAACGAAGAATCATTTATAAATTATCAACTCTTTAAAATTTGGATAATCGCTATGCTAAACAAAACAGAATTATTGAAATTGGCTACAGGAGTGGCCAATGCCTTATTTGAATTCGAAAAATCGGATGATAGGGGTAAAAAAGTATTTTTCACATTGTCTCAGGACGTGAGAGAATCGGGTAATATTAAAGTTTTTATAGACAAACTTACAGAAGTTTTGAGTCATCGACCTGCAAATGCTGATGTATTTAAAGAAGTAGTGGAGGAAATCTTGAAAATGCCATCTGATAGTTTTCCATTATTTGCAACACTCATTAGATTCGAATATGCTTATAAAAAATCAAAAAACAATTAATATAAACAATCATGAAAAACACATCATTTATTTATTTACGTGGATTGCGACATGCAGAACATACCGTTTTTGCAGTAAACGACGGACAAAAATTTTATTTTGATCCACAGTTTGGAAAAAGAATAGCCTATTCAAGTGGACAGCAAGTAAAGCGATCTGTTATAGAAGCGTTAGATATGCCATTTGCTGCAATTACCTTCAATTGGGAAATAGATAAAAAGGAAAATAAAGCAAGCCAAAAAGAACCACATTCTCCTTGCGATCCTACGTTTTCTGATCAACTAATAGGAGGTTATATGAAGGCAGAAAGTGGAAACATGACTGTAAAAAGACGAAGTCCGCTTTCTATTTCGGCAATGCGTCCTTTACATCCATTACTTGGAGGGATTGAAAGTCCCACAGAAAATTTGACTTTTGATCGTACTTCTCATCCCGACAATCATGAAGTAAAAGTATACTGGTTGGACAATAAAAAGCGTGGAGCTGAATTGACGAAAGAAGAATTAGATGAATGGTTAACAAATAACAGAAGAAGTCTTCCGAATCGTGCATTTATTCAGGATCAGACTCGTGCTTCCGGCTTATTTGTCTATGATGTTGCCATTGATCTTCGTACCTTATTTTGCGTTTCAACAAACAAATTAGAACCTGAACTTTTTCCTGAGATCGAAGAAAAACTCAGAGCTGAAGGATGGAAAGATGGAAAAAACATTTTCGGAAATTGTTTAATCTGTCCTAAAGAAAAGAGAGAAGAAATAATTCCGGCTTTGGCCAATGCGATTATTAATTGGCGTATCACATCCAATCAGGCTCGTACTTTCAGTTTAATGGAAACTGTTGCATTAGCAATTAGTGATAATGCAAATCAGATTGCTTATGCGATTCGTGGTGATTTGAGGGAAGATTCAGATCGATTACAGGCAGTCCCCAAAATTGATGAAACGGTAAAGGCAGATTTGTTTGTTACGCCAATAGCATCAAGTTATGTCGTTGGTTCAGTTGGTAGTGCAGATGCCCTCGAAAAAGCTGAACAAAAGCTTATCGAATTAATGATGGCTTTCGATTACGAAAATCAGTAAGTATCTCGTACTTTAATATTCTAAGCCCTGAATGTGAAAATGTTCAGGGCATAAGTTTATAATAAAGAAGCTTTAGGATTAACCATATATTGGCGAAAGATAAGATTTTTATGAAAAGAGAAAAGCAATATGAATCACAGTTCCTGGAGATACAGCAATTAATACGTCACGCCAGGGCAAAAATCAACCTGTCGGTTAATACCGGGTTGATAGAATTGTACTGGCAAATAGGAGCATATGTAAACAAAAAGCTTAAAAACAGTGAGTGGGGAAAGTCGGTAGTTGAGGATTTATCTGCTTTTATAAGAGAAAATGAACCCGATATAAAAGGTTTTTCTGCGCAAAATATCTGGCGTATGAAGCAGTTTTACGAAGTTTACAGCAGTAATAAAAAACTCTCGGCACTGGTGAGAGAAATAAGCTGGACAAACAATATGCTTATTCTGTCGAAGTCAGACAGTAACGAAGAGCGTGAATTCTATCTGCAGCTTGCCAGACGCGAAGTATATAGCTCCAGAGAGCTCGAAAGGCAGATTGACAGCGGCTTGTTTGAACGAACGATAGCCGGAACTAAAAATCTCTCGGCAGTGCTGAGAGAAATTCATCCTAAGGCGGAGCAGAGTTTAAGAGACAGCTATGTGCTTGACTTTCTATCGTTGCCAAAGCATCATTCAGAGCAGGATTTCCGCAAAGCAATTATTCATAACATGAAGGAGTTTATTCTGGAATTCGGAAAAGACTTTGCCTTTGTTGGGGAAGAATACCGTCTGCAGGTAGGGAACAAGGACTTTTATGTTGATTTGTTGTTTTATCACAGGGAATTACAATGCCTTGTTGCCTTCGATTTAAAGATTACCGATTTTAAGCCCGAATATATGGGTAAAATGGAGTTTTATCTCGAAGCTTTGGATAACGATGTTAAAAAAGCGCACGAAAAGCCAAGTGTAGGCATTATACTTTGCAAAAACCACGATTCAAAAGTTGTTCAGTATGCACTGAACAGAACCGTTTCTCCGGCCATGATTGCCAGATACGAAACAGAGCTTTTGGACAAAAAATTACTGGAGCGCAAGCTGGATGAGTTTTATATGCTGGAGGAGCCACGGATTGAATACGGAATAAGAAAAACCGGAACTGAAAAAATATGAATAAATTTTTACAGAATTGTAACGGTAAACAGCAGATCGCGAACATCAAAAGTTTAAAACCGGTTAGCTGAACAAATAAAATATCCTTGATATGAGTAAGTTTTATGAAGTTTACAGCAATAATGAATTTCTCTCAGCAGTGCTGAGAGAAATAGCCGGACAAGCACTTAAAATTATTAAAGTCTGCAAAGAAATTCTCTCAGCACTGCTGAGAGAAATGAGCCTGGCAAAAAGCATGCTTATCCTTTCAAACTGTGATATTAGCGAAGGATACGAAATATTGCTGAAACCGTTCAGGCACAAAGTGCCCATGCCAGGAGAACCTGAGGTGACAATTGGCAGCAGGATGTTTGATCCGGCAATTGCAGATGGTAAAAAACTCTCAGCACTGCTGAGAGAAATGGTCGGGAAAACTCTTAAAATCATTAAAATCTGCAACGAAATTCTCTCAGCACTGCTGAGAGAAATAAACCATCCAAATAATATGCTTATTCTTTCAAACTGTGATAGTAGCGAAGGATGCGAATTGTTGCTGAAACCGTTAAGAAGCAAAGTGTATAGGTCAGGAGAACCCGAAAGAAAAGTTGACATCCGGACGTTTGATCCGGCAATTGCGGATGGTAAAAAACTCTCAGCAGTGCTGAGAGAAATGAGTCTGGCAAAAAACATGCTTATCCTTTCAAACTGTGATATTAGCGAAGGATACGAATTGTTGCTGAAACCGTTCAGGTACAAGGTGTACAGGCCAGGAGAGCCTGAGGTGCCAATTGGCAGCAGGATGTTTGAACCGGAAATTGAAGATGGTAAAAAACTCTCAGCACTGCTGAGAGAAACTACTTTAAAAAAAGGATGTTTGTTTTTGCAAAATCCTTATTTACAGCGGGTTGCTCGAATGCATAACTGCCATATGGAATTTCTCTCAGCACTGCTGAGAGAAATTAGTGCTGAGCCGGGCCGGATATAAAGCCAGTCGGGATCAAAGTTTTAAATGGATAATTTTGGAAAAACAGAAACGGGGAGACAAATTATAACAACATAGCGTGTAATAACTGGTATAAAACAAAAGAAGAACAGATAAATATGGAATTTGAAGATTTTTATATTCCGGTTGGTCAGGTACAAGCCGGAAAATTATAAACTTATGAATAAAATAAAAATATGCAGATAACCGGAACACATTTTAACTATTATCTTGTTTGCCGCCGTAAGCTATGGCTTTTCGCTAACGGGATAAATATGGAACATACCAGCGATTTGGTTTACGAAGGAAAGTTGCTGCACGAAAGTTCATATCCGCAGCGTTCGGAAAAATACACCGAAGTAGAAATTGACGGGATCAAAATTGATTACTTTGATGCAAAAAACAAGGTAGTGCATGAGGTTAAAAAATCGGATAAAGTCGAAATTGCTCACGAATGGCAGGTTAAGTACTATATTTATATTCTCGAAAAAGCGGGAATAGAAGGAGTAACCGGGATTCTGGAATATCCGAAACTGCGAAAAACAGATGAAGTTTTTTTCAGCAACAGGGACAGCGAAGAAATAGAAAATTTTTTAATTGACATAAAATCTGTAATTACTGACGGACATTGTCCGGAAAGAGAATCATTAAGCATCTGCAAAAACTGTAGTTATTATGATTTTTGTTATTCAGGGGAGGAAACCGAATGAAGAAAACTTATTATTTATTTAATCCCGGCATTCTGGAGCGAAAGGATAATACCCTTAAGTTTACACCGGTTACAGAAGATGAGAATGGTCGTGAGCAATACGGACAACCACGATATTTACCGGTAGAGTCCGTTGGAGATTTGTATGTTTTCGGATCGTTAAGGACAGCAAGCTCACTGTACAATTTTCTGGGTAAGAGCGACATTGCCGTTCATTTTTTCGATTATTACGAAAATTATACCGGCTCGTTTATGCCTAAAGACTTTCTGTTGTCGGGTAAGATGCTTGTAAGTCAGGTTAATGCATATGCAGATAAGGAAAAGCGTCAGAAAATAGCACAGTTGATAATAGACGGAGCCAGCTACAATATGCTTAAGAACCTTAAATATTACAATAACCGTGGAAAAGAAACCGAGTCAGTTATTACAGTAATAGAGACATTGCGAAATCTTATATACACCACCAAAACTATTAGTGAGCTGATGGGAGTAGAGGGTAACATAAGGCTACATTATTACGAAGCATTTAACCTGATAATCAACGATTTTGACATGAACGGGCGTAGCAAAAACCCGCCGCAGAACGAGGTCAACGCGTTGATTTCGTTTGGAAACATGATGTGTTATTCACAATGTTTGCGGGCAATACATCAGACCCAGTTAAACCCGACAATTTCATATCTGCATGAGCCGGGCGAAAGGCGATTTTCGTTATCTCTGGATATCTCGGAAATATTTAAGCCTATTTTGGTTGACAGGGTAATATTTAAAGTTCTCAACAAAAAAGAACTGCAGGAAAAAGATTTTGATGTAAAGTTAAATAAGGTACTGTTAAAAGAAGGAGGTAAAAAAACATTCGTATCTTCGTTTGAAGAACGTTTGTCCGAAACAATTAAACACCGGACACTTAATAAAAATGTAAGTTACAAACATCTTATTAAGCTGGAATGTTATAAATTGCAAAAGCATTTATTGGGAATAGAAGAGTACAAACCTTTTAAAATGTGGTGGTAATGTATGTAATTTTGGTTTACGACTGTGGCGAAAAGCGTGTTGGTAAGATGTTGAAATTGTGCCGGCGTTATCTGAACTGGATACAAAATTCAGTTTTTGAAGGAGAGATTAGTGAGGTGAAACTGAATGAATTGATTTTACAGTCAAAGCTTATAATTGAAGAAGACGAGGACAGTGTAATTGTTTTCAGAAGCAGGCAGGAAAAATGGCTGGAAAAGCAGGTAGTAGGAAAGGAGAGGAGCAAGTTGGATAATTTTTTATAAAGTTTAAAGTTGTCGATGTAAAAAAAACGGCATTAAAATTAAGTAAAAAAACGGAATAAAGAAAATTCAAAGTTCATTGACGTACTGATACACAATAAAATACATCAGGTTGTCGAAGCCCCGGGGTTTTTGTATTATTGGCATCAGACGACAAGCAGAGCAAAAATCAGGAAAAATAATTGTTGCAAAATCATAATCATAGCGTTATATTTGAGCAAAATTTTGAGTCTTATAATCGCACCACACTGGAATTGAAACA
>QKHS01000019.1 GCA_003249955.1 Bacteroidales bacterium | reverse complement strand
ATATCCCTGACGTGCCGGAAAATTATGTGTAACGGTGGTCATTCCAACTCCTGATACAATAGGGGTTCCGTCCTGGAAATTCCAGAAAAAGGTATTTGTCGCATCATCACAGGTATAAGCTGTACTCGGGTAAGTTCCCTGGGCGGTAAATTCTACAGGCATAGATTCGCCGGCATCTTCATCCCAGCATACATTTATATATCCATCTCCCTGTATTGCAGGATCTGCTGAAATTATATCTACCTGTCTCGGCTGGCAAACAAAATTACAGGAGAGAGTTCCTGAAAATGACGCTCCGGTTGCTGTGCCAGTAAAAACAAAGGTCAGGCAACCGCTCTCGTTCATATTTGATGCCTGAACGGCTATTGTACCGCCTACAGTTGAACTGTTGTAACAAATTAACAACGGGGCAGATGTTGAACTCCCGTCATAAACACATAATGATGTATTTACCGGGAAAGTGTATGACGAAATAAACAAAGTCACATGTCTGTTTAGCGGGTCACTGGAACAGGCTGTAACCGTAAATGTCTGCCCTGCAGTATAGCCACTTTGAAGAGAAAATGTCCCCGAACAGGCTTCTATGCTCTGCCCGTTCAGATTATTCATAACATAAGGCTGACTGAAACCGTAAACTGAAATTGCGGCCAGTACAAGTATTAGAATAAATTTTTTCATATCTGTATTTATTTTATTTTACTGATTCTTTTATTGTTCTCTACTGCATTTTGTATTCCTTCATGAGAGGGAACAACTATTATCTTGCCGGTGTCTCCGGCTCTGTAGTAACTGTTAACACTAAGCTCCGATTTGATATTGTACTCCAAAGGGTTAAAATTATCCAGATCATCTTCTGTAATAACCTGATTCGGAGACAATTCGCCGGTCTTCGGATCTATTCTTTCCAACTCTATAAAGTCTATAGGTTTGTCCGGCATATCAATTATATAACATGCGCTTTCTACAAAGTAACTCAGAAAATCGTATCCGTCCGGATTTTCTGCTTTTATTCCTGCCAATGTCTGGCTGTCATATTTTACCAAAAGTTTGGAATCAACAGTTTGTGAAAAACATGCTGTTGCTCCTGCCAGAAACACTAAAAGAAAAAAGATTTTTGTCGTTTTCATTTTAAGACTATTTTATAATTACTAATTTTTACAATTCAAAAATTCTCTTGCATGACAACATTGATCAATAAAACGTTGTATTGAACAAAAAAAAAATTCAATGCTCTAAATTAATGAACACAAAACTAACAAAAATAAGTTAACCGCCCAAGTCATCATCCGCACGTCCATACAATTATATTATCAAACACAAGAGCATGATTATTTAATAGTTATACAATACTAAAAACAAAGTCCGACAAACACAATTCTTATCATTACATTTGCATACATGCTTAATTTTTTCATAAATTTTATTTTTTACAAAAAGTTTTAAACATTAATAACACCTTAATTTTAAGTAGTGAATGTCTTAAAATAACAAAAAAAGGGGTATCGTTAATAAAAACTTACTTAAATGCCATTATTGCTTTTGTTGGAATAGTATTTTTGTCTTCAAAATAATTAATTGTGGTTGAGAACTTATTAAAACAACTGAATACAGCACAAAGAGAGGCTGTCGAATATACTGATGGCCCTCAATTAGTCGTTGCCGGCGCAGGATCAGGGAAAACGAGAGTTTTAACTTACAAAATTGCTTTCCTCATTTCAAAAGGAATAAGCCCTAACAGAATATTGGCTCTTACCTTTACAAACAAAGCATCATCCGAGATGAAAGACAGAATCGACAAATTACTTGGATATGATGCTTCACGAAACATCTGGATGGGGACATTTCATTCGATTTTCGGGCGAATGCTTAGAATTGATGCGGAAAAACTGGGATTTACAAAAAACTTTACTATTTACGATTCTGCCGATTCATTAAATCTGGTTAAATCAATAATAAAGGAGATGAATCTCAACGATGAATTTTACAAACCTAAATCTGTTCTGGGAAGAATTTCTGCATCCAAGAACAATCTGATGACAGCAGAAGCTTACGCACAGAATAATGATATACTTATTGAAGATGTCAAAGAAAACCGCGAACATTTCCACACTATTTACACAAAATATTCCAGGCGTTGCCGTCAGTCAAATGTAATGGATTTTGACGACATGCTTCTATACACAAACATACTCTTCAAGATCAGTCCCGAAACTCTGGAAAAATACCGTAACATGTTCAGCTACATTCTGGTTGATGAGTATCAGGACACAAATTTTTCACAATACCTGATTATTAAAAGATTATCGGAAGTTCACCGTAAATTATGTGTAGTAGGTGACGATGCTCAAAGCATATACTCATTCCGGGGTGCAAAAATTCAGAATATCCTGAACTTCAAAAATGATTACCAGGATTATCAGCTTTTTAAACTTGAGCAGAATTACAGGAGTACAAAAACAATTGTAAATGCAGCAAATTCATTAATTGAAAAAAATTCGCGGCAAATTCCCAAAAAAGTCTTTTCAGAAAATGACGAAGGTTCATTAATACGCGTAGAAAAATCTATGACTGACGGGCTGGAGGGAATTGCTGTTGCCGGCATTATAAGTCAGTTATGCCTTGCCGAACATTATACACATTCTGATTTTGCCATTTTATACCGCACAAATTCCCAGTCCAGAATTATGGAAGAAGCTTTGCGTAAATATAATATCCCTTACAAAGTTTTTGGCGGACTTTCATTTTATCAACGCAAAGAAATTAAAGATATAATAGCATATATCCGTCTGAGTATAAATCACAACGATATTGAAGCATTCAGAAGAGTTATAAACTATCCGTCGCGCAAAATCGGAAACACAAGCGTGGACAAGATTCTTAATTTCTCGGCAAATTCAGGAGTCCCGGTTTGGGATATAGTTTCGTCACCGGACAATTACAATATTGACATAAACTCCGGGACAAAAATGAAGATTTCAGGGTTCTCGCAATTAATCCAGTCTTTTACAGACAAGGCAGACTTTGTTGATGCCTACGAATATATAACCGAACTTGTAAATAAAACAGGAATAAGTCACGAACTTTTCAAGGATAAAAGCCCTGAGGGAGTAAGCAGATATGAAAATATACAGGAATTGATAAACGGGGTAAAAGACTTTTGTGAGACCCGTAAAAAAGAAGCTGTTTTTACAGGAATTTCAGTAGTTGATTATCTTGAGAACATTTCCATTCTTACAGATATTGAAAACGAAGACGAAGACGCAACAAGTGACAAAGTCAGCATGATGACTATTCACTCTGCAAAAGGACTTGAATTTAAGAATGTGATTATTACAGGTGCCGAAGAAAATCTGTTTCCAAATGCTCTGACTGCCATGTCAGTTAACGATCTTGAAGAAGAAAGACGTTTGTTTTATGTCGCAATAACAAGAGCAATGGAAAATCTGGTTATCTGTTATTGTGTAAACAGATTCAGGTTTGGCAGCATGACCGGTATGGAACCAAGCCGGTTTATTAAAGAAATAAATCCTGTATATCTGGATTGGCCTGCACAAATGCTTAATCACACCCCTGATTTTTCAGCCGAGAAAAAAAGATATGCTGATTTCAATTTCCAAAATCCTGTAACACCTCATAAAAAACCATTACCCGAAACAAAGCCATATTCTCCTGTAAAACAACAAACTCCTGTAAAACAACAAAAATTAGTCAGTATAGACAAAATAAAGTCCGAAGCAGGACAGACAACGTCTCATTTGGTTTCTGACTACACTACAGAAATGCGCATAAAGCATAAAACTTTCGGAGAAGGCAAAATCATAGAAATCACAGAAAACGGGGATGATTCAAAAGCCATTATTCTGTTCGACTCCGGCGAAACCAAAACACTTTTGCTCAAATATGCCAAACTGGAAATATTATAGTGCTTTAAAACTTGCTAAATACCTTAATAAAGATTAGTTTTGTAAAAAATTGATTAATTATGGATTACAATACACAAAGACCGCAGATGAAATTACCTGAATACGGAAGAACAATTCAGCAGATGGTAGATTATTGCTGCACCATAGAAGACCGTGAAGAAAGAACAAAAGCTGCATACTCAGTTATTGCAATCATGGGAAATATGAATCCGCATTTAAGAGACGTTGCTGACTTTAAACACAAACTTTGGGATCATCTGGCAATAATGTCCGATTTTAAAATGGATATAGAATGGCCTTACCCGTTACCGGACATGGCACTGCTAAGCGAAAAACCCGAGAAATTACCATATTCTGACAACAGTTTTAAATTCAGACATTACGGAAAATTCATTGAAGAAATTCTTAAGAAACTTAATGAAATTGAAGAACCTGAAAAAAGAAATGCATTATTGGAAATGATGGCAAATCACATGAAACGTTCTTATATGGTTTGGAAAAAAGAAAACATTTCTGACGATATTATTTTTAAAGAACTTGCAATTATTACCCGTGGTAAAGCAGAAGTCCCCGAAGGACTGAAACTGGGTGATTTCAGGGAAGTATTGGCACCTGCTCCGCAGCAAAACAATAAAGGAGCAAAAAAACGTCCTACTTTTAAGAGAAAATAAATTTTATGAGCACATTTAAAATTACCGGAGGCCATACTCTCAACGGAGAAATTACCCCGCAGGGCGCTAAAAACGAAGCTCTTCAGGTAATTTGTGCCGTTTTACTTACCAAAGAAAAAGTAAAAATAAGTAACATCCCGGACATAAGAGATGTAAATAAACTAATAGATTTATTAGGATCACTGGGAGTCGAAATTACCAAACAAGGAAAAGGAGTTTTTACTTTTCAGGCTGATAATATCGACCTTGACTATCTAAAATCAGATACTTTTCGTGATGACGGTTCTGCATTAAGAGGGTCTGTGATGATACTCGGACCTCTACTTGCAAGATTCGGATATGTTTGCATGCCAAAACCGGGCGGAGATAAAATAGGCAGAAGACGTTTGGATACCCACTTCACCGGATTTAAAAAGCTGGGTGCCGAATTCGATTTTGATTTTAAAGAAAATTTTTACACCCTCAGTGCCAAAGAACTTAAAGGAACATATCTCCATCTGGAAGAAGCTTCCGTTACAGGAACCGCCAATATTATAATGGCGGCAGTTTTTGCAAAAGGAGAAACTACAATCTATAATGCAGCATGCGAACCATATATACAGCAGCTTTGCCTGCTTTTAAATGAAATGGGCGCAAATATAAGCGGTATAGGATCTAACCTGCTAAAGATTAATGGGGTTGAAAGTTTGCATGGTGCTACCCACAGGATATTACCGGACATGATAGAAATCGGCAGTTTTATAGGGATGGCCGCAATGACAGGATCAGAACTGCTTATAAAAGATGTCAGATATGATATGCTTGGGATAATTCCCGATTCGTTTCGAAAACTGGGAATAAAGATTGACCATATCGGGGACGATATTTTTATACCTGCCCAACAAAATTATCAGATCGAAAGTTTTATTGACGGGTCAATTATGACAATTGCAGATGCTATATGGCCTGGACTAACTCCCGATCTTCTAAGTGTATTTCTCGTTGTTGCAACTCAGGCCAAAGGTTCTGTGCTTATTCATCAAAAAATGTTTGAAAGCCGTTTATTCTTTGTTGATAAACTTATTGACATGGGGGCTCAGATAATATTATGTGATCCGCACAGAGCTACTGTAATTGGCCTTGACAAGACTATAAGACTAAGAGCCACAACAATGAACTCTCCTGACATAAGGGCAGGTATGGCTTTATTAATTGCCGCGATGTCTGCAGAAGGAACAAGCATCATTCATAATATAGAGCAAATAGACCGCGGTTATGAAAATATTGATTTGCGGCTAAACAAACTTGGTGCAAAAATCGAACGTATTAACTATTAAAATTTAAGTATGAAAAAATCTTTCTTATTAATCTTTGTATTATTCTTTTCTTTAAGCATTTATGCTCAAACTATAGGTACCGAAATAGGAAACATTGCTCCGGATATAAAACTCCCGAATACCAAGGGAGACAGCATAAGCCTTTCTTCATTAAGAGGAAGCGTGGTTCTTATCGACTTCTGGGCTTCATGGTGCGGCCCCTGCCGTAAAGAAAACCCAAACGTGGTAAGTGCTTATGCAAGATTTAAAGACATGAATTTTTCTATCGGAAAAGGATTTACTGTTTACGGAGTTTCTTTGGATAAAACAAAAGAAAACTGGGAAAAAGGAGTAGCCGATGACAACCTTACATGGACAAACGTAAGTGATCTTCAGTATTGGAGTTCTGCTCCCGCTAAAACATACGGGGTTAAAGGAATTCCTTCAAATTTCCTGATTGATCAGAATGGAGTAATTATAGCTAAAAATCTCCGTGGTGACGCTCTCGAAGTAACTCTTGAAAAATACATAGTGAAAGATCCGGCTGAAGAATTTAAATCTGCTCTCACCCAACTAAGCCTTGAATATAACCGCCTGGCAGGTTCGGAACAATATGCTGGCAGAAAAGAATTAAAACAAATTAAAAAAGCTATAGACAGCCTGGAAAAACTCATTAACAGCATGCAAAAATAATTTCTGACATTTTTACGTCTGAAACACTGCCAATTTGTCGCACATAATCATTGGCAGGTTATTTGAAATGCGCTTTGCGGAAAAATTTTAACATTATGGATGAAAAGAATATAAATTCACAGGAACAGGAAATAAAAGATCAGAGCGAAGTGAATGCAGAACAGACAGAAGCAAATGCTGAAGCACCCGCAGAAACAACTAAAAAAAGTTCAAAATCAATTTTAAAAAACAAAGAGCGGAAGCTGAAAGACGAAATCGAAATGCTTAATCAGAAAAACGAAGAACTTAAAGATAAGTATCTTCGTCTGGTAGCAGAATATGATAATTTCAGAAAAAGAACGGCACGTGAAAAAATTGATTTACGAGATAGTGTAAAAGCATCTGTTATTCTCGATTTCATTCCCGTAGTTGACGATATGGACAGAGCAATGATTCATTTGGCAGAAGTAAAAGATATCGAAGCTACAGTTGAAGGCATTAAACTTATTCATCAAAAATTTTCAGATTTTCTTAAAACTAACGGAGTTGAAGAAATTGAAGCAAAGGACAAAGAATTTGATACCGATTTGCATGAAGCTATAACCAGATTTCCCGTAGAGGAAGAAGACAAAAAAGGGAAAGTTATTGATGTTGTACAAAAAGGTTATAAAATAAATGATAAAGTAATACGATTTTCAAAAGTCGTTGTCGGAGAATAAAATATGAGCAAAAGGGACTATTACGAAATATTAGGTGTTGGCAAAGATGCCGGTGCTGATGAAATAAAAAAAGCTTACCGAAAGAAAGCCATACAATTCCATCCTGATAAAAATCCGGATGACAAACAGGCTGAAGAAAAATTTAAAGAAGCAGCCGAAGCTTACGAAGTACTCAGTAACCCGGATAAAAAGGCAAGATACGACAGATTTGGCCATGCCGGCATGAGCAATTCAGGAGGTTATAGCGGAGAAGGTATGACTTTCGATGATATTTTCTCCAGATTCGGGGATATTTTCGGCGACAGCTTCGGAGGCGGAGGTTTCGGAAGTTTCTTCGGCGGAGGACAGAGCCGAAGCCGTTCCAGAGTAAATAAAGGTACAAACCTGCGTGTAACTGTTAAACTTACTCTGGATGAGATAGCCAACGGAACAACAAAAAAAATAAAAGTAAAAAAATATGTTGCCTGCAAAGAATGTGGCGGCAACGGAGAAAAAAACGGACATTCAAGCAAAACCTGCCCTACATGCAACGGGCGCGGTACACAGACCCGAATTGTAAATACAATTATGGGACAGATGCAAAGCAGTACCACATGCCAGACTTGTGGCGGAGAAGGCAAAATTATTGAAGAAAAATGTACTGCATGTTATGGCGAAGGGGTTGTCACCGGAGAAGAACTTATTGAATTAAAAATACCTGCCGGCGTAAGCGAAGGCGTACAACTATCCGTTTCCGGAAAAGGAAATGCTCCCCGTCGCGGCGGTGTTAACGGAGACCTTCTTGTTGTAATACACGAACTCGAACACGAAGATTTCCAAAGAGACGGAAATGATATTATATATAATCTTTTTATAAGTATTCCTGATGCGATACTGGGAACAAACTCGGAGATTCCGACATTACAGGGGAAAGTAAAAATTAAAATCGATGCCGGCAGCCAATCAGGTAAAATACTGAGATTGCGTGGCAAAGGCCTTCCCGATTTAAACGGATACTCCAAAGGGGACTTAATGGTACGCATAAATGTCTTTATCCCCTCTTCTGTTTCAAAAGAAGACAAGACTCTTTTACATAAAATGCAGGAATCCGAAAGCTTTAATCCTAAGAACAAAAAAACGGAAAGCATTTTCGATAAATTTAAAGGATACTTTTCATAAAGAAAAGCCTGAACATACATTTTCTTCTGATTATCAATCCGCTTTTATTTTTTATGAAAGCCTGTTGTTAATTTTCATTATTTTTACAATGTGAAAACAGAAAGCCATATAGAAGAAATTGTTAAAGCTCTGCCGCAGAATCCCGGAATTTATAAGTATCTGGATAAAAACGGAACTGTTATTTACGTGGGTAAAGCCAAAAATCTGCGAAAAAGAGTAAGTTCTTATTTTGTAAAAAACCATCAGTCCTACAAGACTAACCTGCTTGTAAAGAAAATAAACAACATTGAATTTGTTGTTGTAGATTCCGAAAATGATGCGCTTTTACTGGAAAACATACTTATAAAAAAACTTCAGCCCAGATACAATGTAATGCTTAAGGATGACAAAACTTATCCGTGGCTTTGCATAAAAAACGAGAAGTTCCCGCGGGTAATGTACACCCGTCAAAAGATAAATGACGGTAGCGAATATTTTGGCCCGTTCACCTCCGTTTACATGATTAAGACTCTCCTGTCATTAATACGGCAACTGTATCCGCTTAGAACCTGCACTTTAAATTTAAATGAAGAAAATATAAGTTCCGGGAAATTTAAAATCTGTCTGGAATATCATATAGGCAACTGTTTGGGACCATGCGAAGGCTATCTTTCAGAAGATGTTTATCAAACATGGATTTCTGATGTAAGAAAAATATTACACGGAGACCTGCATCTCATTCAGCAATATCTGACCGGAATGATGAAACAGTATTCGGCTGAATTAAAATTTGAAAATGCTGCCGGAATAAAAGAAAAAATTGATATAATTGAAAATTACAGGAGTAAATCAACTATTGTAAACACAAGCATTTCAAACACAGAAGCATATGGATTTGCCAAAGACCTTAACTCTGTTTACATTAATTATCTGCGCATTCAGAATGGTGCAGTGATAGGTGCTCACTCTGTTGAAATAAAAAAAAGAATTGATGAAAGCGATGAAGACATGCTTCTATTTGCGATAGTCGAAATCAGAAATCTGATGAAAAGCACTGTTAAGAATCTGATTTTACCTTTTAAAACCGGGTTTGAAATTGAGGGAACAAAGTCTGAATGTCCTAAAAAAGGAGAAAAACTTAAAGTCCTGGAACTTGCTCAGCGTAATGCAAATTTCTTTATGCTGGAAAGACATAAACAGGTGGAAAACAAAAACCCTGAAAATCATGCAATCAGGAAAATGGAAACGCTTCAGAAAGACCTTAACTTACCGGAACTTCCCAGACATATTGAATGCTTTGATAATTCTAATATTCAGGGGACCAATCCTGTTGCAGCATGTGTGGTTTTTAAAAACGCCCGCCCTTCAAAATCAGACTACAGGCATTACAATATTAAGACAGTAGAAGGCCCGGATGATTTCGCATCTATGTCAGAGGTGGTTTTCCGCCGTTACAAACGATTGCTTGACGAAAATGCAGACTTGCCTCAACTGATAATTATTGACGGCGGGAAAGGCCAGTTGGGAGCTGCTGTGGAAAGTCTGACAAAGCTTAATATTACAGGCAGAATATCAATTATAGGCATTGCTAAAAGACTCGAAGAAATATACTTCCCGGGAGACTCCATCCCATTGTATCTGGATAAAAACTCAGAATCCCTGAAACTCATACAACAAGCCCGCGACGAAGCTCACCGCTTCGGAATCAGTTTCCACCGTAATAAAAGATCTGCAGGTTTTATAGGTTCAGAACTGGACAAAATCGAAGGTATAGGAGAAAAGACTGTTGAGGCTCTTTTGACAAAACACAAATCGATTTCAAAAATAAAAGCACTAAAACGGGAAGAAATTGCAGAAATTACCGGTAAATCAAAAGCGGAACTTATTTACACTTATTTTCATAAAAAAAAGGGCTAAACGCCCTTTTTTTATTTATTTAACTGCTTTTTTATCGTCTCTTTTCTTTTTTCTTCTGAGTAAATCATAAGCTACCGGAGTTGCCACAAATACAGAAGAATAAGTACCGATACCGATACCAATCAATAACGCGAATGTAAACCCACGGATAACTTCACCTCCAAAGATGAAAATTGCCAGGATTACCAATAATGTTGTTAAAGAAGTATTGATTGTACGGCCGATAGTACTGTTAACAGCTTCGTTCATTACATCAATCATTTCTCTTTTCTTGTAAAGTCCTAAATATTCTCTCAATCTGTCGAATACAATCACGGTATCGTTAATTGAATAACCGATTACAGTCAGAATTGCCGCTATAAATGCCTGATCAACTTCCATATTGAAAGGCATTATACTATAGAACAGAGAGAATGCTCCCAAAACAATAATAGCATCATGCATCAAAGCAACAGTTGCACCCAGAGAATACTGCCATTTTCTAAACCTGATAAGAATATAAAGGAACATTAAAACCAATGCTATGGAGATTGCGACAATAGATTTTGACATAATATCGTCCGCTACAGTAGGACCTACTTTCTGAGAACTCTGGCGATAATCAGAGAAGAAATCATCCATTGTAATATCTTCCTTAATAAGAGGTTTAAGACCTACATATAATAAAGAGTCTGCAAGATTATCAGCATCTTTATCGTTAATTCTGAACTTGGTGGTAATTTTAACCTGGTTGCTTGCACCAAAGGTTTTTACAACCGGTAAATCATTGTAAACTTTTTCAAGAGCTTTTGCAACTTCCTCAGGTTCAACTGTTTCTTTAAAAGCAACCACATAATTACGTCCGCCTGAGAAATCAATACCAGGATTTAATCCTCTGGTAAATAATGAAGCCAGACTTATAATGATAAGAGCACCTGAAATTATATAAGCAACTTTACGTTTCTCAACAAACTTTATCTTCAGATTAGTAAACAAATTCTGAGTTATTTTAGTTCCGAAACTCAGTTTTCTGTCTTTATCCATCATTGTAACAAAAATAATTCTGGAAATAAATATTGCAGAAAACAAAGAAGAAAGAATACCTATAATAAGAGTTGTGGCAAAACCCTGAACAGGTCCTACACCGAAAGTAGCCAGTACGATACCGATAATTAAAGTAGTAACGTTACCGTCAATAATAGCAGAGTATGCATTTTTATACCCGTCTGAGACTGCAGTTTTAAGTTGTTTTCCGGCTCTTAACTCTTCACGTATACGCTCGTAGATAATAACGTTTGCATCTACTGCCATACCAAGAGTCAGCACAATACCGGCAATACCGGGCAAAGTAAGTGCTGCACCCAGTGAAGCAAGAACCCCGAAGATAAAGAATATGTTTACTACCAAAGCAATATCGGCAACAAAACCACCCTTACCATAATAGAAAACCATATATACCAATATGATAAAAAATGCAATTAAAAATGAGTTAAGACCCGAATCAATTGCTTTTTGTCCTAATGTCGGACCCACGATTTCTTTTGAAAGAATATTTGCAGGAGCCGGCATTTTACCTGATTTCAATACGTTTGCAAGGTCGGTTGCTTCTGCGAGAGTGAAATTTCCTGTTATTGAAGATCTTCCGCCTTTAATTTCATCATTTACATTCGGGAAAGAATAAACATAACCATCAAGAACAATTGCAATACTCTTGCCGATATTTTCGCGGGTAATACGTGCCCATTCGGTTGATCCGGCACCGTTCATACTCATAGTTACCTCAGCAGTTGCCTGATTTTGTCCGAATTCCTGATTTGCATTTGTAACAACATCTCCGCTTAATACTGCACCACCTTCTTTTCCTTTTTTAAGTGCAATAAGTTGATAATAGCCAGGCTCCTCAGGTAAAGCTTTAAAACTCCATGCAAAAACAAGATCTTTCGGGAATAATCTTCTTACAGATTCTCTGTTAAGATCAGCCATAACCGACTGCATATCTCCTTCTTTTGCAAAACCTACAACAGGACCATAAATCTGATACTTACCAACCTGTGAAACAAGTCTTTCAAATAAAGAACCTGATGCATTGGTCTTAGCTTCATCAGTATTTTCAGCTTCAGTTGCTTTTGCAGTAGTATCTTCGCCTTCGATAATTTCATTTTCATCAAATACGACATCTTCGTTTTCAACAGCAGGAGCATTTTCTTCTGCAACTACATTATCAGAACCCTGCAGTTTATCTTTTTCTCCTTCTTTTATACTTGCAATCAAAACATTTGCTTCAGATAATTTATCGTAAATATCCTCTGCATTATAAGTTTCCCAGAACTCAAGAACAGCAGCCTGTTTCAACAAATCTTCAACACGTTCCGGATCTTTAATCCCCGGTAACTCAATATGGAAAACCCCTTTAACTGCAACATCACGCTGAATATTTGGCTGAACTACTCCAAAATGGTCGATACGTTTTCTTAAAACGTCGAATGCATTTTCAATAGCTGCTTCATATTCCTGAGAAATATAGTCAAGAACTTCAGCATCTGTTGATTTAACAGTTATTTTATCCTGATTGCTTGTTGTAATAAACAATGAAGCCATAGCAGGAGAATTTGAGCCTTTTACTTTATTATATGATTCTCCGAATATCTGAATAAAATCTGTTCCTGTTTGTTGAGATTTTACAGAAGTTGCTTCTCTTAAAGCTTTATTCAGAGTGGAATCAGACCGGTTATTTGAGAGTGCCAGAATTACATCTTCTGCTGAAATTTCAAGTGTAATATTCATCCCGCCTTTAAGGTCAAGACCTAAATTAAGTTCTCTCTCCTTACAATCCATGTAGGTATATTTCTTAAAAAGACTATAAACAACCTTGTTGGATACAGAATCAAGATACCTCTTTGTTAACGAGTCGGTAATATGGATTTTTTCAAACTCATCAACTTTTAAATTCATCGCTTCGAATCGTGTCTGAGCATATTCATCTGCATTGCTTTCTACATTATGAACTACAAACGTAAAAGACAAATAATACAAACTAATTATGACAAGCAGCACTGATACCAGAATAATCGCTCCTTTGTTACGCATGTTTGATAATTTTATTAACGTTAATTATTTTAATTCGGTTTAAAAATTTTAAGTTTGCAAATATAGACTTTTTTTAAAAACTATCAGTGTTTTATACCAATATTTTAAATCTAATTTTTATTAAGTAACAAAATACTCTGACCAAAATCAATTATTGCAGCATATTTTATTAAAAAGTCACTGCCTAAAATCCCTGCAATCCGTGGCAATCTGAGGCTTTTATATAATTTATTTATGTGATCCATAGATGTAAAAATGACATTTTCATTTTCAATTTTAAATCTTCCTATATTTAAAGAATTAATTACGCCTTTGCTAAGTTCCGGTATTTCCGAATTAAATCCCGACCCGCTTCCTTCTCCGTTAACTGCAGAAAAACTTACTTCCGCAAATGCTTTATTATCAATATCAAAAATCGAATTTGAAGCACCTGTATCTATCAGCAAGACCGATTTTTTGCCATTAATTGTACTTTTAACTGCAATATGTTTACCTCCTCCGTCCAGTTCAAACAATATTGTTTTAATCTTTATGACTTTTTTCTTTTCCATATTATTCAAATTAAACATCTGACTATCAGATAGTTTTCATTTATTTTAATATTACATAGAATTTTATTTTACAAAGGAAAACAAAAAAAAGTTTATTCCCCGGTTAAACCTTTCTGTCAATTCAGTGTCAATAATTCCGTAATCAAAAATATAAAAATTATGAAAACCAGATTATTATTTTTAACCGTTCTTTTTACCTCAGGTTTAATCTTCTCAAATCAGGGCTTTGCTCAACACGATTGTAAAAACCAGGACAAAGCACACAAAAGCTGTATTATGGATGATTTAACACCGGATCAGCAAAAAAAGATTGAAACCATAAAAGCAGAAAGTGACAAAAAAGTTGTTCAATACAGAGCAGATCTTAAGATTAAAGACGCAGAACTTGACAAACTGATGGTTGCAGAAAATCCTGCAAAAAAAGACATTGATTCAAAAATTGACGAAATCTCTGTTTTAAAAGCCAACATTCAGAAAGAAAACGTTAACCGCAGATTATTAATCCGTAACGAACTCACCCCGGAACAAAAAGTTAAATTTGATGCCATGCATGCAGCAAAAGCTAATGGCAAAGCTTGCTGTTCCGGAAAAGGTGATGGCAGCATGCACAAGGGTTGCGGGAAAGAAGGTATGCACAATAACGGCGGCGAAGGACAGATGCATAAAAATTGTGACAAAGCACCTGTTAAGAATTAAACATTCCCCGGGTTGTTGTAAGCCTGCAATTAAAGAGTAGTTTTGCTTTTTCATAAGTAATCTGTCCGTGAATAATTTTACGGGCAGATTTTTTTTATCTTTACTTTTTTAAAAGGTATAATTTTTGACCATAGCGAAGTCATGAGAAATTTTATTTACATTTTACTGATTTTGTCGGGATTCGTTTTTAACGAAGTTATTGCCCAGTCATCAAAAATTTCGGAGTTCAATATCGAAGCAACTAAATTCTCTGTTGATAATCTGGGATATTTCTATTTTGTAAACGGCAGTTCTCTTATAAAAACCGATGGCAATTTTGACACAATTGCACGATACTCCGACAAAACCCATGGTGAAATATCTGAGATAGATGTAAGTAATCCTTTCCGGATTCTTGTCTTTTACAAAGATTTCAACCTGATTGTTTTTCTCGACAACCAACTTGCAACACTGCGCGACCCCGTACAACTCGACGATCTGGGTTTTTACTCGGTAGATGCTGTTTGTACGTCGGCAACCGGCAGTTTCAGGCTTTACGACAATCAAAGTTCATCGGTAATTACAATAGGAAAAGATCTGGACATAATACAGACCGGGACAAATCTTTACAGCATCGCCGGAGATTACAATGCTGTAAAAATGAGAGAATCTGCCAACTTTGTATTTGTTCAGCTTGCCTCAGGCTACATTATCAGACTCGATAAATTTTCAAATTTCAGCAATAACCGTTTTTGCGGCGACGGAATATGCTTTGATTGCTTTAATGACGATCTTTATATTATAAATGAATCGTCTGTTTACGGACTTGATGACCAAAACAATATCACCTTTTATTATAATTTTGAACCACTTAAAATCCGCGATTTCAAAATAAGAGCAGACAAACTGTTTATTTTGTCTGAAAAATCGTTGATAACTTTTAAAATTCTGTGAGTATTTTTTTATTTCAAATCATTTTTTAATTCTATTTTTAAGAATTGAAAAATTAATCAAAAGGAAGAGTTATGCATATAGCTGTAGCAGGAAATATCGGAGCCGGAAAAACCACACTTACCAAACTTCTGGCAAAAAATTACGGTTGGTCTCCTCATTTCGAGGATGTTGATGATAATCCATACCTTAACGACTTTTACGACGACATGCAAAGATGGTCGTTTAATCTGCAGGTTTACTTTTTGAACAGTCGTTTCAATCAGATTCTTGAAATCCGCAAATCAGGAAAAACCATTATTCAGGACAGAACCATATATGAAGATGCATATATTTTTGCTCCAAACCTACATTCCATGGGGTTAATGACAACCAGGGACTTTGATAATTATTTCAGTTTATTCACTCTGATGGCTACTTTGGTTGAAGCACCCGATTTGTTAATATACCTTCGGGCATCTGTACCAAAGCTTGTTCAGCAAATACAGCAACGCGGACGTAAATACGAAAATACTATCCGTCTCGATTATCTTAAACGTCTTAACGAAAGATATGAAGCATGGATTGCAAATTACAAAGGAGGCAAATTACTTATTGTTGATGTTGATAATCTTGATTTTACCCAACGCCCCGAAGATTTAAGAACAATTATCAATAAAATTGATGCAGAAATAAACGGATTATTTTAGCCATAAATAATTACAAATAAAAAAGGGCAGCCAAAACCGGTTGCCCTTTTATTTTATTTTTATTCCTGCTAAAGTTCTGCAATTGCTGATTTAATATTTGCCCAACGATTTTCGTCCATTGTAGCTCCGATAACTTCAATTACATTTCCGGCTAAAATTGCTCCGGCTTTCGCGCATTTGTCCAAAGGCCAGTTATTTACCATTCCATACAGGAATCCTGCCGCATAATTGTCCCCCGCTCCTGTAGAATCAACCGGTTTAACTTTAATTACACCTGCTTTATGAACTTCGTCACCTTTTTTTACGTAAGATCCGCCTTCACCTATTTTAACAACAGCAATATCGCAAATCCCTGAAATTTTCTCAAGAGCTTTTTCCGGCTCATGTCCTGTAAAAGCTTTTGCTTCTTCTTCATTGGCAAAAACAATGTCCACGTATTTTTCGGTAAGATATTTCAGGAACTCAAGATTTAACTCTACTACATTATAACTGGCCAGATCAAGAGAAATTTTCAAACCGCATTTTTTTGCAGTGCTCATTGCTTTCTCGATAAGCTCATTATTAAATATAAGGTATCCTTCCACATGCAATATATCGTAACCATCAAAAACAGATTCCGTTATATCGTCAGGCGATAACTCAGCCGCAGCTCCAAGATATGTTGCAAAAGTACGTTCCGAATCTTTCGAAACCAGGGCAACTGCTAATCCCGTCGGAGTGTCAGATTTGATTAATCCGGGGTTTACTCCCGTTTTTTTCATGTCTTCAGCAAAAAAATCGCCCATACGGTCATTTCCTGTTTTTCCCAGGTATCCGGTCCGAACGCCAAGATTTGCAAGGCTTCTGATTGTATTTGCGGCAGAACCGCCACTTGCCAGACTTTTCGGCAAATTGTCTGTTTTTTCCTGAACTTTAATACTTGTTGCCAAATCAACAAGCTGCATACTCCCTTTAGGAAGTTCCAGAGTATCAAGCACTTGGTCGTCATTAATCATTGTCATAACGTCCACAAGCGCATTTCCCATCGCGATTATTTTTGTCATTTTTAAAAATTTTTGAAAAAATATTTTGCAAATATAAAAAACAATATTAGTTTTGCAACGCTTTTTTCCTCCTTAGCTCAGTTGGTTAGAGCACCTGACTGTTAATCAGGGGGTCCTTGGTTCAAGTCCAAGAGGGGGAGCAGAAAGCCTGAAGAAATTCAGGCTTTTTTTATTTGCATTAATTTACCCCAAAATCTCAAGCATTTTTTTAATCCTTTCCACAGAAGAAAAGTTATATCCGTATTTATCATTTAAAAAGACATGTCCAAGCCCATCGGGTTTGCGGCAATAAACACAGGTATCCTCTTCGTATTCCGAAGCCGAGAAGTGAAATTCTCTTATTCCGGCATTAAATAACACGGCAGCATTATGTTCGTTAAGCCCACCGCCCGGCATAACAATAAGTCTTTCTCCGAATTTCCTGTGCAGCCTTATGATATTTTCCAGACCTCCGTCAATTTTTGCGCTCCCTCCGGAACTTAATATTCTTGTTACTCCGGTCTTTATCAGTGTTTCAAATCCGTTCTCAATATCTGTACTAAAATCAAGTCCGCGATGAAAAGTAAATTCCAAAGGTTTTGAGATCTCAACCAGAATTTTTGTTCTCTCCTCATCTATTGTACCGTCTTCATTCAACACTCCCGAAACAATTCCGTCAGCTCCTGCCCTTTTTATATCATCAACATCAGAGCACATTATTCCGAATTCCTCATCGCTGTAAACAAAATTCCCTGCCCGCGGCCTTAATAAAACATTAACCGGAATTTTAGAAATACGGACAGCCTCTTTAACAAATCCGGCTGTCGGGGTAATTCCGCCGGTTGATAATGCCGAGCAAAGTTCTATTCTATCGGCACCTGCTTCATTTGCATTTTTTACCGACTGCAAAGTATCACAACATATTTCAAGTATTCTTTTCATAAACCAAAACTTTATAAACCGACAGAATATCGAACTGTTGAACCGGTCAACAGCTTAACACTTTCCGGCATGATTTTTATTTAATTCCAAAAATACTTATCTTTATCGAAGTTTTTGTAAAGTTTTACAAGTTATGAAGAAATTAATTTATACTCTGATTTTATTTGCATGTGTTGAAGCAGTAAACGGGCAGCAGGACATGTTTTCCTTCCCTAACCAGCTAAGCTGCACACAATTCCCCAAAAATTCAGGAGACAGTCCCGAATATTTTACAGCACGCGGATCATGGCATGGTTATACATTGCCCGCTGAAGGAGACACAGAAAATTACGGAAAATTCGGAGGCCCTTATTGCCTTAAAACAAACAAATGGATTTCACCTTCATTGTTACAATTAAGCTTTAATGTCGCAGGCAAAGGATCTGTTCCGCTTGCTTCTGCGCAGAAAACAGAATTTTCTCAATTTCCCGGAATGCTTTATCAGGAATTTACATTCCCTGATTACAAGATTGAAATAAAGCTTAATATTATATCTCCCAGATCATCACTTTATCAGGCGACAGCAATAAACACTTCGGACAAAACACAAAATATTTCAATGACACTTTCGGGAGAAATGTTTGAAGGCATTGGAGAAGGCGAAAAATTTACCGATGGATGGATTTTTAAAATTGACAATAAGGATGATATCTTTTGGCTGGTAAGATTCCGTCTCGACACTGAAATGGAACTGATGTATTCCACGCAGGATTATCAGTTTGCTTATAAACAATTACAAACTGTTGCTCCCGGAGACACACTACGCATAGCAGCGGTAGTTTCACAATATTTTAAAGGAGATCAGCAGCAGGATGTTGTGTTTGCATCCGAAGCCCTAAATACTCCTGAAACGCAGATTGAAAGAAATGAAGCATTATGGAGATATATTATCGGGACAATAAAAACTACTGATCCTGAATTAAAAAAGCTTTGTCTTAAAAGCATCCAGACCCTGCATTTAAACATGCGCAGCTTTTTACCGGGTTTCGGCAATTACAATTTTGTACCCGGAAGCGGCATAAGCAATCATTACGTAAATGTTGACGAATCGTGGTTAATGGCTTCATCTCTTATTTTGTTTGACACAAAACTTGCCATGCACCAGTTTGCTTCGGTAATGTCAGCTCAAAATTCCGACGGTTCAATAAACAAATATATATCAATAGACAGAGACCAGCCTGTGTCATCGCGCCCTAACGAGAAACCTATGGCAGCATGGACAGCATACAATATTTTTTCAGCCGGGCAAGACAAGGATTTTCTTACGACAATTTATCCTTTAATTGAAAATTACCACAATTACTGGTACGAAAACCGTGATGCTAACAAAAACCTGTGGTGTGAAAATCAGGACGGAGTCGAAACTGTAGAGATAAATGCTATGCTTTTTTCAGAAAAATATTGTCTAAAAAAAATGGCTGAAATAATGGGCGATACAGCTAAGGCAAATGGATATCAAACCCAGATTAATCAGATAAAGAAAGAATTCAACAAATATTTTTTCGATAAAGAGAAAAAGAAATACTGCAATTTTGATTTAAAAACCAATACTTACGAAGTTGCAAATGATGCCGTAGGTTATTGCCTGTGGTCAGGTCTGGCATCATATGAGAGTGCCGAAGCATATGCAATTGAAATCGACAATCATATTTTTGACGGATACTATGACAAACTATTCGCATCCGGAGATTATGACATGGAATATTTTTACTTCCTGATTACTGGCTTAAAGCAATACACTCTTGTGGAAATTTCTGATGATATTAAAACAAAACTTCTGAAAGAACAGCTAAAGAATTATAATACAAAGCCTTTAGTATCAACCGACCCTGAAACAAATTCAAAAGTATTGAACTCGTCTGTTGCTGCTTCTGTATTAATTCTCCTTATAAATTATTAACATGGTAAAAAAGATTTTTTTACCTTTATGTAAAAATTTAAAATGATAATATTTGAATCTGCAAAGTTCACCTTGCATTCCGACCAGCTCATTTTCGCTGTTCTTTCAATATTTACAGCACTTGTTCTGATATACTTAAGCAGGAATCTGTTAAAGAGAAAATCTTTGCGTAAGATTTTCGGGCCCCGGCATTTAAAGACGATGATGAATTTTTCGTTTGTATTATTTGCATTTTTCGGAATTTACGGAGCTTTTGAATCTCTTGGACTTAATTTCGGCAACTTCCTGAATAAAACAATTCTGTCAACGCCAAAAGTTAAGATATTTGTTTATCATATTGTTGTTTTATATGTAATAATTGTCGGCACAAAAATATTAATTTACATTACCGAAGCTTCTGTTAACCGAAGAGTACACAACAATGCCCTCGAAAAAGGAAAAGCAAAAAACATTTATCAGATTCTAAAGTATTTTATATACACCATTGCAATTGCATTCTTTGTTGAGTCCCTCGGATTTAACATAACCATTCTTATTGCTTCTCTGTCTGCCCTGCTCATTGGTTTGGGACTCGGGATACAAAACATTTTTAACGATATGGTTTCCGGCTTTATAATTCTGTTTGACAGATCTGTAAAAATCGGAGATATCGTAGAAATAGACGGAAGCCTTATAGGCGAAGTAACAAAAATAAATCTTCGTACATCTCAGATTATAACCCGTGATGATGTAGAAGTAATAATCCCCAATTCAAAATTCACTTCTGAAAACGTAACCAACTGGACACACAACAGCATACGTACCCGGTTTAACATCCAGATAGGAGTTGCTTATGGTTCAGATGTAAGGCTTGTAGAGAAGTTACTTATTGATGCTGCAAAGGAAAATGATTTGGTTTGCACTGAGCCGGAACCTACTGTTCACTTTATTGATTTCGGAGATTCTGCTCTGATTTTTAAATTGCTGTTTTATTCTGAAAACAATTTCCGTATAGAAAAACTAAAAAGTGATTTAAGGTTCTCTATTGACAAAAGGTTTAGAGAAAATGACATCAAGATACCTTTCCCTCAACGCGAATTACATATTAACGAAAGCAGGCAGACAATTTAACCTGATATTTTTAGTATAATTTGACATTAAAAATCCGGCATCAGCATACAACGAATAAAATAAATACATTTATTTGCATAAATAAGAAAAAATCAATGACCGAACTTGAAAAGTATTTTGACAAATTCAGAATCAACACTATCGGATCTGGGGTAAAACATCAGACTGTTTGCGGGGAAAAACCGCTTATTTATGCCGATTGGATTGCCAGCGGAAGATTATACGGACCAACAGAGGAAAAAATTAAAAATACCATAGGTCCGTTTGTAGCAAATACACATACGGAATCCAGCACAACCGGAACCATGATGACAAATGCATATCATCATGCCAGACAAATTATAAAAGATCACGTAAATGCAGACTCCTGTGACGTTTTAATTACGCCAGGCTTCGGAATGACTTCTGCAATAGTCAAGCTGCAACGAATAATCGGACTTAAAATGTGCGGAAAGCTTACCGGACGTGAATGCCTGAGTACTACAGAAAGACCTGTAGTATTTTTAACTCATATGGAGCATCATTCAAACCACACTTCCTGGTACGAAACTATTGCAGATGTTGTAATACTTAATCCGGATAAAAATTTACTCGTTGACACAACAGATCTGGTTTTAAAACTTGAAGAATATAAAGACAGAAAAATTAAAATAGGCTCATTCACAGCTTGCTCAAATGTTACAGGAGTACATACGCCTTATCATCAGATGGCAAAGATAATGCACCGTTACGGAGGTTTATGCTTTGTGGATTTTGCCGCTTCTGCTCCTTATGAAGATATAAATATGCATCCGGCAGATCCTGAAGAAAGACTTGATGCTATATTTTTCTCCCCGCACAAATTTCTTGGCGGACCGGGGGCATCAGGAGTTTTAATTTTCAACAAATCTCTTTATTGCAGCAAAAGTCCCGACCAGCCAGGCGGAGGAACCGTGGAATGGACAAATCCATGGGGAGAGTACGAATATCTGAAAGATATAGAAGCTCGTGAAGACGGCGGAACTCCCGGATTTTTACAATGCATACGAACAGCACTGGCCATTCAGCTTAAAAATGAAATGGGAACGAAAAAAATTGAAGCACGTGAGAAAGAATTGCTTAAAACAGCATTTAAAGAAATGGAGAAAATTCCGAATCTGAGAATTCTGGCCGGTAATGTTCGCGAAAGACTGGGCGTAATATCTTTCTACATCGAGAATATTCATTATAATCTTGTAGTAAAACTTTTAAGCGACAAATATGGTATTCAGGTTCGCGGAGGTTGTGCCTGCGCCGGGACATACGGACACTTTTTACTAAATGTAAGTCACGAAAAATCAACCGAAATAACATCAAAAATCAATTCCGGGGATTTATCAGACAAGCCTGGATGGGTAAGACTTTCATTACATCCGACAATGTCAGATAACGAACTGGATATTATCCTGAATGCTATTAAAGACATTGCCGGAAATCATAACGAAATGTCAAAAGACTATATTTATGATAATCATAAAAACGAATTCTATCATAAGAAACCTGTAAATACAACTGAGGAATTTCTTAAAAATATTTTTGACTAATATTTTTGTACTGTTCAAATAAAATTACAACATCAGCGTTTTATTGTTGTTTATTTTTAGATTATTGAAGAAAAAATTAACAATACTTTTATTATTAACAGCAATTTCATTGTCTGCACAATATTCATTTGCCCAGTTCGTAAGAATTGCCGAAAGGGTTATTGTTGCCGGTTATGTATTTGAAGAAAGCAACGGAGAACCATTGGCATACGTAAATGTTTACGTAAAAAAAAGCCGTAGCGGAACAATTACCGACACCTCCGGATATTTCTTATTAAATGCCTCATTAAATGACACAATAATATTTTCAAGTCTTGGCTACGATAAAAAATATGTTATTCTAACCGATTCTGCCACAGAAAACAATAAGCCCCTTATTGTTTTTATGGACACAAAAATTTATGAAATAAATTCGGTTGAAGTAATTGCACTTAGAAAATACAAGCAACTTGAATATGAGATTACCAATATGCGTTTACCGGATAACGATTACACATATGCAGCAAACAATTTCCCGTTTCGTCCGCCTGATATCGACTATTATACAAGATCAAGCACCCCTGTATCAGGGATAGGAATAGTTTTCAGTCCTATTACTGCACTTTACGATATGTTTTCCAAAGAAGGGAAAGAGAAACAAAAACTTGCCGAACTTCAGGAAAAAGACTATCTTAATTCTATTCTCGATGAAAAAATAAGCACCGCTCTTATAATGAAAATTACAGGAATGACACAAGAAGAAACTAACATTTTTATTCAATGGTGTAATTTTACTCCCGAGTTTGTAATGAAATTAACAGAATATGATCTGGTGTCTGTAATAGCACACAAACACAAACAATACCAGGCAATAAAACGATAATTTTCAGTATAAAAATAAAAAAAACTGTCATATTCACACATCATTTAATAGCCGTAAGCAAACTGCATTTCACAAAAAAACATTATGCACAAAATCCGGTTTTTTTAAATTTTTATAGAAAAAACCCAAAATCCCACACTCCTACTATTTATCTAATGATTTAACTATAAAATAAAGTCAGTAGCAAACAAACATATATTTACCGGTAACTTTTCATTGCAGAATCAATAATAACCGATAGTTTTACAAATAATTTAATATTTGCCGCCATGTATATTTTAAAATCAGAGTCAAACGATGCATATTTTAACATTGCGTTGGAAGAATATATCCTGAAAAATTATTCCGATGATTTCTTTATCGTTGCTGTTAACGAGCCTTCAATTATAGTAGGGATAAATCAGAACACCTATGACGAGGTTAATGCTTTGTACGTAAAACAAAACAGTGTGAAAGTTGTAAGGCGGTTGTCCGGAGGCGGGGCTGTTTTTCAGGATGAAGGGAATCTTGTATTTTCAAATATATACAGTGATGATGGCTCTGCTCTTATCGATTTCTCTAAAGTATCGGGAATAATAACAAATTTTCTGAAAGATAAACTTAATCTGGAAACCAACTTCTCAGGCCGGAATGATGTGGTAATTGACGATCGTAAAATAAGCGGACAAGCCCGTATGAAATATGAAAACAAGATATTGCATCACGGAACCCTGTTGCTTTCTTCAAATAAAAAGACACTTACCGATGCTCTCAAATATAACCCTGAGAAATATTCAGACCGGACATTGCGTTCAAACCACGAAAGAGTTACAAATATTAATGAACATCTTACCGAACCTGTAACAATGGACAAATTCAAAGATTTGTTTATTAATTATATAAGGTCTTGTTTCCCTGAAGCAAAAACACTGGAACTTACACGTGAAGAAATTGACAATGTAAACCTGCTGGTTAAACAAAAATACTCGACATGGGAATGGAATTACAATAATAATCCGGAATTTAATTTCTTAAACTCTATACATACTAAGGCAGGAAATCTGGATTTAAATCTGAATATTGTTGATGATAAAATTGAAACGATAAAAGTTTTTGGTGATTTCTTTTCACAAAAAAGTATTGCAGAAATAGAGACTGCATTAACCGGGACTGTCTATAAAAAAGAAAATATTGCAAAGGTTCTTGCAGATTTTGACATGAATTATTACACAGAAGGAATATCGTCAGACGAATTTCTTAATTGTTTTTTCACAAAATAAACTCAATTGCTTAATTACGTAAGGAATATCCCGGAATTGTATAATTACATTTTTATTATTTTTGTGTAAACTATAAAACAAATCAGCTATGACAAAGTATTTTATTTTTTTATCATTTGCTTTATTAGCAATATTTGCTTTTTCGTGTAAAGAACCGGTTGTAAATGATCCGCCTCCTACAACAGAAGAAACCATTAAAACTCTCAGCGAATACTCTCTGGTAAACAAACTGTTTGCCGATGCATTCAGCGAAACAGATGATGCTGCAAAATATAGTGATGAACAGATAGATGGCAATAAAAACGGGACAAAAGAAGGCTATCCTGAGATAACAATTACTCCGCTTGATGCTACAACATGGCCAAAAAATGTTACAATAGATTACGGAACGACAAACTTTCTTTGCCAGGATGGACGTTACCGCAGAGGAGTAATAAACTTTGAAACTATCGGATTTTACCGCAATCCTGGTACTGTTGTTACAATAACTTTTAACAATTATTATCAAAATAACCATAAAGTTGAGGGCACACAGATAGTTACAAACTCAGGACGTAATTCTGCCGACAACCTTGTTTACACTGTAGTGATAAACGATGGCAAAGTAACAACTCCGCAAAACGACATTATTTACTACGAAGAAAATACCAGTCGTGAATGGGTTGGCGGAGAATCGACAATTACCGATGTATGCGACGACAACTATTATATTACCGGAACACAAAACGGCATGAGTTCAGACAGTATCGAATATACTCTCACAGTACAAAACCGGCTCGACATTATGGTTTGTTGCCACTATATAAGAGGAGGCATTCTTGATGTTGACATGGAAGGTCTTGCAACAATTTCTGTTAACTATGGAGACGGCACATGTGATGAAAATGCAATAGTGACTATTTTAGGCACAGAATACCCTATTGTAATGCAATAACGATATTTTATTCTACTGACAAAAAACTCTTTCGCGATGCGGAAGAGTTTTTTTTACACTAGCGGGAAAACAATTTTTACAGGTTAATATTTTTTAATTCTCATTCTGTTTTCTCTTCTCATTTTTCCATTTTCCACAAAAAAATGACGTTTTTGTAAATTTTGCAAAATCAAAAAAAGCAAAACCAGTGGTTTGCACGATGTAATTCTGGTCTTTTCCGGTAGTTTTTCTACCAGTTTCTGGTAGATGGCTTCTACCTGTTTAGCGTAATATGCATCGTGCAAACCACTAGTTTATATTTTCGTAACATTATACAAGACTTGCAACAACCGGAATCCTGATATCAAAAGAATTTAACTGCAAAATTATTCCATTTTTATCATTGTTTTTTATACTATTATTATTTACATTTGAGTGTCACAAAATAAGTTATTGTTACTAACCATATAAAGACACATGTTATGAGCACAAAAATTCTCAAAGCAATTATGTTTTGCTTTTTCATTTTTTCAGTTCAGTTTATTTCAGGACAAATCGTTACTATTAACAAGCAGTATAATAGTGATACTGTTCTAAGCTTAAGCAAAATTTTTACCGGCAAATGCAGTTCCGCGGAGTTAAACGGAACTATTGTCCTGCACTCCGATACCAGTCTGGTAAGGATTATGCTTACTGACTCTCGTGGCAACAAGTGGATGATTGCCGAGGCTTATCCGCTTATATGCAGCGACTCTGTTGTAACATTGGTAAGAGCCTGCGAAGAAACTAAATATCTTGCCTACAGTTCTGTTCCTGTAAATCTTGAGTTTTACATTACAGATGCAACATGCAGCATTTCTACTATGATTTTCTCTAATCAGCTTTACACGGATTATCTGGTACGGGCTAAAGATCACAAGCTTAAGGCGGAGAATGCAAAGGTTACCGTAATGAATGCCAATCTGGAAGACAGGGGATTATTATGGAGAGCTGTTCTCTCTGACGAAGTTTTAATAAATTATTCTATAAGGGCTTCTCTTGAAAACAGCTACAAAGGGAACATTAATGGTTACTGGTATTACGGCGGCGGGTATTATTGTGATTACACAGGTTATAGTGATTTTGTAAACGAC
>QKHS01000080.1 GCA_003249955.1 Bacteroidales bacterium | reverse complement strand
ATATGGCTTGCAAGAATGACAGACAACGGTATCATTTCCGGAAAACGCAGAATAAATGAGGATATAGAAGGCTTTCCGACACTAAAAGATTACTATGTAAACGATTATTATCAGGATGACTCCGGTAATATTTTTCTGATGGGTGAAATGACATATCCGCGAAATGGTTTTCTTATAAAAATAAATCCCGAAGGACATGCTGTCTGGTTCCGCGAGTACGAATGTTTTCCTGAGAATGACGCTGATATGGCACAGACAAAACTTTACGGCTTAACTCACACTCCCGATGGTGGTTTTATTATGGGGGGCGAGTATATGAGCCCGAACAGTACTATGTTTCCCGGTGGCATTCAAAAAGGGCTTGCAATTAAAGTTGATTCATGCGGTTGCCTCGAAGAAAACTGTAACCCTCTTTGCAATGTAAGCATTGGTCAGCAGTTTATTTCTGCTCAAAATGCCGTAATTTACCCTAACCCGGCAACTGATTTTGTAAATATTGAATTAAACACTTTTGCAAAAACCGTAAATGTCCAGGTGTTTGATGCCGAAGGCTGTCTATGGATAAATTCTGTTGAAAACAGTGAACTTAACAACCCGGCAAAACTCAAACTAGATATTTCGGGCCTTGCCACAGGAATTTACACTGTTAATATCTGGGCGGAAGGTAATTTGTTTACCGGAAAGTTTGTAAAAACAGGAAAATAAACACTAATTGTTTTACGGAAGAATAATGTAATAAATACAATACTTTTATTTCAGAAATTTATTCCTTATAACAACAACATCCTTCAGGAGCTCCTCATTCCCTGCTCCTTTCTTTTCCAGTCCGGAAAGTGCCGTTTTAAAATCTTTCAGTTGTGCCTCATCGTCAAGACAGTCGAATAGTTTGTTTATCTGAACCAGAATTTCGAAATGAGATTGCAGAATTTGCTGTATAAACTCCGAATTTGTTTCTTCCCGGGAAGAAAGGCCAATATATGTTGTTTCGAGCCAGAATCCGCCTAAAAACAATGCGCTTATTCCATATTTCTCGTTTCCTGCCAGCAAAACATTACCTGCATTTAAAAGGCTGTCCACCACTCCGAATAAAACCTCTCTGTCTCCGAGATTGGATTCTATAAGAGGAACTGTTTCGTTAAATTCTTTCTCTCCTATTGCCAGCTTACCTGCCAAAGTACGAACAGCCTCAAGATAATCAGTACACATCTGCACTCTTTCAAAATGCCTTACATAACCAAGATCTGCTATGTACATTCCAAGAGCGACAGCAGTTTCCTTAGAATTAAAATATTTTTCTGCACCGCCCGGGTTTAGCAAACCTTCCGGATTGAATTCTGTATGTAGTTTATTGATTACAGCCGAAATCTGCGAATAATCCGGAATCTGTGAGTAAATGCTGTCAAAATTTTCAATATCCCCCGAATATTCAACATCACGGAACTCTTCCTTTACTTTTTGGTATTCCTCAGAATTTATGCATGATAATGTACAAAAAATAACGAAAAACAGAAATAATAATATTGTTATTCTTTTCATTTGCTCATGATTAAAAAACTTATTTAATCTCTATCTCATCAATAAATAACCATGAATCATATCCGGGACTAAGATGCCAATCCGGTAACTTGCCGTAGTTAACAGCTTTTACCTTTACATACCTTGCACTAACCAAAAGGTTGGTTTTAAATTCCTGTACCTGAACCGTATAGTCTTTATCCGGCACTTTTGTCGGTGCTTCAAAAACTTTTGAGTAGGCACTTCCATCCTTTGAGACATAAAACTCTACCTTTTTAGGGAAAAATATCCACGATTTAATGTCCTGAAGAAAAGTAGCATTAATCAACTTTATTTCCTTTACTTCCAAAAGGTCAACAACAGCTTCAAAGTCCTGTCCTTTATAACCTTGCCATAGTCCGCTTCTGAACCAGGCTTCGCCTTTAACGCAATCAATAAGGGCATTGTCTCCTCCTGCCGAATAATGCGGACTATACTGACTCATAATTTTTATTGTTCTGTTGTCTGGAATATGAGCATATTCTGCGGTAATTGTCTTACTTCGTTTTTTTCCGGCAGAAACAGCATAAGCTTCAATTTTTGCATCCGAATTTATCATCAGAGGTTTTGTGTATTTAACCGGATTTTTATCTATATCGCTTTTTAAAGAATAAAATATTTCAGCAGATTTGTCCGGACACCCGAGTTCAATAAAGACAGAATCGCGGAAAGATCTTGCCGGTAAATTTGTATATGGTATCGGAGTAATGAGATCTTCGGTAATCTGTGACTTATAAATGCTTTCTTCCGAAACAGCGTATTCTTTTGCAGGTTTTGGCCCCATAAAGAATTCCAGAGTTCCTCCTTTAATAATATCTTTGTGTGTTATATACGACTTATCGTACCCGCAGCCATTAAGTTTTACCTTCTGTACATAAACATTTTCTTCGCTGTTATTATGAGCAATAATTGTAAAATTTCGTTTATTTTCAAGCTGTATAACGGCTGTATCAAAAACCGGGCTTCCCAGATCATAAATTCCCCCTGCCGGATTAACCGGATAAAAACCTAAAGCAGACAAAACATACCATGATGACATTTGTCCGCAATCTTCATTACCGCACAACCCGTCCGGTTTGTCAGTATAAAGCTCCGACATAATTTTACGAACCATAAACTGTGTTTTCCACGGTTTCCCGCAATAATTATATAAATATGCCATATGATGGCTCGGCTCGTTTCCGTGGGCATACTGACCGATTAATCCGGTAATATCAGCCTGTTGGTTTCCTGATGTTTCGCTTTCTTCACTAAACATCTGGTCAAGTTTAGCCTCAAATTTTTCATTCCCGCCGTGTAATTCAATAAAACTAAGGATATCATGCGGGACATAAAAGCTATATTGCCAGGAATTCGCTTCTGTAAAATTATAATTAACCTCTTTAGGATCAAAAGGAGTTTGCCATGCTCCGTTAAGCCTTGATTGCATAAAACCGTTTTCCGGGTTAAAAATATTCTTATAAAACTGCGATCTTTCTATAAACTGTTTATACTCCTTATCATGACCGGTTTCTTTTGCAAACTGGGCAATACACCAGTCATCAAAAGCGTATTCAAGTGCTTTTGATACCGATTCATGTTCTTTCTCAAGAGGAATATAGCCGTATTCAGCAAATTCTGTTTTTCCAAGTTCATCTGCAGTGGCAGACTCTACCATCGCTTTTAAAGCCAGGTTAACATCAAAGTTATTTATCCCTTTAAAGTATGCATCAACAATAACAGGAACAGAATGATATCCTATCATACAACCTGTTTCATTACCGGATAATTCCCAAACCGGAAGTTTTCCGCCATACTTATACTGATCCAGAAATGTCTTGATGAAATCCAATGTACGCTTTTGCTGAACTATTGTATATAACGGATGTGTCGCCCGGTAAGTGTCCCATAAGGAAAATACAGTGTAAGTATCGTGGCCGTCTGATTTATGAACTTTAAGATCTGTCCCTCTGAAAGAACCGTCAACATCCGAATAAATATTCGGAGTACTGAAACTGTGATATAATGCTGTGTAAAAAACCGTGCGTTGCTCTTCCGTTCCACCATAAACAAGAATTTTACTAAGTTCCTTATCCCACTCTGCTTTGGCATTATTTTTAACTTTCTCAAAATCCCAGTCCGGAATTTCCGTTTCCAGATTTTTGATAGCACCATCTTCACTAACGGCAGAAAGAGCAACTTTTACCAACAGCTCCGGCGATTTATTCTGAACTGTTTTAATAACCACTTTACATTTTTCCCCGGTATATATTTTTCCACATATTGCCGATTCATCATTGCTCAGATCCGCCAGAACATCTTCGCCGACAATTTCGTTTCCTCTTAAATATTTTAAGTCTGCATCGTAATCTGCAATGTAAACAGGTTCGGAAAAATCAGCAACAAAATATAAAATCTGATTTTCTGCCCAGGCTCTCGACCGTCTTAAGCCAAGAATTCTGGTCTCACTTATCTGTTTTATGTATGTTTCCAGAACCTCATCACGGTGTTCAAGGTCAAGAATAACAAACCTTTCTGAATTCTCAGGAAAAGTGTACTTATGAAAACCTGTTCTCGGGCTGACGGTTAATTCAACATTTACATCATAATCATCAAGAAAAACAGAATAATATCCGGGACTTACAACAACATTGTTGCGTTGAAAAACAGAAGTATATTTTACACTGTCGATATCTCCGTTATAATAAGTAAGCGGGAGCATTAAAACATCTCCGTAATCAGAACAACCGGTTCCGCTTAAATGTGTATGACTAAAGCCATAAATTACAGAATCGCTGTAATGAAAAGCAGAACAGCCGTCCCAACCGTCCAGACGTGTATCGGGACCAAGTTGAACCATTCCGAACGGCATTGTGGCAGACGGGTGGGTATGCCCGTGAAAATCTGTCCCTATTAATGGATTTACACTTTCAGAACGAGATTCAATAACCTGTTTGGTATTATTATAAAAAAATAAAGAATAAATCAGAATTGCAATAAAAACTACAGCAATAATTATCGGGAAAATTAATCTTTTCATAAAAAAACTTATTTGATTACAAAAATAAAAGATTTTATGTAATAAAAAAGAACCACATTATGTCTCTGTGTTACAGAATCGTAAATTTAGCCGATTCTGAAAAAGAAAATTTTAATTCCTCATTTCAGATCTGATTAAGGTTTTGGGTGCCTGACTAAAAAAATGCTCTCATCTGCACACCTCCGGTATGAATAATTTTGGTATCTGCTGATTTTCTTGCATTATACGTCAGGTTTAACTGGAGTCCGTTGGACAATTGCCGCTGAAAACTCAAAGACCAGGTAAGATTTAATCCCGGCAGAAGTCCCTCAAGCATTTCGTATGCCACAGCATCTGTTGTGGACGCGTTGTAATTGTAGTAAATATAGTTGAATGTGGCATTAAATGAACCCTTTTTTACAGAGCTCAGCCTGTAATCAAGACCTGCATCATTTACAATAAGCTTTTGTCCTCCGGCAGTATTTTCCTTTACTTTAAAATTGTATTTAAGCGATACTCGGTTATTCATATCCGGCTGAAAATTAATTTGCAGTTCATTCTGATTATTCTCAATAATATAATTTTTACTGCTGAAATACTCCGAATTGTATGACTTGTTGCCGGTTACCGTCTTATTAAGAATCCCGATTTTAGAACTGATATTATATCTTATCTGAATTGTGTGCATAAATACTTTTCTTGTGTCGAATCCCGAAACAAGCATCAGTTTATTGTTGTTTGACTGTACAATATAGTCAAAGCCAAAACGAGGATTCCCACGGTTAAACGAAAAGCTGTTCCGCACAGTCGATGTCATACTCACAAGATTTATATCATCAATACTTTTAGCAAACGGATTTGCATACTCAGCAAAAACCGGAGAAGTATTTTTTTGAGAAATCATGTATGCAGCCTGATCCGAGAACCTGCTGAGCACCTTTCTTATTCCGCTTTTACTGCGCCACCTGAGTTCCGGATTAATATTAATACTTTGATTTATCTGATTTGAGTATGTCTTTATATAGTCTGCCGTAGGATTAATTACCCTGATAAAATTAGCCTGATCAATAAAGTTTGCAATTTCAAACTCATCAAGTTCCTGAATTCCGTTTGCATTATAATCTGTCCATGTAAAAACTCCCTGCCCCGGGGCAACCTCTATGTACGAAAATTCGGTTTTACGCTCAAGACCCGAACCTATTTCATAAAAATTTGTTGAAGAAACCGCTCCTTTAAAAAGCCTGAAACTGTACTCTGCCCTACCTGTCATATTATTTTCGGTGGTTCCCGAATATAAACTTGTATCGTTAACCTCCATCATCCTGTAGGTAAAAACCGTGTTGAAACGATGTGCAGGGTTTTTATCAAACCCTCCTCCTACAGACAAATCATGTGCTGTTGTTGACCTTACCAACGAATTATTTTTCGGCAGCATATCTTCACGATATTTGTAATTAACAGCCAGTTTTGTTTTAAGGCTGTCTGCTGTTTTTACAAAAGCCTGATATGTACTGAATTTATAACTTGATGCTGCAATGCTGTCTGTATCACGGATATTCCAAAGGTTATCCTCGGCATTCTCTCCTACCCCGACATCAACAAACCTTAAATTTCTGGAAATCATCATGCTGTGACGTAAAAATCTGGTGTCAAAAAATGCTGTGCTGCTGTTTAACAATCCGCCGTTAAGGTTAATATTCCATTTGCTCAATTTAAGATCTGATTTTATTGTATTCTGAATTCCGGAGTATTCTGCACCTCTGTCCAGATAAGAACTGCTAAATGCCGCGTTTCCTATTTTCTTATCTGTAAACGACAATCCGCCAGAAATCATATTTTCGTTATTATCCGCGTAATATGAACTAAGATTCCAGTCTCTGGTAAATTCTGTAGCCTTAAAATTTTCAATTCCGCGGAAATTCTTCTGTAAAAACTCATAATTAATATTTGCCCCGAAATAACGGTTTTTCGTTTTTATAAAAGTCTGTTCTATTCCTGTTTTAGCTGCAAAACCGACATCATCATCCGAATCAAGATCAGAAAAAGTATTAATATCGTTCTTACTGTAAGCCAGTTCCATATTTATCAGGGTTTTCTCAAAAATCCGGGATTCTCCGCCCAAAACCAGCATCTGGGATTTTTTTGGTGTAATAATCTGTTTATAAGGAATATAATCTCCCTGCGGAACGCCGTCAACCGGAGCAACCCATTCGTAAACCCTGCCGTTTGCTGCCGAAACTCCTTTTTTATAATTTCCCTTATTGGCTCCTGTAAAAGCAAAACTCACACGATAAAAAGCAAGTTCAGGGTCTGTTGAATAAACAAATACGGAATCGTAAACAAAGCCGTCAACAATTGTATCCGTAATCATATATCTGATTTCTCCTGATTCAAAAGCAACAGAATCAAAACCCGGGACAAGAGCAAGATCAAGATTATCTCCAACTTCACTAAGTAATTTCCTGTCTTCCTGACTCAGATCCTGATCAAAAGGCTGATTTTTATTGTCACTTTCGTCATAAACATTAAGCCAGAATTTTGATTTGTCAAAGCTAACCACATTCGATCCGGTTACAAGAAAACGTGTATAATTCCTGTCCGAATACTCAAATTCAACTATTATTCTCTTGTCTTTGTTTATAGGTTGTTTCGGGGTAAAGTTTATTTCCCCCAGATTGTAATCAATTGTATAATCGTTATCTGAACCACGTGTCAGCAGAATTCCGTCAATATAAACTTTCTCGGTACCGGCCAAAACAACAATGTATAACTCATTATTTGCTCCCGATAATTTGTATGGTCCCTGATTCCCTTCAACTCCTTTTACTTCCTGACGGCGAAATTTTCCTTTTGCTATTGCTCCGCTTATTTTAGTCTCAACATCGTATTCCTTTCCCGACTTTGTTTTTTGCCCCCATATCAGGCCCAAATCTGCTCCCTGAGCTTTTTTATAATAATTAAGAAAATGCCCTTCCGGTTTTTTCAATTCAAAATCACCTGCCGTTAAAGAAATTTTATCGTTATAAAGTTTTATAAAAACCTTGTCAAATTCCTGTAGCTGTTGGGAAGTCCCATCTGGCTGAATAGGAATATTATTATCACTTATGGCTGCAAGAATAAATAAATCATCATTTAATTTCCCATCCAGTTGCAGATTCAACCCTGAATTTACAATTACATCCTGATTATTTCCAAAACTTATTCCTCTCGAAATACTCCCCTTCCTTGACAGTGATGTCTGACTATATACCGGTTTATAATCATCCCGGCTAAAAACAAACTCATATCCGGCTTCATCTTTTTTGTCTCCTGCCAGAAAATCAGATTTATTAAACAATGATACCGGTTTATAAAAATCTATCGGGAAAACCTTGTACTCTATTATAAGACTGTCTGTTTCAGGTTTTTCACTGAAAATTAAAACAGATTTTTCAAAATCAAAACTATATGACGGCTTAACGATATTTCCGTCTTTTGTTTTAAAAACAATACTTTCCTGTGAAATACTAAGAGTATCCAGCTTTATGCTGTCTCCGTCAATAAAAACGGTTTTCTGCCTGAGATTTATCAAAGATTGTGAATTTGCCGTCAAAGCAAATACAATAAAAAATAATATTGACAGGATTCTTTTCAATAAACAAATTTACTACAAAAATAATCATTGATGAATATAACGTAAAAAAAGATGTTTTCTGATGCCTGAAATCAGAATTACACTTAATTAAACACAGGCAATCCCATTGGCAATAAGTTTAGCCGTGATTTTGTCATAAATCCATAAAATAACAGCAATACAGGAAAGAAAAAATCAATTATTTTTTTCTGTAAATAAAACAATGTTCCAAACTTTATTTTTACTTTTGTTACATTATAATTAACTAAAATATTAAGAATCATGTACGCAGATTTTCAACGGTTTTTACAGAAAGAAATTTCCGATATCAGAGAAGCCGGACTTTACAAATCCGAAAGAGTTATTGTTTCGCCGCAAGGAGCAGAAATAGAAGTAAGCAGTGGCAAAAAAGTTTTAAATTTTTGCGCTAATAATTACCTGGGGTTATCAAATAATCCGCAATTAATTGCTGCTGCAAAGCAGGCATTGGACACTCACGGGTACGGAATGTCTTCAGTAAGATTTATTTGTGGTACCGGAGATTTGCACAAAGATCTGGAAAGAAAAATTGCTGAATTTTTCGGAACAGAAGATACAATCTTATATGCAGCATGTTTTGATGCAAACGGAGGTGTTTTTGAGCCTCTGCTTAATGATCAGGACGCAATTATTTCAGATTCACTCAACCATGCTTCAATTATTGACGGTGTAAGACTTTGTAAAGCACAACGTTTCAGATATGAAAATGCAAACATGGAAGATCTGGAGAAACAACTGGTTGCTGCAAAAGATTGCAGATTTAAACTGGTTGTGACCGATGGCGTTTTTTCAATGGACGGTAATGTTGCTCCTCTTGATAAAATTGTTGCTCTAGCTAATAAGTATAACGCTATGGTGATGGTTGACGAATCACATTCTGCAGGCGTTGTTGGCAACACAGGCCGCGGAGTAACCGAACATTATAACCTGAAAGGCCAGGTAGAAATTATAACCGGAACTTTAGGAAAAGCTTTTGGCGGTGCAATAGGCGGATTTACTACCGGTAAAAAAGAAATTATCGAAATGTTGCGTCAAAAATCAAGACCATATTTGTTTTCAAACTCTATTCCTCCACTGGTAGCTGCCGCAGGGATAAAAATGGTTGAAATGATGAGCGAAACCAACGAACTTCAGGATAAGCTACACAGAAACACTGCTTATTTTATGGAAAAAATGAGCAAAGTTGGTTTCGATATAAAACCAACTGCTTCTGCAATTTGTGCCGTTATGCTTTATGATGCCAAATTAGCTCAGGACTTTGCAGCCAAATTACTTGAAGAAGGAATTTATGTAATAGGATTCTCATTCCCGGTAGTTCCAAAAGGATTGGCAAGAATAAGAGTTCAGCTTTCTGCCGCTCACGAAATTGAGCATCTGGACAAAGCAATTGCTGCATTTGAAAAAGTAGGAAAAGAAACCGGAGTTTTAAAGTAAACCAATCCAACAATAATAAAAAAAGCCGGATTTACCGGCTTTTTTTATTTAATCGTCATCATCGTCGTCGTCATCATCATCTGCCGGGTCGTCATACTCATCCTTAAAGTCGTCATCATCATCGTCGAATGAGTCATTAATATAATCCAGTTCCGCATATTTATCGGCAAACTCTTCTTTAGAGGTTTCTTTCAAAATTCCGTCATCATCATAGTCGTCATCGGCAAAAATAATATCCTTTGCTTCCTGTGTGGTCATACGTACCAAATAGTACTTTTCGTCTGTTTCAAAAGGCAGAGCACTTACAAGTTTGCCATCTTTATTTGTAAATTGAATAAGATGCTGACTAAAACCATTAGGATAAGTAAGCTTTATCTGCTCCTGAATATCCTTTGCCAACTTCTCAAAATCCTGTATTACTCTGGGTTTGTTTGTGCTCATTTTATTTAAAATTTGATTTAATACTCTGTACTATATTCACGCTGTAAATGTGAGAAAAAATTTAATTACACAAAAATATTTTTAATTTTTTTATTAATTTATTTTTCTCCCGGCATATTTAACCCCCAATCATCATCATTTCACATCGTTTTTAATAAAATGTTCAGACCATAAATCTTCATTCTGTTTCTTTTTTATGAATAATTCATATCTTTACACCAATGGCACAAATATTGTTTTTCATCTGCCCAAATTTAATTGTTATGAAAAAACTATTACTTCTTTTAACATTCTGTTTATCTCTAAGCCTTGCATTTGCACAGGTTGACACATCAGAATATAACCGGCTTAAGCGCGAATATGAAGAATATGTAAGAGATGAAAAAGCTGCATTTGAAAAATATAAAGAGGAACGGGATAAAGAATTTACCGAGTTTTTGAAAAAAGATTGGGAAAATTTTCAACTTTTTGCTGCCGGCAAGCCAATCGAAGTTCCGGGGCCAACAAAAATTCCGGTTTTTGATAAAAAAAGAGAACTTAATTCTGCAAAAAAAATTCCTGCAAAAAACATAAGTGTTATTCCGCAGAACATTGTGCCCGAAAACCAGATGCAAATGAGGCCTATACCTACTCCTGAAACACCTCTTGCAAAAAAGGATTACGATCTGGCTTCCATTGACTATTACGGGAAAGAAATGAATTTCATTTACCACAATAAAATGAAATCCTGCATTATCACCGGGGTAAGCGAACCGCAAATCTCATATTTCTGGTCCGAAATATCATCAACTGATTACTACAGGTTGATTGAGCAAATGCTCGATTACAAAAACAACAATAATCTGAACGATTTTGCATATATGAAACTGGCTGAAAAAATTGCATATTCAATTAACAATAATTCCAATAATGCAAAACTTATAACCTGGTTTCTGCTTTCCAAATCAGGATATAAAATTAAAGTCGGGTATTCGGGAAACAACATACACTTGTTAATTCCGGTTGTAAATACAATTTATTCTTACTCATTTTTTGTTTTTGAAAACATGAAATACTATGTTTTTGACAAAGAAGCCGAATTAAAAAGTATTTACACATATGCACAGGACTATCCGGAAGCAAACAAAATAATGAATTTTGATATTTATAAAGCTCCTGTTCTGGGAGATGACGTTCTTACCCGAAAGCTAAGCTTTGATTACAATGACAAAGATTACAATTTCAATATTCAATACAGTAAAAATCTTATTGATTTTTACAATGATTACCCACAGGGAGAAATTCAGATTTTCTTTAATGCGGGAATCTCTCATTATGCAAAAGAATCACTGGACAGAAACCTTGATTCAGTATTAAACGGCATGAGCGAGCCTGATGCTGCAAACTTTCTGCTTTGCTTTACACAAAATGCTTTTGATTACAAAACTGACGGCGATCAGTTCGGTTACGAAAAATTCTTCTTCCCTGAAGAATTATTTTACTACCCATATGCAGACTGTGAAGATCGTTCAGTATTCTTTTCCTTTCTGGTAAATGAATATCTGAGATTGCCGGTTGCCGGATTAAGTTACCCGGGACATATTGCAACAGCAGTAAAATTTAACGAAACAATTCCCGGATCATATTACTTAATTGACAACGAAAAATATGTAGTATGCGACCCCACATACATTAATGCCCCGGTAGGAGCATGCATGCCGGAATTTATCAAATCGGACGTAAATATTGTCCGGCTTAAAAATACCCAGGTAAGCAATTCCACAGAAAATAAAATCTGGGATAAAATGCAGGCAAAAGGGTTTTTCAGAACAAATTATGAAAACAACATTGTTAAGATAGCTGAAAATTCGTGGTATCTTACCGGTATTGTGGACAGCATTACCGATGCTTCATTAAAAATCCCTGAAACAGAAAGCGGAAAAGAAAGATTGTTTATTGCAAATGTTGATGACAATGCAAAAATATTATCATTGGTAATAATTTCCGGAGATGGGTTATTAATGCCGGTAGGAATAGCTTATTCCGATGAAAAAATATTTCTGTCAGGATATTACAGCAAGAATATGAAAATAGGAGACGTGGAAATATCTTCCGCTTATGACCGGGAATTGTTCATGGCTGCTTTTGATATGAATAATAACAATCTGTGGTTAAGAAGTAGCGGAATAGTACACGAAGAGGAAACAGCAAATCTGTTTTTTGCTGTAAATTTCGACAAAAAAGGGAATTTTATAAGTAAAGAAAATATCAGCGAACAAAGTTTTGAATTACAAAACCCTATTGATGTAACATCTTCTGATAAAATAGTTGTTTACGGAAAATATGAAGGAAAAAACGCGCAATTATCAGAAAGTACAATCTACGAAAAACGGGAATCTTACGATTATGCTGTCGCTCTTCAAAATTTAACCCAACAATTTATCTCACAGAAGTACAATAAAAATGCAGCAGGATTATTCGCACTTTTAACCATTCTGGAAAACGGAAAAATCACAATAAATCAAAAAGAATTTTTAGCTTCTGTAATCGCTGTAAATCCTGAATTTAAAGAATCTTATCCGAAACTTTACAAAGATGTTCGTGATATCACAAAAATAAAATCCAAAAACGGGATAGTGACAATAAAAGTCGCAATGCTTGATAATTTCTCTTTCGCCGGGATTACCATTGAAGACAATGCCAGAATCTGTATCAATAACTTTAAAAACGGGAATATTCAGATTTCTGTTTTATCGGGAATTTATTTCAAACCGTTTATCAAAGAATATAAAGTTAATTACTTCAAACTGTATAAGTCATCGGGAGATATAATGATAGATTATGACAGTGACCATGACCAAAAAGTAATTAATATTAAAAAAGATTTACTAAAATGATTTATATTTGGGACAATTTTAAAACTAAACATGATATGAAAAAGATATTTACAATTACAGCAATAATTCTTAGTTTAGCTTTGGTATTCGGCGGGTGTGCAACAAAAAGATATACCAAGAAAGGGCTTAAACTCGAAGCATTAGGCCAGTACTCGGATGCTGCCGACATGTTCTATCAGGCTGTGGTTATAAAAAAAACAAATCTTGAAGCTCTTGCAGGGCTTAAACGCTCCGGACAAATGACTTTAAGTAAAAAGCTGTCGGAATTTAATCAGGCTTATAATAATCAGAACAATAAAGAAGCAGTTTATTATTATCAGGATGCAAAAGCATATTACAACAAAATTACATCTGTTGGTGTAGAACTAAACTTTCCTTCATTTTATGATGAATATTACAACGAAGTAAAAGACATTTATCTTGAAGACAAATATTATGAAGGAACAAACCTGCTGGATGCCGAAAAATTTACCGAAGCAGAAACAATATTCCGTGAAATAGTAAAGCTTCAGGAGAACTACAAAGATGCCAAAGAGAAGCTTATCACAGCCACTAATGAGCCCAAATATCGTGATGGGTTGAGAATGATGGAAAATGAGCAATATCGTAAAGCATATTATGTTTTTGACGGAATTATAAAAACAGCCGGAGCATATAAAAGCTCTTACGACTTGCAAAAAGAATGTCTTACTAACGGAACAATTACCATAAGTATTTCTAAAATAAAAAACAGTAGCGGAACTTCCGGACTGGAATCCATACTTGAAAGCAAAATAATAAGCGGAATACAATCATCCGGCAATCCGTTCATCAAACTTATTGATTCTCAGAGTCAATCAGGAAAGACATTTGAAAGTGCAACCCAGTCATCATCAAAATCAATTTTACCAAATGCTATTCTGTATTGCGAAATAACCAAATTCGTTTACAATAAAGGTGAAAATAAAGAAATTGAAAAACACGGATATTTAAGAAAAAAAGTAAAAGTTCTTAACCGTGAAACCGGCGAATCTGAAACAAAAACCGAATACGACAAAGTAATATACAAGGAATATAAAATGAACAGAACCATTGACATGACTGTAACATACAAGCTTGTTAACGGACGTACAAACGAAATTTACAAAACAAGTTCAAAGACCTTACAAACCAGAGATGACTTGTATTATGCCAAATACTCCGGAGATGTAAATAATCTGGTTCCCGGATATTGGAAAGATATTAAAACAACAAGCCCGGAAGATTATATCAATGATAACCCAAATTCTCTTAAAGAGTTAAACAATCTTTTGAGGGCAAGATCTCAGATAAAAGATTATAACACATTATCGGGAGAAGCTACTGATGGTGTAGCTCAGGACGTATCAAAAGCAGTTATAGACTATGTAAACGCAAATTAAAAAACCATGAAAAAGATTCATATACTCATATTTTTGCAACTTATCGTTATGGCATCATCATGTCAAATCGGGAAAAAGCAAACTTATGAGAAAAAACCGATGCCGGACTGGGTAACAACAAAACCTCAGAATACAATGTACTATATTGGTGTAAGTTCTGCACCTAAAAAAGGATTCTTGCCGGCAGATTATATGGCAAATGCACAACAAAAAGCTTTGGGAGACCTGTCTTCAAGCATTTCGGTTAAAATAGAAAGTACTTCTGTGTTGTCAATTATTGAAAGCAACTACAATATAAACGAAAACTTTACCAGCGAAATAACAGCCTCTACCAATCAACAACTGGAAGGTTACGAACTTGTTGATACCTGGGAAGATGATAATTATTACTGGGTATATTATAAATTATCCAAATCCAGATATCAGATACAAAAGGATGAGAAAAAACAACAAATAATTCTGGATGCAAAAAACAAGTACTATCAGGCTACAGAGTTAATGGGACGACAACTTCACTATAATGCTTTTCAGTTTTATGTAGAAGCTCTTACATCGCTTAAACCATATCTCGGCGAAAGCACAGTAACCGATATTGACGGCGAAGAAAAAGATCTTGGGAATGTAGTATTTGCCGCTGTTGCAGATTTTGTAAATGAATTGGAGATTGTTTTTAGTTATAAAGATACTTCCGTAAAAAAAGGTGTTGATGTAAATCCTGATGTTTTCAGTTTCAAAATTGTAGATAAAAACGGAGCACCGGTTTCCAGTATTCCGGTAAAAATAAGCTTTACAGGTTCCGGTTTAATAAGAAACTCAGAAGTATCAAGCAACGATGGCAAAATATTTTGTGCAATAAAAAAAATAAAATCGGCCCCTAATGCAGAAACATTGTCGGTAAGCATTGATATGACAAGTTTTTCGCGTGCAGCAAAAGACCCTATGATACGAAGCCTCATCAAAAGTATTCCGGCAACGGAAACCAAAGTAAGAATAAATGTTGAGAAACCATTTTTACTGGTTAATTCTGAAGAAAAAACTTTCGGGGAGCCCAGAGAAGACAGCAGGCTGAAATCTACATTTGAAGGTTTGATGAGCAGTGAATTTATTGTTAACAGCAAACAGGAACCCGACTTTATACTGAACATCACCAGTAATACTATCAAAAACGGAGAATATTACGGCGAATCTCAGGCAACAATAAACTATACAATAGATCTATCGGACTGCAAAGGTAATGTAATATACCGCAAAACTTCATCCGGCGATTATACCGGAAGTGATTTTAAAGCTGCTGATAATAAAGCATATGTTGAAGTTTCAAAATCAATCGAAAGAACTATTGTAAGAGAAATAATAAGTGCTGTTAACAAATAAACTGAATTATGTCTGTACTGATGAATTACGCAATGTTCCCGACCGATAAGGGTAGCAGTGTAAGCGAATTTGTAAGCAAAATTGTAAAAATGGTCTCCGAATCGGGCTATGATTATAAACTTACTGCCATGGGAACAATAATTGAAACAGAAACTCTTGATCAGGCACTGGAAATTGTAAAAAAATCATACGCGGTTCTGGAAGGCCATACAGACAGAGTGTATTCCACGGTTACCTTCGACATCCAGACCAATAAGCCTATGGGCAGAATGGATGGGAAAATAAAATCTGTAGAAAAGAAACTTGGCAGAACATTATCTGACTAATAGTTTGCATGATTAATTTGAAAAACTTAATTTTCATAGTTTTCATCTTTATTCCCGGGTTTATAATCGCCCAGGACTATCCCCTTACAGGTCATTTTCAGAATCTTAACGAAAAAGATATTTACTATTCCGGATTCAATACACTTGTAAGACCTGCAACCGGAGCCGAAAATACGCTTTATGACAGTTTGATTTTTACTACCCCCGGAAGTAACAGAAGAACATGGTTCGGCCGTAAACTTTTTGACGAACATCTTGTAGTTGCGCAGGATTCAGATTTCAAGATTATTGTTGATCCTGTTATTGATTTCAGACTTAATAAATCATTCGGCGTTTTTCCCAGTCAGGACATGGGCTATTTAAATACCAGAGGCATTAATATTTGTGGCAATCTTAATTCAAAAATATTTTTTAACACATCATTTACCGAAAACCAGGGTGTTCTGCCTTATCAGATATTTAATTATTACTCTTTTTTTAAAGTGATTCCGGGTTTTGGCCGCGTAAAGCAATTATCCGGATTTAATGAATATGATTTTACAAATGCCTATGGCTCTGTTTCGCTTAAAGCAACAGATTTTTTAAATTTTACTCTCGGTTATGACAGGCTTTTTATCGGCGATGGATACCGGTCAATGATATTATCAGATTTTTCTGCTCCTATGATGTATTTTAAATCTTCTGCAAGATTCGGCAAATTTGAATATAATAACATTTTTACCAAAGCCATTAACCCTAATTTTAATAATGTAATGGATCTTGAAAATCCTACTGAAGAAAACAGCCGCTATCCGTCAAAGTATATCTCATTAAACACATTAACATATTCACCCGATAAGTCCTGGCAGATTTCTCTGGTAGAGTCTCTGGTTATGTCTGATGATTTGCCGGATTGGAAAATACCATTATACACAATTTCGCCTTTCTTTCGCACAGCATATATTGATATTTATACTAACCTAACTAATAATCTGGTCGGGACGAATGTTACATGGCAAAATGAGAAAATCGGAATTTTTTATGCTCAACTCCTTATTGATTCTTGGTACACTAATGAGCAAACCGGTTCAATTCAGGCCGGATATAAAAACTTTGACTTTTTTAATGTTGAAAACCTGTATTTTCAGTTTGAGTATAACCGGGCCTCAACAAAATCATATATGCATTACAACAATGAGTTGCATTACGGGCATTACAATCAGGCATTATCACATCCTGCAGGACAATCATTCAATGAATTTGTTTTTATAACCGATTATAAAATAAAACGATTTGAGATTCTCGGAAAAATAAATTTCCTTAAATATTTCAATCCGGTGGGAAGCAGTTTTCAAAATATTTTCAATAATATTTATCCGGAATATTTACCCGGAGTTTCAATGCGGCCAACAATAGTAAACGGAGATTTTCAGATAATATTCAATGTCAATAAATCAAACAAATTACAGGTTTTTGCAGGAATAAGTACAAGAATAGATTTTTTTAAAAATGCAAGTACAAACTTTTTGCAGTTCGGATTACGCACAGCAATACGAAGTAACTATTACGACTTTTAATGAAGAAAATTTTTGCATATATCGTGTTTATTACGTTGGCCTCAGCCTTGTTTGCCCAGAATATTCCTGTGCGGGATCCTGTTTTTATACGGAACATTGAAAAATCTTCGCTTACCATAAATGAAAGCAAACACTCTTCAATAAAACCTTACTATTTCTCTGATAATAAAGACATTTGCACAGACTCTTCCCAATATGAAAAATGCTTGCTTTATTACGGCAGACAAAGTAAACCGGAGAAAAAACCATCATCATTTTATGCTCTTCCTGTTTATGAAGTATTCAACTGGTTTACCCCGGAATATTCTTTTAATCCCAATATACTTTTAGGAGGACTTTTTGACTACTCTGCGGGAGATAAATTCGGGATCAGCTATCAGTTATCCGGTTGGTTTATGCAATTACCCGATTACCTGAAAAGCAGAAGATACGGCATTAATATTTTCAATAACCTTGGAAGAGAATTTCTTGATATGGAGAATGTTGTAATAGAGAGTGATTTCAGAATGTCTTATTCTCCATACAATTTTTTAAGACTGGAACTGGCCAACAGCAAAAATTTCTACGGAGACGGGTACCGGTCGTTTTTATTATCTGATTTTGCATCGAACTACCCGTATTTTAAACTTGAATCCTCGTTTTTAAACTTTAAATATTCCTGTGTCTGGGCATTGCATCATACTTACGGGCCAACGATTAATTCATATTTTAGTTATCCGTATTATGGCAGAATAAACAAGTTTGACGTTTTTCACTATCTGGACTGGCGAATTGGTAAAAGACTTAATATCGGACTGTTTGAAGCAATCATTACAAAAAATGATAACTTCTTCAAATTTGAATATCTGAACCCGATAATATTTTTCAGGCCGGTTGAATTCTCTCTTGGTTCAGAAGATAATGCTCTGATGGGAACCAATATAAAATTTGTTATTAATGACAGAAATGCCGTTTACGGGCAATTTGCTCTGGACGATATTATTGTCGGTCAACTAATTAACGATATAAAACACACTTTAAATCCTGATTATACGGGAGAATATGGATGGTTTGCAAATAAATGGGCAGCACAACTGGGATATAAGTCTTATGATATTTTTAAAATTAAAAATCTTGATATTTTTACCGAAGTTAACATTGCCCGTCCTTACATTTATTCGCATGTTAATCCTGAGCAGAATTATTCCCACTTAGGTCAGGCTCTGGCACATCCGCTTGGTGCCAACTTTGTGGAATCGGTAAGCGGAATAAGCTATTCGGGCAAGAGAATACTTGTTGATGCAAAAATAATGTATGCAATTGTCGGGACAGACTCCACCAGAACACATTTCGGACAGAATATTTACAATCCGACAATGGACGGAAACCAAGGTTACAGCTATATTGTAAATTCTTATGGAAATACAATACTGCAAGGGGTAAAAACAAATTGCATTACAGCAAAAATAGATTTTGGCTATATTCTAAAAGAGAATAAAAATCTGTCTTTAAATGCCGGCGTTATTTTACGCAACCTTAAACCGGAAACCGGAGAATCTTCATCACAAACGTATGTGTATCTTGGAATAAAATCAAACTTTTCGAAAAGAGAAATGATTTATTAGTAACCCGCGACTCGTTTTATTTGATTATTCCCTTAATATCCGAAGCAAATTTTGCGGTAAACATTTCCGAACCTCTTTTATTCATGTGAGTTGCATTATAAAAATTACCAATATCGTAAGAAATACTGTCCTCCGAATAATCCAGAAAAGTAAGATTGTATTTTTCGGCTATGCTTTTATAAGTATCCGTTATCTGGTTCCGGTTTGCTACAAACTCACGATACCCTGCATATTCGGGAGAATAAACTATTATTACTTTAATGCCATCAGCCTGACATTCTTCAATAAACCGTTCAAAAAGTGCTTTTATTTTTTCATTTATATTAACCTCAATCTGTTTTTTTTCTTTTTGGGCTTTTTCAAAATCACCTGTCCATTGCAGATCCTGCCCCATATAACCTTTTACCCGATATGGCTTTTCTCTTTCCAGACCCAATGCATAAATAAGAGCTCGTAGAATTTCACTGTTTTGTCCTGAATACCTGTATAAAGGAATAAAATAAGAAAACATGTTATAAACTTTAAAGGTTTCACGATTTTTAAAATAATCACTATTAAACAGCATATAAGGCATTATCTGGGAATAATTATAAAATCCGTCCTCTTCCTCAAAAAAGAATAAATCGCCCGAAATAATAATGTATTTTGGCTTTTTATTGTATTTTAAATATTGTTTATGTCTGAAATATTGAAAAGTGAAATTCAATCCGTCCATTCCGAAATTATATGCCGGCAAATTAAGACTGTCTTCAAGTATTGAAGGACTAAAATGCACCCAGGCTCTGGATGATCCGTAAATTGCAATATCAGCATTAATTTTTCCGTCATATATATCTGTCCACACTATCATTTCTCCTGCAACATGAACAACAGATTTCTCAAGGTTTTTACTGATAAAAACATCGGCAGGATAGGCCAATAAAATCACCGGCAGAAGAAAAAGAAAAATTCTCCCCAGAAATTTCAAGACTTGCTTTTTATTATTTATTTTCTCCATAAGATTTAAGTTTAAAACTGAAAATAAATAAATGTCTGTTGTGTGCCTCCCGAAACAAAAATCAAAATCAGAATTAAATAATAAAACCCCAATCTGACAAACCTGTTATAACCGAAAAACAGCTTTTCAATCGCATATTCTCCTCTCCTTCCAATCCATTCGAAAACGACAAAGAAAAGTATCAAACCAATTGTCATCAAAATTCTCCAGGAATCGTCAAAAGGTGTGTATGTAAGTATTGAAGGGGAAAATATTCCGGACAGATAACTAAAAGCATGACTCATGTTTTCGGCACGAAAGAAAACCCAGGCAAGAGTCGTAATAATAAAAGTGAAAGAAATTCTTAAAAAATCTCCAAACCCGGGCAAAACAGAGCCTGCTGCAACTATATCAAGATGATTCCTGTTCTTTTTTGTTAACATCAATGGCAAAAAAAACAGGGCATTTACAAGACCCCAACAGATAAAAGTCCAGTTTGCACCATGCCAGAACCCGCTGACAATAAAAACAATTAAAATATTCCGTATCTGCATGATTTTACTTCCTCTGTTTCCGCCAAGCGAAATATATACATAGTCGCGGAACCATGTCGAAAGTGAAATATGCCATCTACGCCAAAACTCGGCAATATCGCGGGAAAAGTATGGAAATGCGAAATTTCTTTTAAGATTAAAGCCAAAAAGTCTGGACACTCCGATTGCAATATCTGAATATCCCGAAAAATCTCCATAAATCTGAAATGCAAAAAATACTGCGCCCATAAAAAGAACCAGACCGGAATACTGATCAGAATTATTAAAAATCTGATTTGCATATTCTGCACACCTGTCGGCAATTACCATTTTTTTGAAAAAACCCCATAGCATCTGCCGCAAACCATCAACGGCAGAGTTGTAGTCAAACTTTCTCTTTACAAAAAACTGTGGCAGCAGGTTTACTGCCCTTTCAATCGGGCCGGCAACCAATTGTGGAAAGAATGCAACAAACGAGGCAAACGCGACAAAATCTTTCGTAGGGACAAGCTTGCGTTTGTAAACATCTATCGAATAACTCAGCGTCTGAAAGGTATAAAAGCTTATACCCACAGGCAGAATAACTTTTAAAGATTCTACCCTTATTTCCCGTCCGAACAAACTGAATGCCTGTACAAAAGTATCCGCAAAAAAATTAAAGTACTTAAAAACCCCCAGAAATGAAAGATTCACGGTTATACTAATCCAGAGCAAAATTTTCCGTTTCTTCTGCTCCTCCGTTTTTAAAAGAAATTGTCCTATAAAATAATCCAGAACGGTGCTGAATGCTATTAAAGATAAAAACCGCCAATCCCACCAGGCATAGAACACATAAGAAGCTGCTAAAATAAAAAGATTTTGGATTTTCAGATTTTTTCCCGTGACAAACCAATATATCAGGAAAACCAATGGCAGAAATATTGCAAAATCTATTGAATTAAAAAGCATGTTTTGCCGGTAGATTTAAAATTTTGTGTAAAAATAATCTTTTTTGACTGATTTTGAATCATAAAGAAAATCCAAAGGGACTAATCAGAATATCAGGGTTTTTGCTTTCCAAGATTTAAAACTCTGTCCAGAACTGGTGGGTGTGAATATGACAGAAATACTACCAGCGGATGAGGAGTAAGATTCCCCATATTATGAGAGCTTAATTTTTTCAATGCCGAAATAAGCGATTCTGCCAGTCCGTATTCAGCAGCAAAATTATCAGCCTGAAACTCGGCTTTGCGGCTAAATACTGAAGAAACTATTCCCAGTACGGAAGTTAATGGAGAATATATTATCCCGAAAGCTATTAAAGCAATATGGAAACTGGCCTCATCAACGCCCAGGGCCTGAGATAAAATGTTACTTCCTGCAAAAAGTCCGAAAATAAAAAGGGTAACTCCTGTTTCTATAATTGAAGCAAACATTGATTTATAAATATGCTTATGCTTATAATGGCCTATTTCATGAGCCAGAACTGCCAGAATTTCATCAGTAGTCATTTTACTGATAAGAGTATCATATAAAACAATTCTTTTTTTAGGCCCCATTCCGCTAAAATACGCGTTAGCTTTGGTCGAACGTTTGGAACCGTCAATTACAAATATTTTTGCAATGTTAAAACCGGCTTTTTCGCCAAACTGCATAATTGCAGTTTTCAGTTCTCCATCTTCGAGCGGTGTTTGTTTATTAAACAGCGGAACTATAAGTACCGAATAGAACATGTTCATAAACAGCGAAAATGCTACAACTACAAGCCATGCAAAAAGCCAGAAATACTCAGGATTAAGTTTGTATATCCACAAAATAAGTGTAAGTATCCCCCCTCCTACTATTGCGCCCAGAAGCCAGCCTTTAATTTTATCTAAAATAAAAAGTTTGGGGGTTGTTTTGTTGAAACCATATTTATTTTCTATTACAAAAGTATCGTAAATTGCAAATGGGGTACTAAGAATGTCCGATGCCAGAATAATCATTGCAAAGAAAATTAACGGCTTAAGAATATAATGACCTGATATTTGTCCGGCCAGATTATCTGCAAATGCAAATCCGCCCAAAAACAACATTCCAGTAATCAGTATAAAGCTGAATGTTCCCGAAATAATTCCAAAACGATAATTTTCAAGCTTATATTCCTGTTGTCTGCGGTACTTTTTTGCATCATAAACATCTGACAAAATTTCGGGAACGGGTTTATTAAACCAGCTTGCATTTAAATAACCGAGAATCTGGTCGAAAAAGAAACCGATAATTACTATTGTCAAAATAACTATGTACAGGATTTCGGGTGTCATTTTTTTATTTTTTTGTTATTTACCCCAATTTGAGGATTGTTGCGAATATATTGTTTTATTTCATAATATCCGGTGCCGGTTCAAATTATTTCATTAATTCATACAATTCAGACCTGTTTAAAATCTGAATACTCTTAGCATCGGCCCGAATAATATTCCCGTTATGCAACTCACGTATTGCTCTACCTAATGATGGCCGGGTAACACCAAACAAATCGGCTAATTGGGATTGAGAAAGCGGCAATATGATATTATTAGTGTTATTGCTTTTGGCAAGATTTAATATGTAAAATGCAAATTTACCTTTAATGCTGTTAAAAGAAAGAAATTTTAGTTTCTGTGACAGAAACTGGGCACGGCCTGAAACATTATTCATGAAATTGGTAAGTAATCTGTCACACTTCTGCATCATTTTTACAAACTCCGGTTTTGGAATTTTTAAAACTTTTGTATCTGTCTGTGCAACAATATTAACAGGGAAGAGATTGTTTTTACCGAAAATAAAAGCCGGAGCCAATGGCCTTGGACTTTCGATTTCTTCAATTACAATGGTTTTTCCTGAAAAATCTACCATCTCTCCACGAGCAGTACCTTCAAGAATTATCATAAGATTCTCAACCTTCTCATCCTGATAAGCAATTATTTCCCCAACTTTAAATTCTTTGGTTTTAAAAAATATCCCTTCAAAAATATTTTCTGTTTCTTCCGGGCTTAAGCCATAAAATAGCGGGCATTGAGCAAGTATTTTATTCATATTTAAGTATTATCGTACAAATTTAATAATTATTTTCAATTTTGTAACATTTGTTACAACAAAGCTGTAGATAAGAGCCGTATTTTTGTTTCAAAATTAGTTAAAAATTAAAATTATGATACGCGAAATTGTAAAAATAGACGAAGAAAAATGTGACGGATGCGGAATATGCATCCCAAACTGTCACGAAGGAGCTTTGCAAATAATTGACGGTAAGGCGACGTTAATAAGTGACCTGATGTGCGACGGACTGGGCGCATGTCTCGGCCATTGCCCTCAGGGAGCAATTACTGTTGAAAAAAGGGAAGCCGCTGCTTACGACGAAGTTGCCGTAGTAAAGGATATTTTGCCAAAAGGGAAAAATGTTATGATTGCACATCTTAAACATTTGAGGGATCATAACGAAAACGAATTCTTTAAACAAGCTATTACATATCTTGAATCAAACAGGTCAAATCTTCCTTTCGATTTAAATGAAGTTAAAGCAGAAGTTCATAAAGCATTCGCTGCAAAACCCGGTGCACAGGCATGTGGCTGCCCCGGTTCTGCAGAAAAAACCTTTAATACAAATCAAAGCTATTCCGGTCAAAACACAGGGGACATTTCGTCAGCATTAACACACTGGCCGGTTCAGATGCATCTTATTAATCCAAATGCACAACATTTTCATAATTCTGATCTGGTTTTGGCAGCAGATTGCGTTGCTTTTAGCATGGGAAATTTTCATTCAAAATTTCTTAAAGGAAAAACTTTAGCAATTTTATGCCCAAAACTCGACCAAAATCAAAATATTTACGTAGAAAAGATTGTTTCTCTTATTGAAAATGCAAAAATAAACACAATTACGGTTATTATGATGGAAGTTCCGTGTTGTGGCGGATTGCTTAGATTTGTAAGTGAGGCTTTACAAATTGCAAAACGTAAGGTGCCGGTAAAAGCAGTGATAGTATCTGTATCGGGAGAAATTTTAAATGAAGAATGGGTTTGAGGAGAAGGATGTTCTAAGTTCGGAGTTCGGAGTTCGGAGTTAAAAATCAGAGTGCAAAATAAATAATAACAATTAAATAAGGAGGAAGAAATTATGTCAATGTTTTGTTATCAATGTCAGGAAGCGGCCAAAGGTACAGGCTGCACAATCAAAGGTGTTTGTGGAAAAACAGACGAAGTAGCCAATATGCAGGATCTTTTGATTTATGTTTCAAAAGGGGTTTCAATTTATGCAGAAATGGCAAGAGCTAAAGGAATAGAATCAGAAAAAGTAAACCATTTTATTTTTGATTCTTTGTTTGTAACTATCACAAATGCAAATTTCGATTATAATGCAATTGTGGCTAAAGTTAAAAACGGGCTTAAAATCCGTGAAGAAATAAAAAACGAATTTCTTAAAGCCGGAGGTATTTTACCAGATAAGCTGCATTCAAGTGCAACATGGACAGCAGAATCTGATGAAGAATTTGAAAAAAAGAGCAAATTAATCGGTGTTTTATCAATTGATAATGAAGATATCCGCTCTCTTAAAGAATTATTGACTTACGGGGTAAAGGGTATTGCTGCTTATGCCGAACATGCATTTAACCTGGGTTATAATAATAACGAAATTTATGCATTTATGCAAAAAGCTCTTGTCTCAACAACTCAGGAAAAATCTGCTGATGAACTGGTTGCATTGGTTCTTGAATGCGGAAAATTCGGTGTTGATGTTATGGCTCTGCTGGATAAAGCAAATACAGAATCGTACGGGAATCCGGAAATCACCGAAGTAAATATCGGGGTCAGAAATAATCCTGCAATCCTTATCAGCGGCCACGATTTAAAAGACCTTGAAGAATTGCTTGCACAAACCGACGGCACAGGCGTTGATGTTTACACTCACTCTGAAATGCTGCCCGGACATTACTACCCGGCATTTAAAAAGTATGAACATTTTGTTGGAAATTACGGTAATGCATGGTGGAAACAGAAAGAAGAATTTGAGACTTTTAACGGACCTATATTGTTTACAACAAATTGCATTGTTCCCCCACTTGAAAAAGCAACTTATACCGACAGAATTTACACTACCGGAGCATCTGGTCTGGCAGGGGCAAAGCATATCCCGGCACGTAAAGACGGCAAATCAAAAGATTTTTCAGAAATTATAGAACACGCCAAAAGATGTAAAGCTCCGACCGAAATTGAAACAGGTAAAATTGTTGGCGGTTTTGCACACAATCAGGTTCTTGCTTTGGCCGATAAAGTTGTTGATGCGGTAAAAAGCGGTGCTATTCGTAAATTCTTTGTTATGGCAGGTTGCGACGGAAGAATGAAATCCAGGGAATATTATACTGAGTTTGCAGCAAAACTTCCTGATGACACGGTAATTCTTACAGCAGGATGTGCAAAATACCGTTACAACAAACTGGAATTAGGAGATATCGGAGGCATCCCAAGAGTGCTCGATGCCGGTCAGTGTAACGACTCTTATTCTCTGGCAGTTATAGCTTTAACTCTTAAAGATGTTTTTAAACTGGACAACGTTAATGATTTGCCGATTGCCTACAATATTGCATGGTATGAGCAAAAAGCTGTTATCGTGTTGCTGGCTCTGCTGTATTTAGGCGTTAAGAATATTCATTTAGGCCCGACATTACCGGCATTCTTATCTCCAAATGTTGCAAAGGTTCTGGTTGAAAACTTCGGAATCGCAGGAATTGACAGTGTTGATGAAGATATGAAACTTTTTTTGAACTAAATTGTTAAAGAGGTCAGAAGATGGAAGTTGGAAGATGAGTAAACGAAATAAGTCCACTTGTTTTCAGTCTTCCGTCTTTTTTTAAAATTCAGGTATATGGATACAAACGGGAAAATTATTTGCACCTGCACGGAAGTAACAGAAAAAGAAATAATTGATTCAATAGAAAACCATAATTGCAATACAGTTGAAAAAGTCGGAGATAAAACAGGAGCCGGAACCATATGCGGCGGATGTAAAAGGATAATTGAAAATCTGCTTATAAAACCGGCATAGACTTTTTATGAAATTACAAAGTGTTTTACAGAATAACATTAAAAAGCAAAAGGATATCTGACAAAATCAAATATCCTTTATCGCTTAAAGAAACTATTGAACTATTTTTTAATAAACCATAAATACCATGCTAAAGAATAAACTGAACCACTTTCTTTAGCTTCCATTTTTTCTGCTTCTTTTTCAGACTCCGGGCTTTTTAACAACAAATCATCGCCGGGATTCCAGTTTGCAGGAGTGAGGCGATCCTTTCTGTAAACTTCCTGAAGAGCAATCAGCGTACGTAAAATTTCATCAATGTTCCTGCCTACATTATCAGGATAATAAAAAATTGCGCTTACTTTATCATCAGGATCGACAATAAATACAGCACGTATATCTTTTGTTTTATTTGAGTTAGGGTGGATCATTCCGTATTTTTCTGATATTTCAAGACCTGAATCAGAAATCAGGGGAAACTTAATATCCTGCTCTCCTTTCCCTTTATAATTTATCGATTCTAATGATTTTATCCACTCCAGATGGCTGTTTAATCCATCTGTTGATATCACCAGTAACTCTGTGTTAAGCTTATAAAATTCATCCTGAAGTGCAGCTAACTCAAGAAGCTCTGTTGTACATACCGGAGTAAATGCTGCCGGATGACTAAAAAGGATTTTCCATTTTCCGTAATAATCAGCCGGGAAATTTATATCTCCTTTGGTTGACTTAGCTTTAAAAGTCGGAGCTCTGTCTCCGAGTAACGGCATCTGGCTATATACTCCTGTATAAAGAAGAACAAAAATAACTAAAACTGATATCTTTTTCATGACTTTACTGTTTTAATTTAAAACCATTCTAAATAGCTTTCTTTTACATAACAATTACCTGTAAAATTTGTTCATATGACAGTTTTATGAACAAAAAAACATCAGAAATTATTAAAAAGAAAAATATGGAAGTAAGAAAAATTAAAGACACTGTAATTGTTGAAACCCCACACAAGGTGGATGTAAGAAAAATTTATGAAAAAGAAACAGCACAGGTAATGCACATAACCTTACAATCCGGCGAGGCTCTTAAACCACACATAACTCCGGTTGATGTGTTTTTTTATGTTCTGGAAGGAACACCAGAAATCAGAGTAGGAGAGGAAATAGTTAAAGTGGAAAAAGATTCTCTTGTCGAAAGTCCAAAAGACATTGTACATTGCCTGTACAACAATTCTGATTGTGTAGCAAGAATTCTGGTAGTGAAAGCTCCTAAACCGCAATCTGCTGCCAGATTGTTATAAGCAACCCAAACACAAAATATACTGTGTTTAGAATCAGGTAAAATTATATTATTAATTTCCTGTTTTTGACCAGGTTAGTATTTTGGTTGCTGTAATTTCGTCAGTTGTGTTTTCGTAATATTCTATTTTGCATTCACCACTGGCTTTAAAATTAATTTCACGATCACAGGTTCCGCTTTTTATTGGTTCAAAAACCTGGCTATCGCTTTCTTCATCATAATCCAGATTACCCAGACCTCCATCCTCATCATAGGTAATAAACCATCCTCCATAATTTGAAGATGATGTTACAGTATCATTGTTTGTAAGATTAGTAATAACTATTTTTAAAATGGCATCTTCACCAAGATTTACACATAAACCATAGTTTGTATCAGAACTAAGAATTGTCCCGTCAGCTAATGCCAGAATGTTCTGACCATACTGTGAAGTTTCCGGATACAAAATATTATTATCAATTGTTTCTGATTCTTTTTTACAAGAATTTGCAGAAATAATCAATAACATTAGACATGAAAAAAATAAAGTGAAACTTTTGCTTTTCATAACGATAAATTTTAGAATAAACTACTTATCTAAACGATTATTGCAAAGGTATATTATTTAAAGCAAAAATAAAAAGCATTAAAACCAATAGCGACTAAAAACTTAATATAACATTTAACAATTCATCCGGGGTATCTATCAGAGCATCAGGATTTTGCTTTTCCAGAATTTCATGGGAATTAAATCCCCAACTAACAGCTATAATAGGAACTTTTATCCTCTTAAGAGCCTCAATATCACGGGTTTCATCGCCGACATAAACAACCGAGTTTCTTTTCAGTTTGTACTTTGACAATAACCTCAATATCACTTTATCTTTTCCGAAAATATTTTTCCCGGAATGTATAAAATCAAAAATATCATGAAGCTTGTTTTCATTCAGAAAAAGCCGGATATTATCCACAGAGTTTGAACTCATAACGCCAATCTTAATACCTGCTTCACGAATGTCGTGCAAGGCCTTTATCATTCCGTCAACAGGTTTTACTTTTTTTATTTCGTTACGTAGTTCATTCTTTATTTTTATAGCCAACAAAGGTAATATAAGGACAGGAATATTACATTCTTTCAGGAATTCATGTGTCTTCATGGCTCTGAATTTATCCTTATCTTCGAAACTCACCGGTTTACAGTTAAAATCCGAAGCTACCTGGTTATACAGCACAGCTATAGTTTCAAGAGTATCAGCAATTGTTCCGTCGAAGTCGAAGATTACAGTTTTTTCAGGCTTTTCCATTAGAACCATTTAGGGGTTAAAGTTAACAAAAATACTCAAAAATTTTAACAACTTAACAGCTTGTCATTTAAATAAACATGCTTTTACATTAAGACCTCTTTCTGGCCACAACAATCATCTCTTCTCCATAATTAAGGCAAGTGAGTGTTTTGTAGATAATATCGTGAGCCAATAAGCCAAGCCAGATGACAAATTTCGGCAATTTGGTGACTTTATTAAAGAAATTCTGACGTTCTGAGTTTGAGATTGCAGGTTTTTCATCAGATTTTACTTTTTTGCGCTTTAACCACGGTAAAAGCGTGAACATAAGAAACAGTTTTAATTCATAGGAAGATTTATACTTAACAACTTCAAATCCATTGTTCTCTAAAAGCGTTTTAATGGTCTTTTTTGAAAAATAATTGATATGTTCAAGCGACATCATACTCCAGTTCTGTTTTTGCCTTTTTGCCACCTTAGAATCAATTTGCGGAACCTGCAATACAAAGTACCCTCCCGGTTTTAGCATCGAAAATACTTTTTGAACGGCTTTTTCCGGTTCGTTAATGTGTTCCAGCACATCCCACATTGTAGCAACATCCCAGTTATTCTCAGGAAGATTCAGATTAAAAAAATTATCATGAACCACCGGCAGTTTTAAATCTGTAGTTGCATAATGATGCATAAGTTCGGAGATTTCAACGCCGCTTGCATCAAATCCCATAAGTTTTGCCGTATAAAGAAAATGTCCCCATCCTACTCCTATATCATAAAGCTTACCTGACTTAACATATTTTTTTATCATCTTAAGTCTTAGTTTATGCCTTCTGATTTTTATATAGTTATTCCCACGTCGGACTGATTCAAGAACTTCCTCATCGCGGTAATTTTCATACGGAATTTGTTCACGGTAAAACTGAGGAATAAACACAAAACCACAATCATTGCATTCTACAACTTTAAAATCAGATCGTGTAAATTTAAGAGAAAAATTGTCCGGGTTTTTATTCCCGCAAACTTCGCAATTTATGTTTTGATTATATTCCATTAAGTTTTTGGGAACAAATGTAATAAAAAAACTGTCGTAAAGAAAAAAGACTGTGTGTGGCACAGTCTTTTTTTTGCTTACTAAGACATATAAGGGATGTAGAAAAACGGGCAGGGGGACTGCCCGAAAAGTTTAAATATTATCCGCATTTTGAATATCCGCAATCGGAGCATATAACACAACCGTCCTGATAAACGAGGGTGTCTTCCTGTCCGCAACCCGGGCATTTAACACCTTTTTTGGATGCTTTTGTTCCGTTCGGGATATATTTTCTTAAAGCTCTTTCAACACCGTTTTTCCAGGTATTGATATTGTCGCTGTCGAGTTCAAGTGAAGATACCAGTTCAACAGCTTTATCAATAGCCATTCCGTGACGGAGTACTCCGGAAATAAGTTTTGCATAATTCCAGTAAGTTTTGTCGAACTGGTGTGACAAGCCCTGGAATGTTGTTGCATAACCATATCTGTTAATATACTGGAAGTCATATCTTGATGTTCCGTCATCAGAACGTTCTTTAATAATTCTTCCTGATTCAATAGCTGTAGGGATGTTCAATGAATCTTCTTCAACACGACCGGTAAATATTTCGTATGGAAGTCCGTTTAACAAGCCAACAAATGCAATCCATTTTTCTCTGTTATTCTGGAATCTTACGATGTCGGCTTCAAGCACTTTAGGACGTTTAAGTTCCAGATTTTTATTCTTTTCACCGTCTTTACTTGTATTGGATATAAGAACGCCGTCACGGGAGCCTTCACGATATACGGTTACTCCTTTACATCCTGATTTCCATGCTTCGAGATAGCATTCTTCAACAGTTTCTTCAGAAACACTTTCCGGCATGTTAACAGTAACGCTTATGCTATGGTCAACCCATTTTTGGATTGCACCCTGCATTTTAACCTTATTCAGATAATTTATATCTTCTGAAGTAGCTTTATAGTAAGGAGATTTTGCAAGTATTTCGTTAAGAGCCTCGTTATTAAGTTGTTTTACTTCCTCAACATTGTATTTATTTACCTGTAACCAGGTAACAAATTTGTGGTGGAACACATTGTATTCTTCCCAGTTATCTCCCTGTTCATCAGTAAAATCTATTCTTGCTTCCGGGTCATTAGGATTAACTTTGCGGCGGCGTGTATAGAAAGGACGGAATACCGGTTCAATTCCCGATGTAGTCTGAGTCATAAGACTTGTTGTACCAGTAGGAGCAATGGTTAAAATAGAGATATTTCTTCTTCCCCATGTTTCCATTTCTTCAACCATCTTAGGATCGGCCTCTCTTAGTCTGTTAATGAATGGGTTATTTTTTTCTCTCTGAGAATCATAGATTGAGAAGAATCCACGTTCTTTTGCCATCATAACAGAAGATCTGTATGCTTCTATAGCAAGAGTTTTCTGAACTTCTACAGCAAAATCAACAGCATCTTCAGACCCATATCTTAATCCCAATGCTGCCAACATATCTCCTTCTGCTGTAATACCAACACCGGTACGTCTTCCTTCTTCAGCTTTTTTCCTGATGTTTTCCCAAAGTTTTCTTTCAACGCGTTTAATCTCTATATCTTCAGGATCGTTAATGATTTTAGCAAGAATTGCATCAATCTTTTCCAGTTCAAGATCAATAATATCATCCATCATTCTCTGTGCATAGTGTACATGCTCCGAAAACTTTTCAAAATTGAATTTAGCTTCGGGAGTAAATGGATTTTCGACATATGAATAAAGATTAATTGCAAGCAATCTGCATGAATCGTAAGGACACAACGGAATTTCTCCGCAAGGATTTGTAGAAACGGTTCTATAGCCAAGATCTGCGTAACAGTCTGCTACAGATTCGCGGATAATAGTATCCCAGAAAAGAATTCCCGGTTCTGCAGATTTCCATGCATTATGAATAATCTTTTTCCAGATTTTATTAGGATCAACTTCTTTAATAAATTTAGGAGCTTTATCGTCAATCGGGTATTGCTGAACAAATTTTTCTTTATTAATCAAAGAATTCATAAACTCGTCCGTAATTTTTACAGATACGTTTGCCCCGGTAATTTTACCTTCGGTAAGTTTTGCATCAATAAAATCTTCGCTATCAGGATGTTTAATGGAAACACTCAGCATCAAAGCACCACGACGCCCATCCTGAGCAACTTCACGTGTAGTGTTTGAATATCTTTCCATAAACGGAACAATCCCTGTTGAGGTAAGAGCAGAATTCTTAACCGGCGAACCTTTTGGACGAAGATGAGAAAGGTCATGGCCAACACCACCGCGGCGTTTCATTAATTGAACCTGTTCCTGATCAATTTTGAGAATACCTCCATATGAATCAGTTACTTTATCGTTACCGATAACAAAGCAGTTTGAAAGAGAAACAATCTGCATATTATTACCGATACCGGACATCGGACCTCCCTGAGGAACAATATATTTAAAGTCTTTTAATAAATCATATATTAATTCCTCAGACATCGGATTTTCATATTTCTGTTCAATTCTGAAAATCTCTTTTGATATCCTTCTGTGCATATCGTCAGGAGTAAGTTCATAAAGATTCCCATCCGAATCTTTCAGAGCATACTTATTTATCCATACTCTGGCCGCAAGCTGATCACCTTTAAAATATTCCTGACTGGCCAACAACGCCTCAGCGTCATTAAATGTTTTCTTTTTCACTTCTGCTTTAAATTCCTGTTCTTTCATTTTTTCGTCCTGATACATAGCAAAATAATCTTTTTGTTTGTCTCTTTTTTAGTCTCTTTTCCTAAGTCATTCCTCAACAAGTCTCTGAGGAAATTTGGCAACACTAAAATACATCTTTTCAAACTAAAAAAATTAAGAGGTTATCAACAGTAAATTAATCATAAGTGATTTACAATTGTAAATATCGGAATATCAGACACTTACTTAATTGCAAGGAAAACGGTTAAAAAATATATTAACCATGAAAAAGCTTGATTTTTAAGGTTTTCAGGAAGTAAACCGGTTTTTTTTAACAAATTAATGTTTATTTAATCAGGTATAGCCAAATTATTACGGCATTGCATTGATTATCAGCATATTATATCAAATAAACTCAAGTAGTGTTAATAAAAAGAAATTAACAATTTAATAATATTAAAATATAATCAGATATTGCTTTTTTATGCTATTAACTGTATTTTATTAAAGATATTCTGCGTAGCCCCCAAAGATGCACTAATGTACTTATTGGTAATATTTTTAATATCTAAAATCTTTTCATGATTTGAATAAAGATCATTTATTATACTTATTAATTCGTCAGATGAATTAATCGAAAAAGCAGTGCTTTTATTAACCAAATCGCAGGCTTCGCGGAATTTTTTGTAGTTCGGTCCGAAAATTACAGGAATTTCATAAACGGCAGCTTCGAGTACATTATGTATTCCTTTGCCAAAACCACCGCCTATATAAGCCAGTTGTCCGTAACGATAAATTTTCGACAATATACCGATAGAGTCAACAATAATAACCCTGGTATCAGGGTTTGTTTTACTTATTTCCGATAAGCGTTCCGACTTTGATTTTATAATCCCTTCCAGAAACTTAAGATGCCGTTCATGAATTTCATGAGGTGCAATTATAAATCTGTATTCATCGCTGCAATTATTAATAAATTCAGCTATCAGCTCTTCGTCCGCAGGCCATGTACTTCCGCAAACAATACATTTTTTTCCGGCGGAGAAATTATTCAACAGAGCATTTTCATACGATTCATTAGCAATACTGATAACCCGGTCTGTTCTGGTGTCACCGCAAACATCTGTTTTGATTATTCCGGCATTTCTTAAAATTTCAGCAGATGCAGCATCCTGCAAAAAAATTTCGGTGAAAAAAGTCAAAGCTTTACGATACGATTTCCCGTACCATTTGAAAAAAATTTGTTTCGCCCTGAAAATGCCTGAAATGAGAAAAACCGGGATTTTGTTTTTGTGTAATACGGAAAGCATGTGATACCATATCTCGTACTTAACAAAAACAGCATAAACAGGCTTTACAATATTTACAAATTCTACAGCATTTCCTGAAGTATCGAAAGGTAAATAACATACAATATCGGCAAATTTATAATCCTTTCTTACATCGTAACCACTGGGACTGAAGAAAGTAAGAATGATTTTATAGTTGTCCGGATTTTCTTCTTTTATTTTTTCTATTAATGGCCGTCCCTGTTCAAACTCTCCCAGAGAGGCACAATGAATCCAAACATATTTTGCAGTACTATCAATTTGCAGGCTTAAGTCTTTACGCCAGTTTTTCCGGCCGTCAATCATTTTTTTTGCCTTACTGTTAAAAAGTGCGGCAATTCTTACAGATGCAAAGTAAATCCGGGTAGATAAATTATAAAATAACAACATTATTTATTAGTAATAATAATAACTGTTAGGAGCCTTTTTATAAACAGGCAAAATCCATCCTGCTCTTATTCCCATAAGGTAATCGTTGCGTTTGGTATCATCTCTCTGCATAGTGTCAAAATTATAATCTCTTCTGCACATAGTCCATGCCTGATAAAATTCAAATCCCACATAGAAATTTATAAGCCCTTTATTATCGAGGAACTGATACCCTATAAATTCTCTTGCTGATAAACCGTTTGTAAGTTTATCATATCCTTTTTTATAATCACCCAGTACAGGAGGGGTATTGTTATCCTTATTTTCAATTCTGATATGATGTTGCAAAAGTCCGGCTCCGACATTAAAAATAATCCCCGAATTTTTATTAGGGCCTGCTACCGGAATTAATTTCCCTGCTTTTATTCCGGTATAAAAGCCTCTTTCAGAAAGTAATATTGTGCCATATTCTCCATAGCTGTTAATTACATATCCGGACTCTGTCATAATTCCCGACAGCATATTACTGCTATCTTTTAAAGTTCCGCCAAAAATATAATTATATTCAACTCCCAATGTCCAGTTAGACTTTGTTTTATAGCTTAATCCAAGGCCTATTGTTGATGACATCCCGAATCTTTCGGCCATATCACCACCCGGAACATGGAAAGAATAATTAATCTCTGCCTGCCACATATTGATAGAGCTGTCTTTTATCTGAGCTTTCGCTGTTAAAAGGCTTGCAAAGAGTATGAATATCACTAAAATAAACCTGAATTTCATAATGCAAAACTAATAAAATACTTAATACAATAGTTAACCACAAATTATTAAAAAAATTGTGCTGTCTGTAAATGATTTAAAATCAAATTGCTTTTGTGTTTTTTTGTTGCTAATAAACTATATTTGTAAATCAAATAATTAAACAATAAAAACAACAATATGAGTGACGACAAAAAAATCATTTTTTCGATGGTAAACGTAGGGAAAAAAATTCCCCCGCAAAAACAAATTTTAAAAAACATTTACCTTTCATTTTTCTATGGTGCCAAAATAGGCATAATAGGGTTAAACGGTTCAGGGAAATCAACCTTGCTTAAAATCATAGCCGGTTTGGACAAATCTTTTGAAGGAGAAGTCGTATTTTCTCCCGGCTACACAGTAGGCTATCTTGCTCAGGAACCGGAACTTGACAATTCGAAAACAGTTAAAGAAGTTGTGGAAGAAGGTGTTCACGAAATAGTTGCTTTGCTGAAAGAATATGAAGAAGTTAATGCAAAGTTCGCAGAGCCTATGTCTGATGATGAAATGAATAAACTGATTGAAAGACAGGGAGAGCTTACAGAGTTGCTTGATCAGCACGACGCCTGGGATCTTGACAGTAAACTGGAAAGAGCAATGGATGCTTTGCGTTGTCCGGACGGAAATGAATCGGTTGAATATCTTTCGGGAGGTGAACGCAGAAGGGTAGCATTATGCAGACTATTGTTAAGAGAACCTGACATTTTACTTTTGGATGAACCTACCAACCACCTTGATGCAGAATCTGTTCAATGGCTTGAGCAACATCTGCAGCAATACAAAGGAACTGTGATTGCTGTAACTCACGACAGATATTTCCTCGATAATGTTGCAGGCTGGATTCTCGAACTTGACAGGGGAGAGGGCATTCCATGGAAAGGTAATTACTCATCATGGCTCGAACAAAAAACAGCAAGGCTTGCTCAGGAAGAAAAAACAGAATCAAAGCGACGCAAAACTCTTGAGAGAGAACTTGAATGGGTTCGTATGAGTCCTAAAGCAAGACATGCAAAATCAAAAGCCAGACTTTCGGCTTATGACAAAATGCTTAACGAAGATACCAAACAAAAAGAAGAAAAACTCGAAATCTACATTCCTAACGGACCACGACTCGGAGATAAAGTTCTGGTTGCGAACGAAATATCCAAATCATTTGATCACAGGATATTATTCGACAACTTCAGTTTTTCTCTTCCACCGGCAGGAATTGTAGGAATTATCGGACCCAACGGTGCCGGTAAAACGACACTTTTCAGATTAATGATGGGTCTTGTAGATTCTGATTCGGGAAATTTCGAAATTGGTGAAACAGTAAGAATCGGTTATGTTGACCAGACTCACGCCGAAATAGATCCCGAAAAATCTGTTTACGAAGTAATTTCAGGTGGAAATGAATTTATTCAGATCGGCGGAAAATTAATGAACGCGAGAGCTTATGTAGGCAGGTTCAATTTTAACGGAGCTGATCAGGAAAAAAAGTGCGGCGTTCTTTCCGGAGGAGAAAGAAACAGGCTTCACCTTGCCATGACTTTGAAATCTGAATCTAATGTTTTACTTTTAGATGAGCCAACAAACGATATAGATGTGAATACTTTACGTGCACTGGAAGAAGGCCTTGAAAACTTTGCCGGATGCGCGGTAATTATTACACACGACAGATGGTTTCTTGACAGAATTGCCACACATATTATTTCCTTTGAAGGAGATTCACAGGTGGTATTTTTTGAAGGATCTTATTCGGACTACGAAGAAAACAAAAAGAAACGGTTGGGAGATACCGGACCGCATAGAATCAAATACAGAAAACTAATGTAAAATACCAAAGGGAAAACGAATAATGTTTTCCCTTTTTTTATTCAACCATAACCATGAAAAAAATAATATTTATCTTCTTAACTCTGTCTTACTCCTTAATCTGCATAACATATTCAAATGCACAAAAGCCGGTTTCAGACTTGTATAAATCTCTTCTTACAAGCCACGATTCACTAAAGTCAGGCATTTATTGCGATCTGGCCTATATTTACCTGGACTCTGCCGGAAACAATTCCATAATGTTCTCCGAAAAAGCATTACAGTATGCAAAAAGATTTAATAATAAAAACGACATTGTGTTTGCTTACATAATGACAGGATCATCATATCTGGAAAAGGGGAACTATTCAAAGTCTCTTGATGCATTTAACACGGCACTTGAGATGTCAAAAAAATCAAAAAACTATTATCAACTCCATACTATAACCAACAATATCGGCATAGTTTATAAATACACCGGAGAATATGATATGGCACTTGAATATTATAGTATTGCTTTAAATTATGCAAAACAATGCAATGATTTAGAAAGTATTGTACAGTCATTAACAAATACCGGAAATATTTATGTAATAAAAGAAGAATATGATACTGGTCTTAAGTATTATGAAGCAGCAATTAACGAATGCGGTAAGCAGGATACATTTATGATTGACATTCCTTCCATCTACAACAATATAGGATACATAAGGTTCTCAGAACAAAAATATGATTTGGCCAGGAATTCCTACGAAAAAGCATATCACATTTTCGACAGTCTTAATAACACATATGGCAAAGCCGTATTATTAAACAACCTTGCTGAAATTGAAATAGTAACAGGCGACCTGGAAAAAGCAGAGGCACTCATAAATACTGCCGACAGTCTTCACAAATTAATGGATTTTGATGATTCCAGAATGAATCTGTATTTAACAAGCTATCAAATGTTTCTGGATCAGGAAAATTATTACAAAGCCCTGGAATATCTGAACAAATATGATTCTCTTAAAGACAGTATATACACAAAGGAACTTGATGAAAAAGTCAAAGACATAAAAACAAAGTATGAAGTTGACAAAGTAAATGCTCAATCACAGGCAAAAGATGAGAAAATAAAACAAAAAAACATTACAAATGCATTATTAACGGTAGTAATACTTGTAATATCATGTCTTATAATATTATTGTTCAAACAAATAAAACATAAATCAAAATTAAATAACCTATTACTTCAATCAAATGAATCGCTTAAACAAAAAGACGATGAAATAGAATCTAATTTATTATATGCCAGACTTATACAGGAATCGTGCATGTTTAATAAGCAAGAAAAAATAGCATATGACTATTTTGTACTTGATTTACCCAAATTCACAGTTGGCGGAGACTTCTATATGATAAGAAAAGCTGCAGAAAAAACAGTGTTTATTTTAGCAGACAGTACCGGTCACGGAATTTCAGCAGGATTTTTATCTGTTTTGGGAATAGGAATTATTGACAATATACTTATTCAAAATATATGTTTAAATTCAATTCTTAACAATTTAAATAACAAATATTTTGAGTATATAACTAAAAGTGATACATTAAGAGGTGAATCGCTAAGTATCAGCATGATTTCCATTGAAAATGATATGGTTTCATATGCAGGATCAAAACATAAAATATGGAAATACTCAAGAGAAACTAATGAGATTGAAGAGATGAAAACCAATTCTGATATTATCGGTTATAATAAAGATTTGCACTTCACAGAAAAAAGCATAAAGGTTTCCGTGGGAGATTATATTTTTCTGTCAAGTGACGGATACCCGGACCAATTCGGATCTGAATCAAAAGTAAAAATGAAATACAATCTGTTCAGAAATCACTTGAAAGCTTGCGCTGCAATGTCAACAGAAGAATCAAAAGAATATCTTAAAGCAAAGTTTTTCGAATGGAAATCGGACAATGAACAAACAGATGATATTTTAGTAATAGGAATAAAATTTTAACTAATTTTGCCAAAAAGACAAGAAAAATGACAGAAAAATACGATGTAATCGTTGTGGGAGCAGGCCATGCAGGATGTGAAGCAGCAGCAGCAGCAGCAAATCTTGGAAGTAAAACGCTATTAATTACAATTGACATGAACAAAATTGCTCAAATGTCATGTAATCCGGCGATGGGAGGAGTAGCAAAAGGACAGATTGTTAAAGAAATAGACGCGTTGGGAGGTTACTCTGGTATAATTTCCGACAAATCAATGATCCAGTTCAGGATGCTTAACATGTCAAAAGGTCCTGCAATGTGGAGTCCAAGAGCTCAATGTGACAGAATGGTATTCAGTTCTGAATGGAGAAATACGTTGGAATCATTACCAAATTTAGATTTTTGGCAGGATTCAGTAACAGGAATTACTGTTGAAAACAATAAAATAACCGGAGTAAAAACTGAATTAGGAGTAAAGTTTAAAGCAAAATCTGTTATTATTACCACCGGGACTTTTCTTAACGGGCTAATGCACATTGGTCAGACTAAATTAAAAGGAGGCAGAATTTCAGAACCTGCTTCATATGGAATCACAGAAAATCTTATGCAACTGGGATTTACATCTGATCGTATGAAGACAGGCACACCGGTAAGAATTGACGGAAGAACAGTTAATTTCTCAAAACTACAGGCTCAGGATGGGGATAGCCTGATAATGCCTTTTTCGTTTATGCACAACTATAATCAGACTTTTTTAAAACAAAGAAGCTGTTATATTGCTTACACTGACGAAGAAGTTCATGCAAGTCTGCGCACAGGTTTGGAAGAATCTCCGTTATATGACGGAACTATCCAGAGTATAGGGCCTCGTTACTGTCCAAGTATAGAAACCAAATTAATGACTTTCCCTGACAAAGACCGTCATCAACTGTTTTTAGAACCTGAAGGTGAAAATACAATTGAATATTATCTTAACGGATTTTCATCATCACTTCCATGGAAAGTACAACTTGATTCGCTACGCAAAATAGAAGGATTTGAGAACGTAAAGATATTCAGACCTGGTTATGCCATAGAATATGACTTCTTTCATCCGACTCAGCTTTATAATACTTTAGAAACAAAACTAATCGAAAATTTATATTTTGCCGGACAGATAAACGGAACAACAGGGTATGAGGAAGCGGCGGCACAAGGTCTTATGGCTGGGATAAACGCGCACTTAAAAATAAACGAAAAACCGGAATTCACCTTAAACCGCGATCAGGCATATATTGGTGTTTTAATTGATGACCTTGTAACAAAAGGCGTTGATGAGCCATACAGAATGTTTACATCAAGAGCAGAATTCCGTATTTTACTTCGTCAGGATAATGCTGATGTAAGACTGACAGAACTTGGTTATAATATTGGTTTAGCATCCGTAGAAAGGTTTTCTAACCTTGAGAAAAAGTTACATCAGCGTGACGAACTTATAAATTACTTCAACATACAAAGCTGTAAACCGGAAAATGTAAATCATATTTTATCTGAATCCGGTTCTTCTGAATTAAAACAAAGTGTTAAGCTATCAACAATAATAGGTCGGCCTCAAATAAAAGTAAATGATTTAATCCCCGGTTTTCCCAAACTGGAAAAATTAATTAACGGATTTGGAGAAAGATCACAGGAAATAATTGATGCTGCAGAAATTTTAGTCAAATACTCAGGCTATATTGACCGGGAAAAACTAATTGCTGACAAACTAAAAAGATTAGAAAATATTGAAATCCGTGATAAAATAAACTATGCAGAATTAAAATCTCTTTCAACAGAAGCAAGACAAAAATTGATAAAGATAAATCCGAAAACAATTGGCCAGGCTTCAAGAATCAGCGGAGTATCTCCATCAGATATCAGTGTATTACTGGTTTTCCTTGGAAGATAGTCTGTGTTCCACGTGGAACAAAACGAAAGAAGTTGGCTTCTTCCATTCGGCTTTGCTCAGGGATCGCAGCCAACAAGAAAAAACACATAACGATGCCTGAGCCTGTCGAAGGCAGAGGCAATGAAAACATGTTGGCTTCGACAAGCTCAGCCAACTAATAATAATAAATTGAACTATTAAATAAAAAAATATGAGAAAATTTGAAGGAAACATTGTAGATCTTTTAAACAAAAAGATTTTTAAAGGTGAAGTAATTGTTGAAGACGGAATCATAACACAAATCAGTGAAAAAGATACAACAAGTGAGTTTTATATTTTACCGGGACTCATCGATGCACATGTACATATTGAAAGCTCTATGCTCATACCTGCCGAGTTCTCAAAAATGGCAGTACAAAACGGCACAGTTGCAGTTGTAACAGATCCTCACGAAATTGCAAACGTTCTGGGAAAAGAAGGAGTGGAGTTTATGATTAACAACTCTGAACTCACACCTCTTAAAACATTTTATAGTGCACCATCATGTGTACCGGCAACAGGATTTGAAACATCAGGAGCAATTTTAAGTTCAGAAGACATAGACGAATTATTCTCAAAACATAATCTTTTGGTTTTGGGAGAAATGATGAATTATCCCGGAGTAATTTTTGACGATCAGGAAGTCATTGCAAAATTAGATGTAGCAAAAAAACATAATGCAAAAATAGACGGACATATTCCCGGAATATCAGGAGAGCAATTAAAAAAATATGTCAACTCCGGAATATCGACAGATCACGAATGTTTTACAATCGACGAAGCTATAGAGAAAATAAAACTGGGAATGAAAGTTTTAATACGCGAAGGGTCCGCTGCACGTAATTTTGAGGAATTATATCCACTAATTTCTAAATTCAATAGTATGGTAATGCTTTGCACAGACGATTCACACCCTGACGACCTTATTAAATACGGCCATATAAACAAAATATTGAAATTGGGTTTAAAGCACAAAATTGACATTTTTGACCTGCTTATTTCTGCTTGCGTAAACCCGGTTAAACATTATAATCTACCAGTAGGGCTTTTACAAAAAAATGATCCTGCCGATTTTATTATTGTTGACAATTTAAACGACTTCACAATTTTAGAGACAATCATTAACGGAAAAACAGTTTACTCGAACGGCAGAATTTTATTTGACACTCCAAAAGTAAAACCAGTAAATAAATTTTTTGCAAAGAAAATTACAGAAAAAGACATTGCACTTGAGCCTCAAAAAAACAAAATCAAAGTTATAGAAGTAATCGACAAAGAACTTGTAACAAATTATTTTACAACAACACCGAAAGTGATTGATAATAATATTGTATCGGATACTGACCACGACATTTTAAAAATAGTCGTTTACAACAGATACAATGAAAATTCAAAACCACAGGTAGCATTCATTAACGGATTTGGACTACAAAGTGGTGCAATAGCTACTTCAGTTGCTCATGACAGTCATAACATAATCGCTATTGGCTGCAATGACAGCGATATTTGTAAAGCAATCAACGAAATAATAGAACAACAAGGCGGGCTTACTTATGTAAAAGAAAAAGACTATTACACACTACAGCTCGAATTTGCAGGACTAATGACACAACAACCGGCGCAAGAAGTAGCAGATATTTATGAAAAACTAAATACAGTTATTAAATCAAACGGATCAAAACTAACAGCACCATTTATGACACTATCATTTATGGCACTTTTAGTAATTCCAAAACTAAAGATAGGCGACAAAGGACTGTTTGATGTGACAAAATTTGAATTCACAGATCTATTTGAATAATGTTCCATGTGGAACAATTGTTAAATCATTAATAACCAGACACTTGACAAATAAAAACAAAAACATATACACTTTCGGTTTAGTTCAAACATCATATTATTGTTGCCTTCGGCTTACTTCGGCAATGCTCAGTACAAGTCGCTCAGGCAACAATAATATTAGCAATAAAAAACAACAGTTTTTTTTAATGTGCAAAAGATTCATGCACACTATCAGCCAACAGGCTAATTTGTGGTAGCCTTGTATCTTACATGAGAAAAACAGCGAATACAAAAAATAAATTGTTCCACATGGAACATAAGTTAATACATTAATTATCAACACTTTAGCTTAAAAAAAAAAAATGATAGCAGTAATTCAACGGGTTAAAGAAGCGAATGTAAAAACAGATAACAAAATTATTTCTTCAATAGGAGAGGGATTACTGATTTTATTGGGAATAACACATGATGATACAGAAGAAGATATATCATGGTTGTGTAATAAGATTGTTAATCTGAGGATATTTAATGACGATAATGGAGTAATGAATTTATCCTGTGTTGAAAAGGATTTTGATGTACTTACAATAAGCCAGTTTACATTACATGCCAGAACAAAAAAAGGAAACAGGCCTTCGTATATAGATGCTGCACGACCTGAAACTGCAATTCCTCTTTACGAAAACTTTATAAAAGAAATGGATAAACTCCTTAACAAGAAAACGTATAGCGGAATATTCGGGGCAGAAATGAAAGTAAGTCTTTGTAATGATGGACCGGTAACAATAATTATTGACACAAAAAACAGAATATAATGAAAGCAAAAGTTATAATTCTATTGATAATTTCAACACTCGTGGTTATGATTTCCTGTGAAACAAATTCAATAAAATCAGGCATAAACGGCAGTCTTCAATATGGAGAAGGAAGTTGTGCATTTGATCAAAATTCCTGGACTTATAATCCATATTCAGGGTATGTTCACTTTGTAAATACAGCAGTAAAAGATACATTCTCAGGACCAATAAATAAGTTACTGAATATATCAGACAGTACAATTGCAAGTATTGGTGATTTCAAAATTAAATTAGAACCGGGAAATTATTATCTTTGCATCAGGTCTTATCCTGTATTAAGTAGTGATAATTTATTTGTTGTTCAGCCAAATCAAACAACTGAACAGAATTTTTGGATATATAAATGCATGTAAATGACTATAAAAGAGGCTCAAAACGCTGTAGATCAATGGATTAACTCATATGGAGTACGATATTTCGATGTAAAAACGAATATGATTGTTTTAACCGAAGAAATAGGAGAGATGGCAAGAGTAATTTCGAGACAATACGGAGAACAATCTGTTAAACCAGGAGAAGAACTGAACCTGGGAGATGAAATGGCAGATGTATTATGGGTACTTTTATGCATTGCAAACCAAACAGGTATTGACCTTACAACAGCATTTAAAAACAATATTGAGAAGAAAACAAACCGTGATAATAAAAGACATTTGGAAAACAAAAAACTTAAATAATATGAAAGATTTTAATTACAGTACAGCTCCGAAACCAGAAGTAATTGATTCAAAAATCAACGAATTAAAGGCAAAAATTCAGGACTTCAAAACAAAAGAAAATCTTATTAATATTTTCAGCTTGATAGACCTGACAAGCCTTAACACAAGCGACACAACAGAGAAAATAAAATTAATGACTGAAAAGGTAAATGATTTTAATAAACATTTTCCGAACTATAAAAATGTTGCTGCAATTTGTGTTTATCCGTCACTTGTTCCAACGGTAAAAACAAACCTTACCGCAAAAAATATTAACATTGCCGCAGTTGGAGCATGTTTCCCGGCATCTCAAACATTTTTATCAGTTAAAGCTGCTGAATGTGAACTAACAGTTAACAAAGGAGCTGATGAAATTGACATAGTAATTTCAGTTGGGTCATTTCTGGAAAAAGATTTTGCAAAAGTAGCAACAGAAATAAATATTATTAAGCATTCGGTAGGAGAGGCTCATTTAAAAGTAATTCTGGAAACAGGTGAACTTCTTAACACCGACAATATTTATCTTGCAAGTATTATTGCAATGGAATCAGGTGCAGATTTTATTAAAACATCAACAGGAAAAACACCGGTTTCGGCAACTCCCGAAGCAGTTTTTACAATGTGTTCGGCAATTAAAGCATATTACGAAAAAACAGGCAATAAAATCGGGATAAAGCCTTCAGGAGGAATGTCTGTTTCCGAAGATGCTATCCTGTTCTGGTTGATAGTAAAAGAAGTTCTTGGAGAAGAATGGCTAAATAATAAAATGTTCAGATTAGGAGCATCAAGATTAGCAAACAGTATTCTGTCCGACTTAAACAAACTTGAAGGAAAAAGCGAAGAAGTCAAATATTTCTAAAATGATCATAAAAAAGGGCTTTTCTTAATTTGAAAAGCCCTTTTTTTATTTATCCCGTTCTATAATATAATCAATTATTGCAGCTAATGCTTCCCTGGCCTTAGATTCAGGAAAATCATCAAGAATATCCAAAGCTTTATTTTTAAATTCTTTCATTACATCCTCACTACCCGATATTCCTTTATGCTTTATTACCGAACTTATAATTTCCCTTTCGGCAGATCTGTCATTTCCGGCTATGGAATACAAATTACGAATTCTGTTCTGCTCTTTATCATCCATATTTTCCCAACCGCAAATAAGTGGTAATGTTATTTTTCCCTCACGGATATCTATTCCTGTTTCTTTTCCTGTTTCTCCGTTTCCGATATAATCCAGAATATCATCCTTTATCTGAAAAATAATGCCGATAATTTCGCCAAATAAACTTGCCTTTTCAATCATATATTTGTCGGCTCCTGATGTGTAAACTCCTGATTTACAGCATACTGACAATAATGAAGCAGTTTTATTTTTAATAACTTCAAAATATTTTTCTCTATTAACTTCAAAATTTGCAGAATTACTCATTTGCTGTAACTCTCCAACACTGAGACTGATTATTGCAGGTGTAATAATATCAAATAATTCATATTCTTTATCATCAGTGGCTATTTTCATTGCCTTTGCAAAAAGAAAATCACCTGCTAAAACCGCCGTCTTATCATCCCATTTATGATTTACAGACTGCTTTCCTCTTCTAAGAACTGCTTTATCAACAACATCATCATGTAAAAGTGTTGCTGTATGCATTAATTCTACCAATATGGCTGCATTATGTGTGGATTTATCCGGAACTGAAAACAACCTTGCAGTTAAATAAACCAAAACCGGACGAATACGTTTTCCTTTTGTTTCAAATATGTATTCAAGAATCTCATTAAGAGTATCACGTTGAGAACCGGCAATATCAGCCAGCATACTTTCAAAATACTCCAGATCAGAATTAATATTTTTGGTAATTTCCTTAAAACTTTTCATTTCATTTAAAACAGCAAATTTACAATATTGTTTGGAATAATTTTAACACAAAACGCAAAATCATAAAAACATAGTAAAACATAAAATAATCAGCATAAAATAATTTTTAAACCGTCATAAGTATTGTGTAAAAGACTTATTGCAAGCCGGAACAATTTTTTTCCTAACTTTGTTTCTTCATAAAATTTAATATTATGACAAAAATAAGAGTAACAAAAATGTTTGAATTTGAGACTGCACATGCTCTTCATAATTATGACGGGTTATGTCGCAACATTCACGGGCATACATACAAACTCTCTGTAACAATAAAAGGAGAGCCAATTACAGATGAAGAATCCACAAAACTGGGAATGGTAATGGATTTCGGAAACTTAAAACAAATTGTAAAACCAAATATTGTAGATAAATTTGATCACAGTGTTTTACTAAGTAAAAAAGAAGAAACAGAATATTTTGAAAAAGAAAATAAACTTTTCAAAAGAATACACATTGTAGATTTTCAGCCTACAGCCGAAAATATGGTTATTCATTTTGCCGAAATTATTAAACCACTATTGCCGGAGAACGTAAAACTTTACAGCATAAAATTACACGAAACAACAAATTCATATGCTGAGTGGTATGCTGACGATCAGGATTAAATAAACAAAAAGCCTGCGCATTACTAATTATAGCAACATATGAATACTGAAAATCCGCAAAAAACTCCAATGAAAAACGGCTTTGGTCAGGCACTGGCAGAAGCCGGAGAAAAAAACAAAAATATTGTTTGTCTCGGAGCAGATATTACCAATTCTGTAGGAATGAACTTTTTTAAAGATAAATTTCCTGAAAGGTTTTTTTCGCTTGGTATTGCAGAACAAAATTCAGTAGCAGTAGCAGCCGGACTGGCATTATCAGGAAAAATACCTGTTTTTTCAACTTATGCTACATTTGCAGCAATGAGAACTGCTGACCAAATCAGGGTTTCTTTATGTTACAATAATGTTCATGCAATAATAGGCGGAGCACATGCAGGTATATCTTCAGGACCCGACGGAGCAACACATCAGGCATTGGAAGATATTGCAGTTACGCGCTCTTTACCTGGAATGACAGTATTTAGCCCGTGTGATGAAAACCAGACAAGATTAGCAACAACAGCAGCAATAAAATCAACAGGTCCGTGTTACATAAGATATTGCAGAGAACCTGTTCCTAATTTCACAGACCCTGATGATAATTTTATAACCGGCAAAGCTCAGGTAATAAAAAAAGGGTCGGATATTGGAATAATAGCAACAGGTTCAATGGTTTGGACAGCCTTGCAGGTAGCATATGAATTGGAAAAAAATGGCTTTTCTGCACAAGTTTTAAATATTCATACTATAAAACCTATTGATAATGAGGCAATTATAAAAACAGCTCACAAAACAAAAAAAATAATAACACTTGAAGAACACCAGGTTTACGGAGGATTAGGTTCTGCAGTAGCAGAAGTTTTATCTCAGAATTATCCTGTAAAAATGAAAATTATAGGAATGCAGGATTGTTTCGGAGAATCGGGATCACCGGCAGAACTGTTAAAAAAATACGGACTTGACAAAGACAGCATACTCTCACAGACACTGGAATTTATATATGAATAAAATGAATTTTTTTCTACTGCATATAGCACTTATAACAAGCTTAATTTCATGTACAGGAGCTTCTAACAATACAATTGAAAGTATTTCGGCAAAAACAAGCGAAGATTCAATAGTTTCAGATACTATCATTCCTGAATATCCCGACATAGCCAAAGAATATTTACTTGGAAAATTCAATCCGCAAAATGATACAATGTTTGTTAAAGTTCCTTCACAATACTGCCTTTTGCGTGTTGAATACATTCACAAAGATGTACTTGAACCATTTATTGCCATGTATGAAGCTGCTGCAAAAGAAGGAATAAACCTTGGAATTATTTCAGCAGTACGAACTTTTGATACTCAAAAGTGGCTTTGGAACCAGCGTTATTATAATTCATCTGATCCTAAAGCAGTTGTAAAATCAATACTTTCATATCTTGCAATGCCCGGAACTTCGCGCCATCACTGGGGTACAGATATTGACATGATGAATACAAAACTAAATTTCTTTGAAACAGAAGAAGGTAAAAAATCATATCAATGGTTAAAAGACCATGCTGCAGAATTTGGTTTTTATCAGGTTTACACTGCCGGAAGACCAACAGGATATAAAGAAGAAAAATGGCATTGGTCGTACATGCCTGTAGCAAAAGAATTTCAGAAACAATACCGGGAAAAAATAACTTACAAAGACATAACCGGATTTAACGGTTCGGAAACTGCTGAAGATCTTAATGTAATTGAAGATTATGTGTTTGGAACAGATACTGTTAACATATAAAACACATCCTGAAAATAATTCACATACTAACAATAACTAAACTAACAATAATTCTATTTCTTTAAAGTAATATTCCTTTTCTTCAAATTCAGGTTCACTTATAACAATGTGGCCATCTTTTTTTACATCCTTTATCTGACCTGAAAATATCCTGTCACCTGTTCTGAATTTTGAAGTATCTCCTAATCTGTAAAGCCTTTTGAGATATTGCTCATGAATACTTATAAAGCTTTTATTTTTAAACTCCTTGAGTTTTCCCGAAATAATATTGCTGATAAGTTCAATTTCATTGTCAACATTATAAATTTCAGATGTTACATTAGTAAGAGAAACAGGATTAGGTAAAACTGACGGAAAAACTTTCTGATTAAGATTTAATCCAACACCTATTACCGAACTTTTAATAGTATCTCCGTAAATACTGTTTTCGATAAGTATTCCGGCAAGTTTTTTATTTTTAAGGTAGATGTCGTTTGGCCATTTAATTTCTGCATTTACACCCTTAAAATCGAGATAGTCGCATATTGCAAGAGAAACAATCATACTCAAAACAAAGTGTTTTTCAATTTTTATTTCGGGAAAAACTATTAAGGAAAACAACATATTTTTACAATCTTCTGAATACCAGGTATTTGTACCTAATCCTTTTCCTTTTGTCTGCAATCCTGTGTAAATAACAGTTTCTTCTTTAATCATTCCGCCTGACAACAAACCGGATGCATAATTATTTGTTGAATTAACAGTTTGAAGTTTTATTTTTTCCATTTTTAAAAGCTAAATACAAATTAACAAAAAACCCGCTCTGCAAATATACAGAAGCGGGTCAGTAAATCAAATGAATATGTTTTATTTAATCAAAGAAATAAACCAATCCTACTTTTAAACCACCATAAAGAGGATGGTTATAAAAATTTACTCTTCCGGTTTCGGTAACATAAAAACTTTCTTTAGTAAGCCCCAAACCATTAATCCCTTGTAAATCAGTCAATATATAATTAAATCTCATTCCAAAATTTAACCTAAGTACATCTTCTATTATGTTAAAATTCGCTCCGAAACCAAATGCAACACCAAATCCCACGCTATTGAATTCTGATTTTACACCTATGCTTGATGCATCGGAAAAAGAATAAATATGACTGTTATACCAACCCGGATCAAAGCTATTTAGTTCATCAAAAGTACGTGAATAAGTCGCTTTATTTACTAACTGAATAACAGGACCCAACTCAAAATAAGTACTTTTTCCAAACTTCATCAAAACCGGTATATCAGTAGTTCTTAAAATTGTTGAAGCATTATAAGGATTTCTCAAAGTATCTGAAAGAAAATAATCAATACTACCTGTATATTTTTGTTCAATTTTATTGAGATTAAAATTTAACTCAAGGCCAAAATTATCCGAAAAATAATAACCTGCAATTAAACCATAATAACTTCCGAAAGAAACTGCTACATCCATTTCTTTACCTTCATCAAAAACCTGTTTGTTTAATAACCATGTACTGTTGTAAGCATAATGACCACCAAGTGTAAGCTGGGCAAAACTCATTGCCGAAATGCTTACCAATACAAAAAACAATGCTAATTTTTTCATTCCTTTAATTTTTAAGTTCCTGTTTTATAAAATACAATCTTTTTTCAAAACTCAAAACTACTAAAAAATTTTACAAATAAATCAGCGCATCGGAAAAATGTGTTATGTTTCTATATAACGGTCGCGGCTATGAGCAGTGGCGGGCTTCGTAGCTGCGTTCGTATCCCACGTTACAGACCTACGCTGCGAGACGAGACGTTGAATACGCTACAAGCCCCGCCATTGCTTATGAGCCGTTGTTAGCAACTGTTATTTTTATATTAAATCTTTCATTGGTGGAGCTTTATGTAAGTCAATCTCCCACTGCTCATAAGGTGGTTCTACTTTGAATGTTGGGTCACAATATGCTCTGATTGAATCAACTGCTCTCTTCTCTGCATATTTAGCATTCAAAACATTTCCATCATTATCTAATTCTATAACATTAGCAAATATAGCATATGCCAATTCTATAGCACTTGGTTCGTCTCCATACAAGTTAAGATAGTCAACCCCTTTTAATTGGTAATGTGTCCCACTTGATAAAAAGTATGCAAAAGTCCTGAGTGCTCCACTAAATGAATTACTTAATTTCATTATTTACAAGTTTTAAAATCATTTAATCCATTCTGGTTTATTCTCATCTAAACCAAAATATCCCCAATCAATCAATGTATCAATAAATACTTGCCTATCAAATTGAGAATATATATCTGCATTAACTGCTGAGAAAAAATAATCTTTATGCTTGGGCATCGGATAATCCATAAAATATGCATGACGTGCAATAATTGTCCCTTTTTTACCTCCAAAATCTTTTACTAAAACTGGATATTTAACTTTTCCATTTTCTGTATTCATTTCAAACGGACTGATTATCTCAATTTGCAATTCAATACTTGCTTTTTTCCATGCATCAATCAGTTGTTTATCTCTATATGTATAATACATATCTGCGTCTGTGTCTTGTTTTTTAATAGTTGCTAACGCCTGCAGCTATGTGGAGTGCGGCAGAGAGAAAGTAATGTCCCTGTCATACTCGTAATGAGCCAAGCCGTTGTGGAATTTTTTATTTATTTAAATTTCAATCGTAAAGATAATTATTTTTTCACAAATCTAAAACGGATTGGCGGGTTTTAGTAGGCGTAATGCTCTTCCAAGTTTCCGCGATTGCCGTATTACACATAGGTGCTGTTACCACCTGGGCGTTTTTGAAGTCATGTAAAGTTCCACTTGGGATATTCCCATAAAAGAAAGATGTTCTTTTGTCACTAATTGTAAAAAAAATAGTATTCTGGGTTTTTACCCTCTGTTGAAAATGATTTTATTTTTAAATCCTTAGTAACAACAAATACTCTAATATAAGGATCTGTATTGCCATATAATACAGCATGTTGTTCAAATGTATAAGTTGAATCATCTATTTTTTTTGGAGGATAAAAAATGTTTCTCAAGTCTCTAAAATCAAGGCCATCATATGAAGGGTCTAAGCTACTACAATTACGTTCAGATAAATATGGCTCTTGCATATTAAGCGAAAATAAAAAGTACGGTTTTAAATGATCTAAGTAAAACACTTCAGAATTTAGTATATTATAATAATTATTATAGTCCCATTTTGAAATAAAAAACAAACTGTCATTTTGAATATGATAGTATCCATCTAATGTTTCAACATCATTTGTCAAAATAATGTGGGTGTATTCTTTACCGAGAATTATTAGTTTTGAATCATCATTAATTAATTTATTATTTGAAACGCATGAAATTAGTAGCAATAAGAACAATGATAACATAATATTTCTAAAAAAATTATTCATTTCAAATTTCTTTTATTTAAAATAATGGACTTCAAAATTATTTTAACAATAGCGCTTTGATATTTCCATGCAAAAGTACTAAAAAAATGTTATTTGGTGGGCTTTTCGCCTTGGTGGTAACTCCCTTGTCACCACACTAAAAGTGTTTTTATACTGCTGTTTTGGGTGTGTAACCACACCTTTGGGTGGAATATATTTTAAATTAGCCATCCATTATTTATTAATAACCGAATATTAATTACAAAATTCATAGTTTTTTTCAACACTTTTCTCAATTTTTCATATTAATTACTCTTTTTCAATTCCCAGCATTAATATTTTTATTTTACAACTTCTCTATCTCAGCTTTGCTAAGACCGGTAAGTTTTATAATCAATTCAATTGAAAGTCCTTCTTTTAAACTGTTTTTCGCAATTTCCAGTTTCTCTTCCTGCTTACCTTCAATTTTACCCTTTTTTATTCCGTCTTTTTCTCCTTTTTCCTTAGCAATTTTTACGGCTTCTTTTCTTAGTTCGGCTTCCTGTTTTTTAATACGCTTGATAAGTTCGTAAGTCGGAACCCATTTCGTGCTTTCCTGGAGTTCTTTCATGCGACCGGTTTTGCCAAAGCTCATGTAGGTATTTTCTGATATTACCAGGTGGTCAATAACTTCTACGTCTATTATTTTACCGGCTTGTATAAGGCGGTCGGTTAGATCAAGATCTGCATCTGAGGGAATTACTTCTCCGGATGGGTGGTTATGTACTAAAATTACTTTAACGGCTCCTTTTAAAATCGACATCCTGAAAACATTCATTGGTTCCACGGTTGTGCTTTTTACTCCGCCTATGCTTACCAATTCGACAAAAAGCATTTTATTGGTAGTATTTAAGCCGACTAACCAGAAATGTTCTTTTTCCCGGTCCAGTTTGTTCTCGCGTAACAATACTCTTTGCATTATCCCGAAAACATCGTCTGAATTAGCAATTTTTATAAGGTCTTTGCCAGTAACTTTTATACCCATGGTCTTATTTTCTTGTCTGTTACAAAGCTAAATATTTTTTTACAAATAAACGTAATTATTTAGGTATTATGTTAAAAACAGAATTCTGTTATTGTTCCGCTGCGGCGGATGTGATCTGTAATCTGTGATCTGTAATCAGTGGGTTTTGCATAGTCGCTTCCGCTTATTGAAATTCCAATTTGTTAAAAAGGCAGAATCCTGAGTTACTGCAATTTACAGATTACAGATTACAAGATTTAACAAGAAACCTAAATAGTTACTTATAAACCAAGTTTTGCTGAAATTTCAAGCATTCTCAAAATAGATTTTTCAGCTTTAACTCTAAGATTTTCATCAACAAAAACTTCGGGTTGTTCGTATTTAAGACAATTATACAACTTTTCAAGTGTGTTTAATTTCATAAAATTACAGTCATTACATCCACAGGTAGAATCAAGAGCAGGTGCAGGAATAAAAGTTTTATCAGGACTTGCTTTTTTCATCTGATGTAAAATTCCCGATTCTGTAGCAACTATGTATTTATCAGACGGGTCAGTCTGAGTAAATTTTAATAAACTTGCAGTACTACCTATATGTTCCGAAACAATAAGAACCGGCTTTTCGCACTCAGGATGAGCAATTATCTTCGCGTCAGGATTTTCAGCTTTTAACTTCAATATTGCCTCCAGATCGAATTGTTTATGAACATGACAGGCACCATCCCACAGCAACATATTTCTTCCTGTAACACTGTTTATATAATTCCCCAGGTTTCTGTCCGGACCAAAAATAATTTTTTCATTTTCAGGCAAACTTTCCACAATTTCTTTTGCATTGGAAGATGTTACCACTATATCCGTAAGAGCTTTAATTTCAGCAGTAGTGTTAACATATGAAATTACTGTATAACCGGGATGTTCTTTCACAAATTTTTCAAAATCTGTAGCAGGGCATGAATCTGCCAAAGAACAACCTGCCTTTAAATCAGGTATTAACACTTTTTTTGAAGGAGATAAAATTTTTGCTGTTTCAGCCATAAAATGCACTCCCAGAAAAACAATAATATCAGCATCTGTTTTTGCTGCCTGTTGCGACAATTGCAGACTGTCGCCAACATAATCAGAAATATCCTGCAATTTACCGTCAATGTAAAAGTGTCCCAGTATTACAGCATTTTTTTCTTTCTTTAATTTATCAATTTCAGAAACTAAATCAATATCTTTGGAAACCGGAATTTTTAAAAATCCGAAATTTTCTAAATCTGAAAAATTTATAATCATATTAATATTTATTTATAAATTAATTTAAAAAATATGATGATTATTATAGTTTGTTAATAGTGTTGAAACTTTATTAATTTTTCTTTTAATTACACTTGCAAAGATGAATTATTATCTTTTATAAACAATGAAAAAAATGAACTTTGTTTGATTCTCAGCATATTAAAGTTTTAATTAACATCTGTTAATATTAATTAGAAACAAGCATAAAAAACATATTTTTTAAATAAAGGAGTTGATAAAATTGTTAGTTACTTTCTATTAAATTAATAATTACTTTTTTGGAAATGTCAAAGTATTTTATAACTCATGTTTATTTAGATTATCCAAATTTATTTTTTACTTAGTTTTCGACAAATATTAACTTTATTACTAAAAAGTGTTGATAATTTACAACATTGGTAATCAGAGCTTTAGCATTTTTGGTCTTTTATAAGTACTTAATTTACAATAAATTAACATGCATTAAATTATTGTTAATAAAAAACATTTGCATTTTATTAAGTAGTTGATGTTGTGAATTTTGATAATTTAATAATGATATAACTTTTGTAAAAATTTTTTATTAAAGCTTTATTAATCTATTTTTACGGCAATTATTAATAATACACATTAAGATGAGTAAAACGATTTTTATAACAGGCGGAGCTGGTTTTATCGGATCGCATGTAGTAAGACTTTTTGTAAACAAATACCGCGAATACAGGATTGTAAATATTGATAAATTAACATATGCCGGAAATCTTGAAAATTTAAAAGACATTGAAAACATGCCGGGATATATTTTTGAGAAAGCTGATATTGTTGATATAAATGCTATAAATGATTTGTTTGCAAAATATTCTCCTGATGGTGTTATTCATCTTGCTGCAGAATCACATGTTGACAGGAGTATTTCTAATCCTACCGAGTTTATTTTTACAAATATTGTTGGAACGGTTAACCTTTTAAATGCTGCAAGAAATTGCTGGAAAGATAAATATTCCGGAAAACGTTTTTATCACATATCTACTGATGAGGTTTACGGATCGTTGGGAAAAGAAGGGTTTTTTACTGAAAAAACAGCGTATGATCCACGTTCGCCATATTCTGCTTCAAAAGCCAGCTCAGATCATTTGGTGAGAGCCTATAATCATACTTTTGGTTTACCTGTTGTAATTTCGAATTGTTCAAATAACTACGGGCCTAATCATTTTCCGGAAAAACTGATACCTCTTGCAATTAATAATATTAAAAACATGAAACCTATTCCTGTTTACGGAAAAGGCGAAAATGTTCGTGATTGGTTATATGTTGAAGATCATGCCAGAGCAATAGATACAATATTTCATAACGGACGCGACGGTGAAACTTATAATATCGGAGGTAATAACGAATGGACAAATATTGATCTTATTCATAAACTGTGCGAAGTAATGGATAAAAAACTTAATCGTGTTCCGGGTACTTCAGCTTCATTAATTACATTTGTTCAGGATCGTGCAGGCCACGATTTAAGATATGCTATTGACAGTACAAAACTTATGACCGAACTTGGGTGGGCTCCGTCTCTTCAGTTTGAAGAAGGCATTGAAAAGACAGTTGACTGGTATCTCGAAAATGAAAAATGGTTAAATAATGTTGTTTCGGGCGACTATCAAAAGTATTATGAAGATATGTACGGGAAAATCAATAACTAATTTAAAATAACAATCCGCCACGGCGGACAAAACACAATTAACAAATCACAGTGCCTTCGGCTACGCTCAGTCACCTGAGTATCCGTTGACTGAGCGGAGTCGAAGGCAACAATAAATAATAAACAAGTTCCAAAACACAAAAAACAAACTCCAAAAAACAAATTACAAATAGCAATCCGCAACTGTTGAAACTTGTGATTTGGAGTTTATAATTTATTAAAATTATGACAGAACAAATTTTTAAAAACCTGCCTTTTGCTGTAACGGCATGTGATAATAACGGAGTTATCATATACATGAATGAAAAGTCATGCGCAACTTTCCTTAAAAACGGGACTGATACTTTAATCGGAAAATCATTGTATGATTGTCATAACCCAAAGTCTGTAGAAAAAATTAAAGAAATACTTGAAACAGGAATAAGTAATTCATACACGATAGAAAAAAACGGACTTAAAAAGCTTATTTATCAATGTCCGTGGTTTAAAAATGATGAAATTGCCGGCCTTGTTGAAATTTCACTGGTTATTCCTGAAGATATGCCTCATTTTGTGAGGTAAAAATTTACTTAATTACTCCTGCTCTTATTTTATAAGTATATAAGGCATTATTGTACATCATTGTATTTACATCAGTGTTTTGATCTTTTGCCTGTTGAATAATATTATTTTTCCAATCTTCATTTGCATTTATTTCCTGTATAATTCCGTCAATACTTTTTTGCCTGAAAACCATATACATGCTATCTGCTTTAGTGTAATCACCGGGATTTGTTTTTGTTAAAAAATCAGCCTCATAGCCAATAAGATATTTGTTACAGAAGTCGTATGGGAAAAGATGATTTGTAGCTTCGGTAGTAACCAGTAATACAAACTCCTGATTGTCAACTTCCTGTTTATAGTTTATTGCATCAACGTTTTGAACAGGATCTCTTACAGGATAAATGGTTTTATTATAAAACCAGAATCCGCCGTTACTGAAAATATTCTGAGGTATTGCAACATTGGGTGCATAAACTGTCCACCAATAAGAATCTGAAATTGCAAGTACTTTAGGTCTGTATTTTTCCCCGTTGTTATTAAATTGAATTTTAGGGTAGGCAATCTTTCTGTAAGGAGGCAAAAACAGTAAGTTCATGGTCTTGTATAAATCATCATCCTGATTTCGTAAAGTATCGGGTGTTTCAAAACCCGTAATTGTAAAACCGGCGTGATCTTTACCCGTTTTATTTTCCATATATTTTACTATCGAATCCATAGCCAGAGCAGAAGCATATGTTGTCCAGTGTGCTCCCAGGTCACAGTATATTGCTTTCGAAGCAGTATCTTTCATTTGAATTATATACTTGTTAAAGTCAATATAATTAATATTTTCTGCTTCAAAATTTTCAAGATATGCTTCATAGTTATTTCTGCTTTTCTTTTCAGGCTTGTACCTGTCAGGTATATATTCCGGATAATATGATGCTTTTCCGGGAGGAAAAATTATCAGGAGTTCCACGCCTTTTGATTTCAGAATTTCCTGAACTGTTTTTAATTCAAAAGTAATTTCTGCAATTTTTTCTTCTCCTACAAATGTTTTCCCGAGATAACTTATAATATAAGATTCTTCAAACAAAATTCCGTTTTTTCCTATTACAGGTCCTTTAACCGGAGATTCTCTGAATACTGAAAAAATCAATTGATTATTAAAACGTACAAGGAAGTTATGGAATCCTATGTTTTCTTCAATATAAGCTGTTGCAGAGTCCTGATACGTTTCGTTCCATAGTGATTTTATTGTAAGTTCAGGTTTTACTGCAGGAATAAATGCTCCGTTAAGCGGTTTTTCCCTGAACCAGCCTGTGTAATTCTGAAGCATAGGTATTGCAAGTAAAACCATAAAAAACAAAAACCATATTTTTTTAAATTTCTCCATTAAAATCTGAAATATATAAACGGGTTAAAACCTCCTTTGGTAATAAAGGATATTGAAATAATAAACAAAATGGTTAATATTATTCCTACAAAAATATGTTGTTTTACATTGTAATTGCTGTAGTAAAAGAATTTTTCGAGTTTTGCCCCGAATTTAAAAGCTCCTATAAAAGCGAACAACAGACCCAGAATAAAAAATACCCAGAACTTGTTGTCTAAATATTCAGGTAAAATATTAATATCGGATTTTAAATTAAATTTAAACATATTACGGATATACACCAATGCAAATTTCAGACTTTCGGCCCGGAATATTACCCATCCTATGAGTGTTACGATATAAGTTAGTAATATGCGTGGAAATTTTCCTATTTTTTTTAGCAGTTTAATCAGAAATAGTCTGTCCAATACAAGGAACAATCCATGAAAAGCACCCCATACTACAAAATTCCAGGCTGCGCCGTGCCATAAGCCGGAGATCATAAAGACAAACCATAAATTAAAATAAAGTCTGAATTTTGTTTTTACTCTGTTACCACCTAAAGGAATGTAAAGATAATCTTTCATCCATGCTCCCAGTGTCATATGCCAGCGTCGCCAGAATTCAGAAATGTTTTGACTTATGTATGGATTGTTAAAGTTTTCGGGAAATTTAAAACCTATCATTCTACCAATACCTATTCCCATATCGGAGTAACCGGAGAAATCATAATAAATCTGAAACGAATATGCTATAATGCCGACCCATGCCGTTAATGTCCCTGTTTCAGCAGCAGGAACGGCAAATATGCTATCTACAACAGACCCTAGTGTATTGGCAATAAGAACTTTTTTTGCCAATCCTATTAAAAACCTGTAAAAACCCAGTAGTTTGTTATCAATGTTATCGTTTTTGCTCCGGTCAAGTAATTCTCCGGCAATTTCATTATAACGTACAATAGGTCCTGCAATAAGTTGAGGAAAAAGCAGTATGAAAAGCATGTAATCCTTAATAGAATCAAGCCTTTTGCTTTTACCGCGATAAATGTCTATTGAATAACTTAATTTTTGAAAAGTGTAAAACGATATTCCGATAGGTAATACTACATGTGTCCATTTAATTGGACCGGCACCGAAATGTGAAAGAAAAAAGTTAACATTTTCAACCATAAAATTGGCATACTTAAAATATGCCAGAAGTCCGATATTTAAAATCACTGATGCCAGTAAAAGCCAGTTGCGTGTTTTTTTTTCTTTTGATAAATCAATTTTCTTTACAATAAAAAAATCAATAACGACAGAAAAAAAGATTATAAAAAGAAATTTGGGAGCACCAAACCCGTAAAAAATCAAGCTTGCAATAAGTGCAACCCAGTTTTTATATTTAGGAGCAGCTAAAAAATATAGTCCAAAAAAAATCGGAAGAAAGTATAATAAAAATATGCTGCTGCTAAATACCATTCAGTACTTTTCCTTATTTAAAATAAGGTGCAAAAATAGAAAAATAGTTCAACTATCAGAAATTCCTTCCAATAAAATAAGTAGCAGTAATATTAAAAACAGAATTTTTTGATGTTACAGTTTCTCCTTCGGTAATATCAACAAAACCAATAGCATAATTGGCTTTTATCTGATATTGTTTAAATTCCACTCCGCCACCGAAAATAACACCGGTATCAAATCTTTTATAATAAGACATGTCGCCTCCCAGTTCAAGAGGAAACTCTTCTTCAAATTCAACACCGTTAAACTCAGAATGATAATATGATTTACCAACAATTGCTATACTGGAATAAGGTCCTACATTTCCAAACACACTTACATTTCCCAAAGGGACTTTATACCCTATTGTAATCGGAATATCAATATATCCTATTTTAGTTTTGCTTGTAAAAGTATCATCGCCGGCTTTATCTCCTTTCTGGAAAAAAGTAACAGCTCCGTTAACATATAAAAAACTCATTAATTCAAATTCTGCAGCAGCACCAATCTGATAACCTATTTTAATTTTTTTATCCACACTACCGAAAGAACTTTTTTCTATTATGCTTGTAGAACTGAATCCGACCTGAGGGCCAAAGTATAAACCTTGTGCATTTAGTACTGTTATAGAAACAATTAAAACAGTTATTAATATTATTTTTTTCATAATTTATAAAATTTATGTTTATTTTAGCTTTAATTTTGTGACCTTAAAAAACCAATTAGTATTTGTCATTTGAATAATTAACAAAATTAGTTAAAAGAATATAATTTAGCAAGAATACTATGAAAAAAATCTGTTTTATATTGTTGTTTATCATTTCTTTAGGGGCGTATTCCCAGCAAGTTGTCAGGGGCTATATGGCTTCTTTTTCTTATGGAATACTTTCGAAAGGAGATGATTTTACAATTCATTATGAAGGGTCAGATTATCTTGCAACTGCAGATAAAACTGAGGGAAGTTGTCTTTCTTTGGGGTTTCCTTTTGATTTGGGTTTTAACCGAAGCCGGTTGGTTTTTACCCCTGGCCTTGATTTTATGACATCAAATTATTCGCTTGAACTTGACAGGGATTTACCATCACTTGCAGGAGATACTTTAAGATTATCATCTTTTATGATTGTTCCCCAGTTAGGAATTATGTATAAATATCATTTTTATGTAAAAAAATTGCATTTTTCAATCGGTGCCGGGTTAGACTTTAAATTTCCTGTTTCAAACAGTATTACACTTACAACAAGTGATAAAACTGATCTTATAGAGTATAATGAAACACCGCAGGATGGAGAAGACCACATGATTTTTAAAACAAATACTGTGTATTCAAATCTTGCCGGATTGGGAATGCATGTTAATCCGAGGATAGGTTTTGATATTCATATTACCAGGTATCTGGTAACAAACTTATATTATACTTCGTCACCTCTTACAAATTATACGCAGGACCCTGCACTTAGGGGATATGTAGGTTTTGGAGCCACTTACCTGATGCCACTTGGAAAGGAAGACGATTCGAGATTGTTACAATATTATAAACAGTAGGCTAAATTAAGTAAACAATGAAAAGGATTGTATTGTGTATTTAATTTATTAACCATAGAAAAGTTATGAAAAAGTCAATAATTACAATAATAATTGCCCTGACCGTAGTTTGCGGGATGAATTCACAAAATGTTGTTCCGGTAGTTCAGGCAGGTCATTCCGGAAGTATTTTATATGTTGAATGGGACCCTGCCAGCAGATATATAGCCAGTATTGATGTAAATAACGAGCTGGTTATTAATGACCTTTTTTCAGGAAAGATGTTTTATCGCATCAAAGTACCGGGTGACAATAAAGTACTGGCTATGAATTTTGATGATGAAAGCAGCCTGATTCTTGCTACACAAAATCAGACATACAGGTTTAATATGAAAACCTTAAAACTTGAAAAATCATCCGGACAAATTCATCGAAAAAAACTAAGTGATGACATTAAAATTTACGGATCGGTTCTTAAAAAAGGAGGAAAATCGTTATTTAACCGTGATGCATACACATATTTTACATTTGCTGCAAATTCAAATGACGGTAATTATGTTATAGCGGGGGATGAAAAAGGATGTTTATATTTCTGCAATAAGAATCTTAAAATTAAAAAATTTGAACGTACACATTTTTTAGATATAAATGATATTGACTATTCTGCTGACGGAAAATTTGTTGCTATTGCTTCAGCAGACAGGTCAATTTCAATCTGGAGCCTGCCCGAGTTCAAATTTGAAAAGAGGATTATTCCGAGGAGTTTTAATGTGTCTGCGATTCAGTCGCATCCGCAGGATAGTGTTGTGGCATTTGGTGATGAATTAGGTTTTGTTTATTTGCTTAAGTTTGACAACGATAAAATTACATGCGAAGGCATAAACGGACACAATGGTAAAATAAACGATATAAATTTTTCTCCTAATCCGGCGATTGTGGCAACTGCAGGAAGTGATAACCGTGCTGCTGTTGTTGACTTTGAAAATAAAAAAGTCTTGCAGTACTTTATTCTGCATCCACGTGCTGTAAAGGCAAAACAATCCTTTAATGTAAAAGGAATTCAGGAAAAAGCATCGAATTCAGAAAAAGGTAAGCTCTGGTTCGACGAGAATGTATATTCAGTAGCAATAAGCCCGGACGGAAAAACTATAGCATATTCGGGAGGAAAATGGGGCCTTACCAATCCTGTTCTTAAAGTGTCATCAATTTCCAATCTCAATATAGCCGGGCCTAAAGAAGAAAGAAAACATAAAAAAGATGAAATAGGGTTAATGTCAAAAAATAATGAGCATATTTTTAATCAGTTATATTTCTTATCCGATAAGGAATTTTACGGATTTGGAGAAGACCGGGATAAAGCTGTAAGATTTAATACTACTATTACAGGTTATTCGGAAAAAGATAAAACAAGTTTTGCATCTATATACAGGAATAAAAAACCTCAAAACACTCTTGTTCTACAGGCTGTTTTCCCAAAAAGTCAGGAGTCTGATTATATTATAAAAACAGATCCTTTAAATAACGATGTATATACTTGCAGAGGTTTCGATATCGAAAGACAGACAAACGATAAAACTATAAAATTTTCAGGCCATCGCGGATATATCAACGACTTTGAAATAATTAAAGGTAAAAACTATTTGATAAGTTCGGCTGAAGATGCATCTATGAATATATGGGATCTTAATACAGGGACAAAATTGTTAAGCATTTATGTGGTTGACATGGGTAAACTCGTGTTTATTACTCCTGATAATTATTACATGGCAACAGGTGATGCTCTTACCGGCCTCGGTTTTAATTTTGACGGAAAAGTTTTTCCTGCCGAACAATTTGACTTAAAATACAATCGTCCCGATTATGTTCTTGAGTCATTCAGGTACTTCGATAAGGATATGGTTGAACTATATCATAAAGCTTACCTTAAACGCTTGTCCAAGCTTGGGTTTGATGAACAAATGCTTAACGGAAAAATTAATCTTCCGGAATTATCAATTAACAATATTGGAAGTATTAAGCTTAAAACTAACGAACCTGATGCAAATGTTCAGTTAAAAATGCAGGACGATAATTATAACCTTGATCGTATAAATGTATATGTTAACGATGTCCCGCTTTATGGTACCAGAGGGTTTTCGTTAAAGGAAAAACGGGTAAAAACAGCGGTTCAGGATATCAGTATTCCGTTGTCGGCAGGGAAAAATGTGATTCAGATTTCATGTCTTAACGAAAAAGGTATTGAGTCGCTTAAAGAAGAGCTGGAAATTTTTTACGATAAAGCAGACAAAAAGAAACCGGATCTGTATTTGATTTCACTTGCAGTTGCAGAATACTCTCAGGCGCAATATAATCTGCGTTACACTATTAACGACGGCAAGGGCTTCATCAAACTTTTCAGTGGCAATACAAGAGAATTTGACCATATTTATATTGATACTTTGTATAATTCATCCTGTACACGCGAAAATGTACTGGCACTAAAGGATAAACTTATGAAAACAGGTGTGGATGATTATGTATATGTGCACATTGCCGGACATGGATTGCTTGATGATAATCTGGATTTTTACTTTGCTACAGCAAATATAGATTTCTCAAACCCGTCAAAAAACGGGTTAAAATATGACGAGATAGAAGGTATTTTAGATGGAATTCCTGCAAGGAATAAGCTGCTGTTAATGGATGCCTGTCACTCGGGAGAGGTTGATAAAGGTGACGATTTTGCGATTAATTCTGTTCAGGACGGAGACCAGACCCGTGGAGTAACGATGTTTGCTACTAAGAACGAAAATAAACCTAAAACAGGCCTGCAGAATTCTTACGAATTGATGAGGCTTTTATTTGCCGATCTCAGAAAAGGAACCGGTACCGTGGTAATTTCAGCAGCATCGGGTGGCGGGTATGCTTTGGAAAACGAAGAAATAGAAAACGGAATTTTTACTTATTGTCTTATACAGGCTGTTGCCAAAAACAAAGCAGATGCAAATGGTGATAAACAAATTTCGGTTTCGGAATTACGTAATTATGTTTTTGATGGTGTAAAACGTCTCAGTAACGGAAAACAACAGCCTACTTCACGTAAAGAGAACCTGATGAATGATTTTATTGTGCGGTAGAAACAAATAAAAAAAATACAGGATGTCCAAACAGACATCCTGTATTTTTTTTATTTATCTCTTGCTGATTTTATATTTCACATCAGGAGTTTTGTCAAATTGCAAATAATATATTCCGTTTTTAATTTCTGTAAAATCTATACTTGCATCTGTTCCGGTTTTCCCTTTTTTTACAACACGCCCGGTATTGTCTGAGATCGTATATACAGAGCCTTTAAGATTATCCGGATTACTAAAATGCAGGCGGTCATTAACCGGGTTTGGATAAAAATCAGATATGTGGCCTGTATTCCTGAAACCGGAATAATTAACATTGCAATCAACGACATTTAAATTAAGCCCCGGTCCCTGTATGTAATCCGGACATTCTGCCGGAGCACCTTCAACATAATATTCCCCTGGTTCGGTAATTGTTAATGTTTGTCCGGTTTCACCGATTACCGGATTTCCGTTTTTGTACCAGATAATATTTGTGTTGTACGGGTCATTTAGCGAGAGATACATTGTACTTCCTTCACATAGCAGCAAATCTCCGTTTGTTCCGATGGTAAAATCGCCGGAGCTTGAAACAGTTGCAGGGGAGAAGGCATATCCATCTACAAAAAATTCTTCTGATGTAAATGTTGAACTGCCGACAGAAACTTCAACACTTAAATAAGAGGCCGCATATTCGTTAAAATTCATAGTAACGCTTTGTCCGTATTCTCCGCTTATAGGAGTAGTTTCAGAAGATCCGTAATATCTGCGGAACCACTGATAACTTTCAAATTCGCCGGTACTTACAACTCCGGTTCCGTCCGGGCAAAGCATGTTTTCTCCCGAAACGGTGAGCGGCATGTCAAGAATAAAAGGATTGTTATTTGTTATTTCGTAAACTTTTCCTGTTGCATATCCGGGAGTGTATATTCTTACTACATTGTCATTTCTTCCTGCTCCGGCATCAATAAGAGCAGTTGCACCGGTTGCTGCATCAATAGTTGTGTAATCATACTGACCTGTGGTTGAATTATATGAATACTCTCTGAAGGGAGAACCAACATCAGAGCTATAAAGATAATATCTGCCGTCGCTTTTGGTTTTGGCACTGAATAAAAACGATCTTCCGCTTTGGTTGCTTATCATTTGAGATACCCATGAAGATCCGTTTCTGGTGATCTCATGTGTTCCGTTATTATCCTGTGTGTAAATTCTTTCAACACCATCATTTCTGCCATTAGTAACAACAACCGTTTCCGGGGCCCCGTTTAATGATGAAACAGAAGATGAGTCACTCCATGCTGTTCCGCTCCATGTAAATTCCTTAACATGGTTGCCGGGAGTATAATATCTTAAAATACCGTCATTTCTTCCACGGCCGAAACATACCGGGCCTTCGGCTCCGTGAGAAATACTGATATCGGTATAGTTCCAGCCTGCTCCGTTCCATTCATATTCTCTCTGAATTATCCAGCCAGCGACATAAACCCTGTGTACACCATCACCGCGGGCATCGCCTATTATTAAAGATAACATTCCTTTTCCCGGACTTGCAACAGTTACTCTGTTCCATGTAGTTCCGTTCCATGTATATTCGTAAATATTGCTGGAAGTTCCTCCCCACTCAACAGCGTAAAGTCTGTTAATGTCGTCGTTTCTGCCATCTCCGACAGCAACTGTAACCAGATTTCGCAAGCCTGTTCCTACTGTTGCAGTCATTTGCCAACTTCCTGCTGAATATGTGTATTCGTATATTGCACCGTCTGTTGCTTCGCCGCGTGTTGTTACGTAAATACGGTTTATGCCGTCGTTATGTCCGTTGCCGAGACAAATGCCATAAGCCTTGTCGTTGGGACATGTTCCTATTTCTGTTACTGTCCATTCCTGCGAATAAGCTAATCCTGATAAAATAATCAGAAATAAAAAAGTAAAGTTTGTTTTCATATTTAAGCATTTTAGTACTGTTTTTATAAACGTTGTATATTTTATGTGGTTGCTTTGCTTTTGAAAGTAAAATTATTATAAATTGCAGATTCTTAATAATCGTGATTTCTATGAAAATTAAATTGTTATACATAATTATAATTGCTGTTTCTTTTTTCTTTTTTAACTGTGAAAGTTCAAATATCCGTTTTGATGATGCGGGGGTATATCCTAAAAATACTACAGATACAACAACTGTAGATACTGTTTTTTTTACTACACAGATACTTCCTGTTTTTCAAAATAATTGTGGTTCGTGTCATTTTGCCGGTAATAATCCGGATTTTGAGTCACCGGATATGTATAATAATCTTATAAACGGAAATTATCTGAATATTGCTGATCCGGAGAACAGCAATTTGTTTTATTTGCCTGATCCCGGACATGCGGACGATTATTTAACTGCAACGGAGCATGTTCTTATTGTAAAATGGATAGAGCAGGGGGCTTTGGAGAATTAACAGAAGGAGAACCGGATAAATAATTAAAAACAGAACAATCAAACTATGAACAATATACAAGAATTAAGTTTAATTAAAAAGTTAGGATTCATTATTGTTTTAACAGGAGTTTTTTTTAACGGCTTTGCCCAGAATGATACACTTATTCCGGAAAAAATACAGCACAAACCTGTTATAAGTCCCTGGTACACTACAACATTTATTGATAATCAGACAACAGCAGTAACTGCTGAAGGAAGACTTGAAATGGTTATACAACACAGGTTTACAGCTATTGATAACGGGATAACAGATTTGTTCGGATTTTACGGAGCTTCAAATATACGCCTTGGATTGAATTATGGCATTACAGATAATTTTATGGTTGGATTTGGCAGCGAAAAGGATAAAAAAATGCAGGAATTTCTGGCCAAATACAATATTCTTGAACAATCAAAAGACAATGCTGTTCCGGTATCGGTTGCTGTTTTTGCAAATACCTGTATAAATGCCCGGGAAAAAGAGTATTGGGGAACAGGTTACAAGTTCACCGACAGACTTTCATACTTTTCGCAGGTAATTGTCTCGCGCAAATGGACAAATAACTTTGCAACGATGCTTGGAATTGGTTATGCACATGTTAATAAAGTGGACAGCTACAGGGTTGTAACCGAAGATTCTGTTTCTGAAACAATTGCGTATTACCCTAAATATTATAACGATGCTATGGGAATTGCAATTTCTGCGAGATATAAAATTACGGGAGCATTTTCGCTGATAAGTGAGTTTGAAAAACCGTTTGCTATTGGTAAAACCGGGAATAATAGCGAAACTACGGCCCAAATTGAAGCAAAACCCGATTTTGCATTCGGATTTGAAATAACAACAATGTCACATTCTTTCCAGTTGTTTGCATCGTCATACAGAGGAATTGTGCCTCAAAACAATTTAATTATGAATAATTATGACTTTACAGACAAATCTGGCATAATGCTTGGTTTCAATGTACTCGTGAAATTTTAAAAAAATATTGCCGGAATTTCAATTTTCAGAAATTTACGGCGTTAAGTAATTAAATATAGAAAAATGAAAACAAAAAATGTATTATTTATTGCACTTGCATCGGTGATGGTTATAGGTGGGTTGACAGCAATGAGATTGGTTAAAGATCCGTGGCAGGTCCCGGCAGACTACAAAACAATGAAAAACAAAGTTCCTTCCTCTAAAAACAGTATTGCAGACGGAAAAGAAATTTTTGACATGGCTTGTGCAAGTTGTCACGGAGCAGGTGGGAAAGGTAACGGGGTAAAAGCAAAAAATCTGGGGATAGAATTGTATGATCTTTCCACTGCTGATTATCAGTCAAAATTTACAGACGGTGAAATTTACTACCAATCATTTATCGGACGTGAAAAATGGCACGACTTCCGCAAAGCTGTTGCAGATGAAAACGACAGATGGAATGTTGTAAATTATATAAGATCGCTTAAGAAATAATTTTTTGCAATTGCAAATTACGTAAGATGTAACAGGGACATGTATTAATTTAGTGTTCCTGTTTTGTATTTTTGCTTATTATTCCGGCAAAATATATGGGCATAAATATCAGCTTTTGTTCAGGAAGTTCTTTATATTCCTGTGATGATAAAATAATTCCATAGCTACAATCATTAAATTCATCCAGATACCTGTGCATACTACGCAAACTGCCACTACTACCACTTTTAACCTCTACCGGAATCCATTTATTTTGTTTTTGAATTACATAATCAACTTCTGCTGTACTACTTTTCGATTGTCTGCTCCAGTAATATAAATTGTTAGATTGATTTACTGCAAATTCTTGTGCAACAAATTGTTCTGCAAGAGAGCCTCTGTATATTGACAACAGGTCTGTTTTAAAATATTCTTCGCTTATTGTAATTCCACTAATAAAATTCATTAACCCTATATCCAAAAAGCTTGTTTTAAATATTCTGCCTGATACAATTTGTGCCGGAAAACCAATCGGGTTAACAGCATTTATTTGGTTAATAAGTTTTGCCATTAACAATGCCTGATAGGCTTTTTTTAATGTGGGATTACTAAAGCCTTGTGCTAAAGAACTATATTTTGTCTGATTGCCAACATTTCTTGCGATTTCGGATAGTGCTGAATTCAGACAGTCTTTATCAACTTTAGGAGAATACTTGGAAAAGTCCATTCTTAATGAATTAATAATTTCTGACTGCACTTCGGAACATTCCATAATTGAGTTTGTCCCGATATATGTTTTTACACATTCCGGCATTCCTCCGATAAAAAAATAGTTTTTTAATTCTCTGTTTAATAATTCATGAATGTTGGTTGAAAGATTCTTTGGTTCTTTATCAATAAGCTTTTGTAAGTTTTCTTTTCCGGTTGCGGCCAAATATTCTGAAAAATTTAACGGAAACATATTGTAAAATTGAATTCTGCCTACCGGAAAAGAAATATCCGATAAAGCAAATTCGAGTAGAGAACCTGTTACTATTATGTGTAATTCCGGCATTTCCTCATAAAAATACCTGAGAGACATTATTGCATTGCCACATTCCTGAATCTCATCAAAAAACAGTAGTGTTTCTCCTGTTACAATTTTTACGTTCTTTATAATTTCTATTTCATTACAGATTCTTCGAGGGTTTAAATCCTGATCAAAAATTTGTTTTAACCCAGGCTCTCTTTCAAAATCGATTTTAATAAAATTTTCAAAATGGTTTTTACCGAAACCGGCTATTGTAAATGTTTTCCCTATTTGGCGGGCTCCTCTTATAAGTAGTGGTTTTCGCCTTTCATCTGATTTCCATTTTACTAAATAATCATCAGCAATTCTTTTCATAATTACCTAAGTTTAAAAATACAAGGCAAATATAATAAAAATACTTTAAAAATACAAGGCAAATATTAAATTTATACTTTAAAAATACAAGGTACGGCTCGGAAAGATATTCTAATCAGAATCAATTATTTCAGGTTTTTGAATCCGTTTTCTATTTCAAAACTTATTCTTTCAAAAACTTCTTCAAAGCTCCCCATACCGCTTATTTTTACAACGCCATGAAGTTCGTTGTATTTTTCGATTACAGGGACAGTTTTATTTTCGTGATCCTGAAGTCTCTGAACAATTTTTGCCGTGCTTGAATCATAAGGCATGCATTCTTCGGTTTTACTTCTTTCATCAAGTCTCTTTATTAGTTCTAAAGTCGGGACTTCTATTTCGATGATTTTAGACAGCGATGAGCCATGTTTTTTCAGAAGTCCGTCGAGAATGTAAGACTGAACCAAAGTACGCGGGAAACCTTTAAAAATAAAACCTTTAACGCCTTTTGAGTTTTCAAGCTTTTTCTCAATAAGCTGAACAACAATTTCATCAGGAATTAATTGCCCGTTATTGTAAAGTTCCTGGATTTGTTTTCCTGTTTCGCTTTTTTTAGCGATTTCCTCACCAAGCATTGGGCCTGTTGCAACATATTCGAGGCCGTATTTTTTTGCAATTGCCCGGCCCTGTGATCCACGTCCTGAACCCGGGTATCCGAAAAGAACAATATTAAGAAGCCGTTTGCTGAGTTCGTTTTTAACAATATGCTGAATCTGTTCACGTACCGACTCTATGCTTTGTGCTCCGTCAACCTCGTTATAAAGGCCTTTGTCTTTGTAAAAGTTTAATACGGGCAGAGTTTTGTCGTTGTACTCTTTAAGCCTGTTTCTGATAACTCTCTCATTATCATCAGTTCGTCCCGATGTTTCCCCTCTTTTAAGCAAACGTGCCACCGATTCCTCTTCCGGAACTTCCAGACTGATGAGGCAGTTAAGAGACGTATTAAGTTTAATCATTAATCCTTCGAGAATGTATGCCTGTATGTAAGTTCTCGGAAAACCGTCAAATAAAAACCCGTTTGCATTTGGATTGTCGGTAATTGTTTTTTCAATAATCTGAACGATAATTTCATCAGAAACCAACCCTCCTGACGCAATAATGCTCTGAGCCTCTTTTCCGAGTCTTGTCTGGTCTTTTATTTCTTTCCGGAGTAAATCCCCTGTCGAAATATAAAACAGGTTATATTCCTTTATAAGAGATTCTGACTGGGTACCTTTTCCTGCTCCTGGAGGTCCGAATAAAGCGATGTTTAACATAATACGGAATTAAATTTTATGCAAAATACAAATTTTATTCTTCTGTAAGAAAAAAAAATGAGCAGGCCGGCAATAATAACCGGCTGCTCCTGAAAAATGTGTCATAGTCTGCAGAAACTATCACACCGCGTTTATTCTTTTAGTTTTCTCTGCTCAGATAATCATCATACTCGGTTTCGAATCTGTTTTTATGCTTTAATTCTTCCTGAGCTAATGATGCAAATAATGTTGAGTAAGCAGGATCTTCTATTGTTGCACTTAACTTCTTATATAAATCATAAGCAGCTTTTTCCCGGCGCATGGCAAGAACCAAAGCTTCCGGATAAGTGAGTTTATCAGAATCCTTTTCCTGTGGAATAATGTAATCGGCAATTTTGATATCAGCAATTTTTGTTGCTGACAATTCAAATGAACCTTCCTGTTTGACTTTCTGCAGAAATGCTTTGTGTCCCATTTCTTCTTTTGCAAATTGAAGAAAAATATCTCTCATTTCGGTATTGCTTACGTCAGATGATAAACGGGTGTAAAAATCAACAGCACCCTGTTCCCGTGCAATTGCAAAATCTAAAATGTCATTTGTGTTTGTGAATTCTTTCATACTCTAAAGTTTTTATTTTTTTGTTACACAAAGAACCCCGGGAATCATTAAGTTACACAAAACTTTATTTTATTGTGTTCACTGTAATTCTTAAAGGGACTTTGTGTCATAACCTGTTAATCAAAAATATCATTAATTTTTTTAATTAAAATATCGCAACTGTGGTTGAAATTTCCGGTTGCAGAATCTTTTTCCCTATATACAAACTCCGGTTTGTATTCAGGAATGTTTGCAAGTATTGTAGAAATTTCATCAAAAATAACAGATGAATCAGATGATTGTTCAATTCCGAATTTTTTAAATATACCGGCAAGTTGCTCAAGATTGTCAAGTTCTGTTTTGGGTTTCAGGCACTTCTCAAATTGCTGTATATATTTCTGAGTATTTGTAAAGCTTCCTCCGGTTTCAAAATTGAAACTTGCCGGGAGAACAACATCTGCCATTTTTGCTGTTTCTGTCATAAAATAATCCTGAACAACTACAAATTTGCGCTTTGCAAACCATTTTTCAACTTCTGCCTTATCTTTTGCTGTTCCCATAGGATCTTCACCAAAAATCATAAAGTTTGAGAAATCACCTGCTGAAACTCTGTCACACTGACATTCGCCTTCCGCTTTTATTCCTCCTGTAGCAAGAGTTGGCTTAACACCCATGTCAATAAGTCCCTGAGAATTATTTTTTTCTTTCACAGCAATAACACCACTTCCTGTTTTACCAAGTTTTCCGGTAAGCATAACCAGATTCATTATTTCCTGAGCGGTTGCTGAACTAAGCTCTTTTTCCTGAAAAATAATTACTGCATTCTGTTCCTTGTTAAAATCCTCAGTAAATAATTTCAGTTCTTCTGCATTTATACCAGATCTGCCCGAAAGAGCATTAAAATCTGATTTTGAAGAATCACTCAGATATTTGCCAAAGCCGTCAACATTAGTTTCGATAAAGAACTTGTTGTACCATGTGTTTTCTACAACAGCCTTGTTCATTGCCTTAACAAAACTATAATAAGAGTCGGTTTTTATTATCTTGTTACACTTGTACGCGATTTTTGCATTTTCTTTATCTGTAATCAGGATTACCTCAGCACCGTTTTTATGAGCTGCTCCAAAAATCATATGATTAATAAGGCTGTTGTCGTAATTTAAATCGGAGCCAAAAACATAAATTTTTGATGCATCTTTAAGATTGCTGAGAGATGTGTTTTTGAATGTATCGTATGTATAACCGGCACCTCTTCCAATATAATTCAGACTGGCAATATTGTTGGTTTTAAGCACATTACGAACAAATTTCTGAGTCAAAAACAGCTCTTCATTACTCATTCTTCCACCGGCAAAAACCATTGTATCTTTTTCATTTCCGGTGATTTTCTGTTTGATTACAGCAAAAGCTTCGTCGAAACTTACTTCTTTCCAGTTGCCGTTATCTTTAACCATAGGTTTGGTAATTCTTTCCGGGTCATTGAAAACCCTGTACCCGAATTTCGCATGTTTACCAATGCTGCCTTTTTTATTTACCAGTCCCGGTGTTCCTTCTGCTCTGAAAATGAATCCTGATTTATGGTGAAGTTCAATTGCTGCACCTTCGGAACCAAAACAGTCTATAGTGTTGATTTTATCGGCTTTTACAGGCATTATTTTAAACGGAACATTTTCTGTAATTGCACCTGTTGGGCAGATAGAAACGCACATTCCGCATGATTCACAATCTGTTTCTGTAAGTAATTTATTCATGCTTGGTGCCACAAATGTTTCAAATCCGCGTTCTACCAAACCGAGAGCTTTTGCCCCTACAATTTCATTACAAACCCTGATACATTTTGCACATAAAATACATTTATTATTGTCAATCTCAATTAAAGGGTGTGCAAAATCTACATTATATTGTCTGAATGTTCCGTCATAGAATTTTTGATCTGCATTGTATTTATCTGCGTATTGCTGAAGTTTGCAATCAAAAAATTCGGAGCATCCGCATTCAAAGCATCTTGATGTTTCTGTTTTTGCTGTATTTTCATCGGGATAGCCCAATTCTACTTCGTTGTAGTTTACCCTGTTTTTTGGATCAAGAACCGGCATTTCCTGACGTAGTTGTTTTTGGTATCTGCCAAGATAATCCGGACTTTCCTGTTTTTTGAAATTGTCTTTACGGCTGACAAATACTTTTTTCAAAGGTTCAATTTTTTGTCCTGTCAGATATTGATGGCAACTAACCCAGGCTTTGTTTGCCTGAGCAATGGCTTCAATAAGTGTAGCCGGTCCTGTAACACCGTCGCCGGCAGCAAAAATTGAAGGAACTCCGGTTTGCAGGGTTTTGGGATCTGCATCCAGATCGCCCCATTTATTTGCTTTTAATTCCCCTTCTTTTACAACGGAATTTACATCATTTAAAAAGTTTATATCTGTTTTTTGCCCGATAGCTGCCAGGATATAGTCAGCTTCCAGATCAAATTCTGATCCTTCTATTGGTATGGGACGACGACGGCCCGAAGCATCAGGTTCGCCTAATCCCATTTTAATGAGAGTTACCGATTTCAGTTTTCCTTCGCTGTCTTTATTTACGCGAACAGGATTGTGCAGAAATAAATATTCAACTCCTTCCAGTTTGGATTCGTGAATTTCTATAGGGTTTGCAGGCATTTCTTTTTCTGTACGACGGTAAACAACTTTTACATCTGTTGAATTACAACGCAGAGAAGAACGGCAACAGTCCATAGCTGTGTTTCCGCCACCTACAACAATTATTTTTTTACCTCTGAAATCATATCTCTGTCCGGTAGTTTCCATGTTGCGCAGGAAGTCTATACCTGAAAAAACGCCGTCGGCATCTTCGCCTTCTGCTCCCAGCAAGGTACCGCGTTGCGAACCTATTGTAAGAACCGTAGCATCGTATTTTTCCTGTATTTCGGCATATTTCAGATTTTCGCCCAGTTTTTTATTGTAAAAAATATTAACGCCAAGGTCTGTAATATTTTTTGTTTCTGCGTCAATTATGTTATTTGGAAGCCTGTATTCCGGTATTCCGTATCTTAACCAGCCTCCCGGATGAGACTGAGCTTCATAAATATCACACTGATGACCTTTTAGTTGCAGATAATAAGCTGCTGACAATCCTCCGGGTCCGGCACCGATTATAGCAACTTTTTTCCCTGTCGAAGGTGCTTTTTCGGGTATGAACTTATTTGCAGAATTAAGGTCATAATCAGCAGCAAAACGTTTCATATAATCAATTCCGACACCGGCTTTTTCGTCAAGTAAGTTACGGCGGCAGGCAGCTTCGCATGGCCTTACACAAACACGTCCGCAAATTGCAGGCAGCGGGTTAACCTGTTTTATTAATGCAACGGCTTCACTGTATAATCCTTTTTCAATAAGAGAAATATATCCCTGCACATCAACACCGGCAGGGCAGGTTTCTTTACAAGGGGCAACGCAATCGGCATAATGATTACTCATAAGCAGGTTCATTGCCGTTTGTCTTGCTTTTACAACTTTTTCGCTTTCGGTATTAATTACCATTCCTTCTGCTATCCGGGTAGAACATGAAGGCTGTGGTTTGGGATTACCTTCGATTTCGACAACACAAACATAACAGGATGAATATGGTTCCAATCTTTCATCGTTGCATAAAGTAGGAATAATTATTCCTTCGCGTTTGGCTACATCAACTATATATTCACCTGGGTTAGCTTTTACCGGTTTCCCGTTTAATATTATATTAATTTTATCCATTGTCTGAAAGTTTTAAGTTAGACTGATTGCCTCAAACTTACATTTTGAGAAACAAACACCACATTTGATACACTTGTCCTGATTAATAAGATGAACCATTTTACGTTCGCCTGTAATTGCTTCAGTCGGACATTTTTTTGCACAAACAGTACATCCTGTACATTTTTCGGCATCAATCGTATAAGTAAGCAACGGACGGCATTTTTTAGCCGGGCATTTTTTATCACGTATGTGTGCTTCGTATTCATCCCTGAAATAGCGGATTGTCGTAAGAACAGGATTTGGAGCAGTTTGTCCAAGACCGCAAAGTGAATTATCAATAATCTGGTGTGATAATTCTTCCAGTTTTTCGATATCGCCTTCTTTTCCTTCACCTTCTGTTATTCTGGTAAGTATTTCGAGCATTCTTTTAGTCCCGATACGGCAGAAAGTACATTTACCACATGATTCCTTAGCAGTAAAATCGAGGAAGAATTTAGCCATATCAACCATACATGTTGTTTCGTCCATTACAACCATACCACCCGATCCCATGATTGCTCCTGTAGAACGGACAGAGTCGTAATCAATAATAGTGTCGCCAAGATAGGCCGGAACGCAACCGCCGGAAGGTCCTCCAAGCTGTACCGCTTTAAATTTCTTTCCTTTTTGTATGCCGCCACCCAGTTTAAAAATTATTTCGTTTATAGTTATTCCCAATGGAACTTCTACCAGACCTCCCCGGTTGATTTTACCGGTAAGGGCAAAAACTTTTGTCCCTCCGGAATTTTTTGTTCCGTATTTTGAATATTCTTCGGCTCCGTGGAAAATTATCCATGGTATGTTTGCAAAAGTTTCGACATTGTTAACATTTGAAGGTTTTCTCCATAATCCTGCCTCTGCAGGAAAAGGAGGACGCTTACGAGGCATTCCCCTATGGCCTTCAATAGAAGCCATAAGCGCTGTTTCTTCTCCGCAAACAAATGCTCCGGCACCTTCTTTTACGTATATATCAATATCAAAACCGTTTATTCCGCAAACATCTTTTCCGAGGAAACCTCTTTCATGAGCTTGTTTAATTGCAATGTTAAGTCGTTTAATAGCAAGAGGATATTCGGCACGGCAATAAATTATACCATGATTTGCCCCGATTGCATAGGCTCCGATAATCATACCTTCCAGCACGGCATGAGGATCCCCTTCTAATAAAGATCTGTCCATAAATGCTCCGGGATCACCTTCGTCGGCATTACAGATAATATATTTTTCGTCGGAAGGATAGTTATAGGCAAATTTCCATTTCATGCCTGTGGGGAATCCTCCTCCTCCACGACCTCTGAGTCCGGAGTCTTTAACTATCTGAATTACCTGTTCGCGGCTTACTCCTTCGCTGGCAATTTTTTTAAGAGCGGCGTATCCGTCTTTTTGCAAATAGTCGTTTATATCTTCCGGTTCAATTACTCCGCAATTCCGTAAAGCAATTTTTACCTGAGAATCAAAGAAATCTTCTTCACCGGTTCCGAACATTTCGCTTTTTACAACGTAGTCCTTTATAGGGTTTTGATTAATAATGTGCTCCTGAATAATTTCAACAGCTTTATCTTCGTTAATTTCTCCGTACAAAAAAGATCCGTTTTCGTCAATTACTTCTACAAGCGGTTCTTTATAGCACATTCCGACGCAACTGGTCTTTTTAAGAATAAAGTCCAGATTTTCGGCTTCTTTTAAAGCTGATAATTTGTTATAAACTTTTGATGCACCGGCGGCAATTCCACAACTGCCCAAACCGACTATAACCTGAGTTCTGCTCATTATGTTATTGTTTTTCTTTAAGTTTAATTTCATTAATAATTTTGACAGCAGCATTGCCGTCCAGTTTGCCGAATACTTCGTCACCTATCATAATTACCGGAGCTAAAGAGCAGCATCCCAGACAGGCAACGGATTCCAGGGTAAACATTCTGTCTTCGGTGGTCTCACCATCGTTGACGTTTAAAGCTTCGGAAAGATATTCGGAAAGTTCGGTTGCATTTTGCACGTGACATGCTGTTCCGTGACAAACCTTAATGATATGCTTGCCAACAGGAGACAACCGGAATTGTGAATAAAAAGTGGCAACACCATACATTTGGCTTTTACTTATGCCTAATTCGTGCTCAAGTCTTTCAAAAACTACATCGGGCAAATACCCGTAAAAAGCCTGAGCAGCTTGCAACAGCGGAATTACATTTCCTTTTTTTCCGCGGGATTTTTCTATAACTGAATCAAGAAGAGACAAATCAATTTCGCTTTGCTCTGCACGTGTTTTCTCCTGAAGAATTCGATTAATTCGCATGATACGGAATTTTAAAATTTGTTAAGGTAAAATTATAAAAATACCAGTACAACAACAATTATTGTTGTTCAAAAAATTAAAAGTCCCGCGAAAGGCGGGACTTTTGAAAAATAAAAAGATTATACTAACCCCTGAGCCAGCATAGCTTCGGCAACTTTTACAAATCCGCCGATGTTTGCGCCGTCAACATAATTAACAAAGTCTCCTTTTTTACCGTATTTAACGCAGGTCTCATGTATTTTAATCATAATGTCATGAAGTCTTGCGTCAACTTCTTCTCTGCTCCAGCTTAAGCGCAAAGAGTTTTGAGACATTTCGAGACCTGAAGTGGCAACACCACCAGCGTTAGCTGCTTTGCCGGGGCCAAAAAGAATTTTGTGTTCAATATACAATTCAACTGCTTCGGGAGTACTAGGCATGTTTGCACCTTCTGAAACACAGAAACAGCCGTTTGCAATAAGTGTTTTTGCATCAGCAAGTCCGATTTCATTTTGTGTAGCACAAGGTAATGCAACATCACATTTAATTCCCCATGGAGTTCTTCCTTCGTAATATTCGCATCCGTATTTTTCTGCATATTCTTTAATACGTCCGCGTTTTACATTTTTAAGTTCCATCACGTAAGCAAGTTTAGCTTCATCAATACCTGCCGGATCATAAATGAAACCTGCTGAGTCTGATAAAGTAACAACTTTACCGCCTAACTGTGTAACTTTTTCAACGGCATACTGAGATACATTGCCGGAACCTGAGATAACAACTGTTTTACCTTTGAATGATTCTCCGCGGGTTTTCAGCATTTCTTCAGCGAAATAAGTAGCACCGTAACCTGTTGCTTCCGGACGGATTAATGAACCACCCCAGGTGAGGCCTTTACCGGTTAAAACACCTGTAAATTCGTTTCTGATTCTTTTGTACTGGCCAAACATGAATCCTATTTCACGACCGCCAACACCAATATCTCCGGCAGGAACATCAGTGTCAGGGCCAATGTGGCGTTGTAATTCCAGCATAAAACTCTGACAGAATTTCATTACTTCATTGTCAGACTTACCTTTAGGATCGAAATCAGAACCTCCTTTACCACCACCCATAGGCAATGTAGTAAGTGAGTTTTTAAATACCTGTTCGAAAGCCAGGAATTTCAAAATGCCAAGATTCACTGTCGGGTGGAATCTTAAACCGCCTTTGTAAGGACCGATAGCAGAGTTCATCTCAATTCTGAAACCTCTGTTTACTTGTTGATTACCTTTATCATCCAACCATGGAACGCGGAACATTATTACTCTTTCCGGCTCAACAATTCTCTCTAAAATACCATTGTATCTGGGATTTTCTTCAACAAAAGGTAATAAAGATTCAACTACCTCTCTCACTGCCTGATGAAACTCTTTTTCAGCAGGGTTTTTGGCAATTACATTTGCCATAAATTGTTCAACTTTTGCACTCATCGTACTTACAGTTTAAATTAATAAAATGTTTAATTATTTTTACGCATTACAATAATAGGAATTATTTTTTTTCCTACGAACAGCAAGTCCAATGTTATAAAACAGTATTTTGTGAGTTTAGATAGATTCTAAATTAAAAACGAAAGTAATTTCGATAAAATTAATGGAAAGTACAATAAAACAGAAATAATATGACTGAGATAAATGTATTTTTTGACTGTTATTATTTCTGTATATTAAGACATGTCCGGGTCTGCTTTAGCTTATCAGCCCGAAGTCCACTTTTCCTTTGTTCATTTCTCTGATATTTAAGGACATGATATGGTTCTCGTCTTTTATGAGTTGTGGATCTGACCCGAGTATATTTGATGCAACATCTTTAACATATTGTATTAGTTGTCCGTCCTGACTCAGATTTGCCATTTTAAGGTTAAATGCAAAGCCACTTTGTTGTTTTCCTTCCAGGTCTCCGGGTCCGCGCAGTTTCAGATCTGTTTCTGCAATTTCAAATCCGTCATTACTGTTTACCATTGTCATTATACGGTTGTAGGCATTTTCAGAAAGTTTATCTCCTGTCATTAAAAGACAATATGATTGTTCGGACCCTCTTCCCACACGACCACGCAACTGATGCAACTGAGATAACCCGAATCTTTCGGCACTTTCAATAACCATAACGCTTGCATTCGGGACATCAACACCTACTTCAATTACTGTTGTTGCAATCATTATCTGAGTGATTTTATCAGTAAACATTTTCATTGCAAACTCTTTTTCAGCAGGTTTCATCCGGCCATGTACAACCGAAATCTGGTATTTGGGTTTTGGAAATGCCCGGCTAAAACCTTCCACACCATCTTCCAGATCTTTGTAGTCCATATTTTCGGATTCGCTGATAAGCGGAAAAACCACATATATTTGCCGGCCAAGATCTATCTGTTTTTTTATAAATCCGAAAACTCTTAAAACATCTTTGTCTTTAAAGTGCCGGGTCAGAATTTTTGTACGTCCCGGCGGCAGTTCATCAATTACCGATACGTCAAGATCTCCGTACAGGGTCATAGCAAGAGTACGTGGAATAGGAGTAGCTGTCATAATAAGGACATGAGGCGGAGAATCGTTTTTTTCCCAGAGCTTAGCTCTTTGTTCTACCCCAAATCTGTGTTGTTCGTCAATAATTACCAGACCAAGATTTTTAAATTCAACATTATCTTCGATTAAAGCATGTGTACCTATTAATATGTTTAGTTCTCCGGACACAAGGCCTTCATGTATTTCCGTACGTTTCTTTTTCTTTACCGATCCTGTCAGTAAGTTTACTTTTACATTAAGTCCTTCGAGAAATGTGCTTACCGAACGATAATGTTGTTGTGCAAGAATTTCGGTCGGAGCCATAATACATGCCTGATAACCGTTGTCAACAGCCATCAGCATTGTGAGCAGAGCCACCAGAGTTTTCCCGCTTCCTACATCGCCCTGAAGCAGTCTGTTCATTTGTTTTCCGCTTCCCAGATCGGTTCTTATTTCACGCAGAACCCGTGTTTGTGCATTTGTAAGTTTGAAAGGTATTTTTTTAAAAAAACATTCTTTTACAATATTGTCCCGGTTTTTGTCAAAGATAAAACCAACAGAACTTTGTTTCCTGTTGAGCTTTATTTGTTGTAAATTTAGCTGTATGTAAAATAATTCTTCAAATTTTATCCGGTACTGAGCTGCTGTCAGTTCTTTTGTATCGGTAGGGAAATGAAGTTGTATAAGAGTATCCTCAATTCCTTTTAGCCTGTACTTTTCACGGAACCATTGCGGTAAACTTTCCGGAATTTTCCCTTTTAATTGTTTTAAAAGAGTGTCGCAAAGTTTCTGGATTGTCTTTGAATTGACGAAATTCTGTTTAAGCTTTTCGGTTGTGCTATATTGCGGATAAAGATTATTTACCAGTTGTTTTTGCCATTTTTCATACTCTTCAATATCCGGATGCACAATATTAATCCTGTTTCCAAAAGCTTTAGGTTTCCCGAATAAAACATATTCGTTATTTTTATTGATGGAATCCTTTATCCAGTTTATTCCCTGAAACCAGACAATTTCAACCACTCCGGTTCCGTCGCCGAAATATCCGGTAAGTTTTTTACTGTTTCGGGTTATTGAGGTAAGCTCAAAGTGTGTAAATTTTCCTTTTATCTGAATATATGGCAAGTCTTTGTTAAGTTCGGAAATATTGTAGAATTTACTTCTGTCTATATAACGGTAAGGGAATGTGTACAATAAATCTTTCCAGGTTGATAACCCAAGTTCTTCTTTAAACAGCAAAGCTCTTTTGGGGCCTACTCCCGGTAAATATGTCAGTTCGTTATCAAGAATATTCATCACAAAACCGTATTGACGGTAAAAATAGTAAAATGTTCGGTGGTGAGAAAATAATTGTAGATTGAATTTGAACAACACTTGCCGCAACCAAAACAAAATATACCGCAAATTTAACATCAAACCTATTTTTTGTATTTTTACCCGTTATTTATAAAATACAATGATTTGAGATTACCAGGTAACATATCGTATTTATTCAAAGCAAAAGAAAATCATTTTTTACCGGAAGTGTTTGACAATTATTTACTTAACACAGATTTACAACCTTATTCGGTGTTAAAAGGGGATAACTACAGAAAGCAGTTACTGAATTCGGATGAAAAAATTACTGTGAAAGATTTCGGAGCAGGTTCCCATAAAATGAAATCTCCTGTTCGTTTTGTTTCAGATATCGTAAAAATTTCCGGGTCAAAACCTGAATTCGGACATTTTTATCAGAAACTTATACAGTATTTTGAGATTAATAATGTTCTTGAATTGGGGACTTCAGCAGGCATTGGTACTATGTATTTTTCCACAGCGTCCGAATCTGTAAAAGTGACCGGAATTGAAGCATGTCCGCAAACCTGTTCATTTTTATCGGACAAATTAAAAGAAAACGGAATTGACAATGTTTCGCTTATAAATAATGATTTTGACAGTGTGTTTGACGGTGATTTTCTGGGTTATGATAAATTTGATCTGGTTTTTATTGACGGTAATCACAGAGGCCGGTCTTTGCTTAAATACTTTGATGTATTACAGGCAAAATATGTTAAGGATAAATACGTTGTAATAGTTGACGATATAAACTGGAGCAGAGATATGTATCTGGCATGGAAAAAAATAACGCGAACGGATAACAACAAAACTTATCTGAACTTATTCCGGTGCGGGGTTATTTTATCAGGATACGAACTGCCTGAAGGAAAATTTTCTATAAATTTTGTTAATAACCGGAGTATGTAGTTATTATTGTTTATTTTTAGACTTAAAAATAAGTAAAAGTGGAAAAAGTTATAGAACTTGAAAATATTGTAAAGAATTATTACGTAGGGTCAATTACTGTTGAGGCATTGCGTAAAGTAAATCTTACAATAGGTCTTAACGAGTATGTCGCCATAATGGGGCCTTCGGGAAGTGGTAAATCTACCTTAATGAACATACTTGGTTGTCTGGATACTATTACAGAAGGCAGGTATGTTTTAAACGGTACAGATGTCAGTTTTATGACCGACAATGAGCTTGCTACAACAAGAAATAAAGAAATAGGGTTTGTATTTCAGACTTTTAATTTATTACCTCGCTATACAGCTTTTGAAAATGTAATGTTACCATTAGTTTATGCGGGAATGCCGTCAAAAGAGAGAACCGAACGTACCGAAAAAGTAATAAATGAGGTAGGCCTGTCAGACCGTTCACATCACAGACCCAACGAGCTGTCGGGAGGACAAAGACAGAGAGTTGCAGTTGCCCGGGCATTGGTAAACAAGCCGTCTTTAATTCTGGCTGATGAGCCGACCGGAAATCTTGATACGAAAACCTCTATAGAAATAATGGGATTATTTGAGGAAATTTATAAACAAGGGAACACAATTGTTGTTGTAACACATGAAGAAGACATTGCCCGTCATGCAAGAAGAATTGTGAGACTGAGAGACGGCATTATAGAATCTGATGTAATAAATGAGAATCCGGCAATGGCTTCGGTTTAAATTAGTCAGAGTTAAAATGTAAAAATAAGTTTTAAAAATGAAAGTATATACCAAAACCGGGGATAAAGGAGAAACATCATTATTGGGAGGCCAGAGAGTAAGAAAAGACAATATAAGACTTGAAGCCTACGGAACAATTGATGAGCTTAATTCTTTTACCGGCATGATTCTTAATTTTCCTATAGATGAATATGACAAAAACCTGATTTTGTTTATTCAGAACAGATTGTTTGATATAGGAGCTTTTCTTGCAGCAGAGGACGAAGGTGCAGAGTACCCGTTACCTGATTTAAGAAAGATTAATGATCAGGATATTAGTTTTCTGGAGCAATCAATCGACAGATTCGATAAAGATTTACCCAGGCTTAAGAATTTCATTATTCCCGCAGGCAGTTCGCTGATTAGCTGGTGTAATATTTCCAGAACTGTTTGCAGAAGAGCAGAAAGAAGAATAATTTCAATAGAAGACAAGGATAATAAATATCTTCAAATTATTATTTTTATCAACAGGCTGTCTGATTTGCTATTTGTAATGGGTAGAAAATATGCTAAAGACTTTAATGTTAATGAAATTTTATGGAATAATGATTTGTAATTGAAAAATTTTTATTTATTTCGCAAACCAATTTTTAAAATGTTTAACCTCAAACAAAAAAAGATATTATGTATTGGACACTGGAATTAGCATCGAAACTTGAAGATGCTCCCTGGCCTGCAACCAAGGACGAGTTGATAGACTATGCTATCCGCTCCGGAGCACCTATGGAAGTTATTGAGAATCTTCAGGAAATTGAAGATGAAGGTGATATCTACGAAAGTATAGAGGATATCTGGCCTGATTATCCAAGTAAGGATGACTTTTTCTTCAATGAAGATGAGTATTAATCTTAATAAAATTTATAAGAGGGTTTGAGCCCTCTTTTTTTTGCCTGAGAAAATCAGACATAAGTTTTATATTTGCATAAATTTATTTTTCACTAACCGGCAGATTAATGCTCAGAAAACTATATTTCAGATTATCACCCGGAGGAAGACGTGTGGCCAGGAGAATATATTATCTTCCTAAGGATATAATTTGCCGTCTTTTTCTCAAAACAGACAACCTTGTCCCTCCCAAAGGTATGACATTTGTCGGGAGCGGCAATTTTGCCCTTATCGGAGACAAGTTTTTTAAGCATATCCTTGATACTACAAATATAAACAGCAATGAAAAAATTCTGGATATTGGTTGTGGAATAGGCAGGATTGCCAGACCTTTTGCCGGATTTTTAAGTTCGGAGGGATTATACCAGGGATTTGACATTATTGATTACGGAATAAACTGGTGCAAAAGAAATTATAAAAGATATCCGAATTTTGTATTTGATTTGTTTCCTCTAAAAAATGATTTGTATAATCTTAGTACAGGAGCAAAAGCAGAAGAATTTGAATTTCCTTATGAACAAAACAAATTCGGATTGGCGATTCTTATTTCGGTGTTTACCCACATGCAGAAAGAAGAAGTGGAAAATTATTTAAGGCAGATAAGCCGGGTTCTTAAACCGGGAGGATATTGTTATGCCTCGTTTTTTTTGCTTAACAGTGGCGATAAGTCAGATTTTTTTTGCTACGACTATGGCGAATATCATTTGCATGATCTTAAAGTAAAAAATGCAAATGTTGCTTATGATACAGATTTTATAACAAATACAGCTAAGAAATCCGGGCTATTACTGCAAAACCGGTTCGAAGGATGGTGGAGAACTGGATACAGGCAGGATTCAGTAGATTTTCAGGATATAATGATTTTCAAAAAAGAATAAAATAAAATGAACTCAAAGTCACTATTTTTGTTTTAAAAAAGTAATATAAAATTAATACGATGAATTTAACAGAAAAACCGCTTATTCAGGACTTTCAACTGGAAGGAGTTAAGCACATTTCACCCGAAGAGGCTACTGATAACCAATGACGAAGTCTTTTTTATTGATGTACGCGAAGAGGAAGAATTCAGGAGAGAATATTTTGATTTTGACAATGTATTCTTTCATCCTATGTCTGTAATAATGGACAGATTGCAATATATTCCGGGGAATATTCCGCTTGTAATTGTATGCACAGAAGGAGTAAGGAGCACTAAAGTTGCTAACGTGCTTAACAGACAAGGATTTGCAGATGTCGCAAATCTTGACGGAGGAATAAATGCATGGAAAGAAAAAGGCCTGCCTGTTGCCGACGGAGGTTTAAATGATATTGAATGCGGATCAGAATCGTGCAACACAAATACTTGTGGCTGTGGTTGTAACGGTTGCGGATAAACCGTTTGACAGTTGCAATAAAAAAGCCTGATATGTAATTTTCATATCAGGCTTTTTTATTATAATATTCAAAGCATTAAGCTGTTTTTTCTTTGTCTCTTTTTGAGCTGATATGTACAATTATTGATTTAAGAATTGCAATCCCGTCGGTGTTTCTTAACTCAGGATCAGCTGCTCTTTCAGGGTGTGGCATCATTCCGAAAACGTTTTTACCTTCATTACATACTCCGGCAATATTCATTAACGAGCCGTTAGGATTACTTTTTTCGGAAAGATTTCCGTTTTCGTCGCAGTATCTCCATATTATCTGCTCATTCTGAATCATTTCTTTAAGAGTTTCCTCAGGAGCATAATATCTTCCTTCGCCATGTGCAACGGGAATTTTAAGAGGTTTATCTTTTGAAACAAATTGTGTCATTGCAGAGTCAGCATTTTCAGCTTTTATAAACTGATTTTTACAGATAAACTTCTGGTTGTCGTTGTGCAATAACGCTCCTGGCAGCAAACCTGCTTCGCATAAAATCTGAAATCCGTTACATACACCAAAAACAAACCCTCCGTTTGCTGCAAATTCGACCACTTTTTCCATAATAGGAGAGAACCTTGCAATCGCACCCGAACGAAGATAATCGCCATAAGAAAAACCTCCGGGAACTGCAATAGCATCGCAGTTCTGAAGATCTGTATCTTTATGCCATAATTCAACAACTTCCTGCCTCAGAATGTCTCTTAAAGCATAAACCATATCGTGATCGCAATTTGAACCGGGGAAAATAATTACACCAAACTTCATAAAAATTGTTTTAAATTTTGTCCAAAGATAGAACTATTGCAAAAAATATTGAAATATTATTTTAAAAAAAAGTCAACACTGTTTTTTTGTTGACTTCAGACATAAAAAAACCGGCAAAATGCCGGTTCCTTTATTACTTTATTTGAGAAGCATCATTTTTAAGTTTTTCAAAAGCAGTTTGCTGTTCTTTTACCAAAGCTCCTTTTTCTTCAATCTTTTTGGTGAGATCTTCAATCTCTTTTTCGTTATCCTCTATTCTCTTTTTGTAATCTTCATTGTCTTTAATCAGGCCGTCTTTGGTACTGACCATTTTCTCGTGCTCTTTTACTGCATCATTAAGTTTCTTCTCTTCGTCCTTAAGAAATTCAGCATAAGCTTTTTCTGTTATTTTAAGAGCAAATTCACGCATAATCTGCGATGCTCTTGCAAACTGGTCAGGATGCATCTGAGAGGATAAAAACGCTCCGCCAAGGTCGAAAGCCGCAGTAACGTTAACTTCTCCGTCTTTGCCTTCGGTCACGGTTGCATAAACGTCTATAGTGTTGTTACTGATAGATGTGATTAATAAATCATCTCCGAAAATAACTCCTTTTTTGGAGGAAATCTTTCCTTTGTAATCTTTAAGAAGACTGTTAAATTCTTTTTCAACGTCTTTTAAATTACTGTGATAAACGGTTGTTACAATTGCATTATGGTTTTCTTTTCCGAATTTTCCTGAAGTTTCTTTTGCTTCAATTTTTTGAGAATATACCCCGGCTGCAATAAGAGCAAAAACAAATAACAAAAACAGTTTTTTCATAATCCGATATTTTAAAAGGTTATTTTATCAATTCTACTTTCTATGCAAATATAATATAAATTTTGTAATATTGACGGAAGTTTGAAGACGGAAATTGAAGACGGAAGTCGGACGGTTGGAAGGATTTTTTATTTCTCTGACTATTCAGGATTGTATTGTAATCTTCCACCGTCCTTGACGATTCCAGATTCTGCGAATGTTGTAATGCCCTAAACTACATATATTTCAGATTGTACTGACTTTTGACATTTATCTTCTCACCGCCCGACTTATGTCTTATGTCTCCCAACTTTTATTTACTTTTGTAAAAAAACAGATTTATGAACTGTCCTTTATGCAACAGTAACATAGCCGGAAACAGCATTTATGCTGTAAACAGGAACTTTTTTCTTTGCGACAACTGTAAATTGATTTTTGTTGACCCGGAATTCAGGTTAACCGAAGAAGAGGAGAGAAAACGTTATTCTTTTCACCAGAATAATATTAATGATGAGGGATATGTTAAATTTTTAAACCAGATAATTAACCCGGTACTTAAAGAATTAAAACCAGGATTACATGGACTGGACTTTGGTTGTGGCCCGGACCCTGTGTTGTCAAAACTGGTTGAACAAAGTGGCTTTAAATGCGATTATTACGATCCTTATTTTTTCCCTGAATCAGATATAAGCAAGAAATACGATTTTATTTTTGCCACTGAATGTTTTGAGCATTTCTTTTCTCCTGCCACGGAACTTGCAACAATTAACAGCATTTTAAAGCCCGGCGGAGTTCTTGCCGTTATGACCGAATTCCGGACAGATTTAAATAATTTTCCGGATTGGTATTACATTAAAGACCCGACTCATGTTTGTTTTTATAATTACGAGACCATAAACTATATCTCACAGCAATATGGTTTTGAAATTATATTTTGTGATGATAAAAGGGTTGTGGTGATGAGAAAAAATAAAACAACCCAAAACTCAGATATTATGAAACTCTGTTTTGAACAGAGCAATAAATTTAATACAAACCCACTTCTGCCCTGAAGCATAATTTGTCTCCGTTGATTCTTGCTTCCCAGTAATAGTGATTTTGAGTTTTTTCATTAAAAATTACAATTTCGTCATGCAGTTTAACTTCGTGCAGATATTGAATCTTCAGGGTATTTATCCTGCGCGGGAAAATATCTCCGGTACAGTTTTCGATCCAGCGGATATAAACAGCATTATTTACATGTTTGTGCATGTCTATGTCGGTATGTTGAGCGGTTTCTTTAAATGCCGGAAATAAGTCTTTGCGCGGGCGTATTTTTGAAAAAACATTGTCAATGGCTTTTTCTTTTGAAATTTCGGTGAGATAATTAAATTCTTCCGGGGCAACAGGCTTTGCCGTTGCTTTGTCGAAGATTACCCAGGTTGAGCCGGCAGAAGCAAGGCACTCTCCTCCCAAAGAATATAATTTGAACTCTCTGGTGTAATGCAGCCCGCTTATACCGCTTGGCCAGGTTTCCAGAATTACTTTGTCCTGCCATTTTGGCAACTGATTAATTTGCAAACTTATACCGGTTAATACCCAGAAGCGATCAGCATCAGCCAACTCCTCAAATCCCACTCCCAACAATTTTGCATTCTCCCAGGCTATTTCGGAAAACCATTGAAATAAGCTGTTTATTTTCAGATTAAGATTTACATCTGATTCGTAAGAATTAACAAGATATTCTTTTTTATATTTCATAAGTTCTAAAGTTCTTTTTATTCATCATTTGTATCTGACCACTATTCTTTCACATCTCCTGCTACCTTTGCCAGATATTTGATAAAATATACTTTTGTTGTCCCGTTTGCAGAATCAAGATCAATTATTCTGATAACATTTCCGTATTCGTCATATTCAAATGATGAGTCAGACAAGGTTTTTGAATTATCATCATAAGTTACGGTTCTGATCAGAGCACCTTCATCGTTATATACAAAATCCCGGCGTGTTCCCAGATTTTTATTGTCATAAACAAATTTTCGTCTCAGAGACTGTAATTCATCATATTCGAAAACCGTCTCTTCAAAAACAGTGTTATTCTTATCTGATTTTACCATACTCTTTATCAGGCTGTTATCCATATCTCCGGAGAGACTTATATGGTTTTTATAAATGAAGTTTCCTGATTTGTCGGTTACCAAAACATTAATACTGTCTCCCGAACGTGTGTAAGTCTGGGCTGCAATAATTTCCGCATCAGCATCGTAATCGACCTGCTTGCTTAACAGGTCATTTTTATCATATTCGAACATTATTCCGCTTATAAGCACAGAATCTGCCGAAAATTTTATTTCTTCAAAAGGCAAGTGACGGCTGTTATATTTTACGACAATAAAGTTTTTTATTTTCTGCATTTCATCATATTGAAGAATACGTTCCGGTAAACCTTCTTTATTGTAGTAAATTTCCTGGACCAGTAATTTGTTTGAAGAAATGATATTGTCTTTAACCAGATAAAGCCAGGATTGGGACAGATCAATTTTCATGAATTTCATAGCTTCGCGTTCACGGTTATAGGCTGCCAGTTCTTTTAAGCTTACCGGAACAGTAACCTGCGAGAAGATAAATCCTGAAAATGTCAGTGCTATTATTAAAAGTTCAATCTTTTTTATTTGTTGTTTCATTTTTTTTAACCTTTTATTTAACGGGCAAAAAACATAATGCGGCAGTTAATTAAAACCGGTAAAATAAATTAAATAATTTACACAACCGATTAATAACACCGTAGTATTACATCAATTTTAAGTACTTATTAACACAAAAAAAATTGCGAACACGAAAATTCAATTATTTTTGTTCACAAATATCATAAATACTTAGCATAATGAAAAGAATTTTATCAATTTTATTAGGGTTCACCCTGATTTTTAATTTAAATCTTCGCGCAGACGAAGGTATGTGGCTTTTATCAATGTTAGGAAAAAATTACGAAGACATGCAAAAGGCCGGGTTTAAACTTACACCAGAGGACATTTATAATGTTAATAATGGTTGTATTAAAGATGCAGTAATTGGATTGGGAAACGACGGAGCTCCGTTCCGCCATTTTTGTACAGGCGAGATAGTTTCTGACCAGGGGTTGTTTTTTACAAATCATCATTGCGGTTTTGGAGCTATTCAGGCACATTCGTCAGTTGAGCACGATTATCTAAAAGATGGTTTTTGGGCATATTCAAAAGATCAGGAATTGTCTAATCCGGGAACAACAGCATCAATTCTTGTAAGAATGGACGATGTTACAGACCAGGTTCTTGCTGTGCTGAAAGATGACATGACTGAAGATGAAAGAAATGCCAAAATCAAGGAAATTTCAAAAGAAATTTCTGACAAAGCTGTAGAAGGAACTTATTACAAAGCCTACGTAGCTGATATGTTTAACAGCAATCAGTTTTTTGTTTTTGTTTATGTAATTTATCAGGATGTTCGTTTGGTTGGTGCACCTCCTTCATCAATGGGTAAATTTGGCGGCGATACCGACAACTGGGAATGGCCACGCCACACTGACGATTTCTCTATGTTCAGAGTATATACTGCTCCTGATGGTTCTCCGGCAAAATATTCTGCAGAAAATATTCCTCTTAAACCCAAACATTTCCTTCCTGTAAGTATTAAAGGAATTGAAGACGGCGATTTCGCAATGGTTATGGGATTTCCGGGAACTACCGAAAGATATATTACTTCTTACGGACTTGAAGAAACAATGAATATTACCAATAAACTTCGTTTCGAAATCAGAGATGTTAAAATTAAAATTCTTCGTGAAGAAATGCAGTCAAGTCAGAAGGTAAAAATTCAATATGCATCAAAATATGCCCGTTGCTCAAATTACTGGAAATACTCTGAAGAACAAAATAAAGCTCTGAAAAACCTGAATACTATGGGTGTTAAAAAAGACATAGAAAAAGACTTTATGAAATGGGCAGAGAAAAATTCAGATTCGAAATACAAAGAGTCTTTAAGTCTTGTTGAGAATGCATATAAAAACAGAGCTCAATACGCTGTTGCAAGAATGTATCTTATCGAAGGGCTCATTTCCGGTCCTGAATTACCTTATTTTGCTTATCAGTGCTCAGGTTTGATAACAGCTTTGGAATCTAAAGATCAGGATAAAATAAATAAAAATGTTGAAGCAATAAAAGCCTCAGCAACACCATTTTATAAAGACTATAATCCTGAAACAGAAAAGAAACTTATTGCGGCAATGTTTGAGTATGTTTACAAAAACCTTGACAAACAGTTTTATCCTGACTTTTTTGCTACAATAGATGGCAAGTACAAAGGAGATATTCAAAAATATGTTGATGAAATGTTTGCAAAATCAGTATTTGCTACAGAAGAAAAATTTAATACATTTCTTGAGAAACCAAACCTCAAAACTTTACAAAAAGACCTGATGTTAGTTACAGGAACCAGCATTATAAATAAGTATCGTGAGATTAATAATTCATTCTGGAATGCATCCGAAGGACTTGAAAAAGGCGAAAGGCTTTTTGTTGACGGTTTGATGAAAATGAATCCGGGCAAAGTTATGGCTCCGGATGCAAATTCAACTATTCGTTTAACTTATGGTAATGTTGGTAAATATGATCCCAGAGATGCTGTTGCATATGATTACTATACAACATTAAAAGGAGTAATGCAGAAAGAAGACCCGGGAAGCATAGAATTTGATGTTCCGGCAAAACTTAAACAGCTATATCTGGCAAAAGATTTCGGACAGTATGCAAATAAAAAAGGTGAACTGGTAACCTGTTTCATAACCAATAATGATATTACCGGAGGTAACTCGGGATCTCCTGTTATAAACGGACAGGGACAACTTATTGGTATTGCATTTGACGGTAACAGCGAAGCTATGTCGGGAGATATTGATTTCGAAGAAAATCTTCAGAGATGTATTAACCTTGACATAAGATATGCATTGTTTACTATTGACAAATATGCAGGTGCAAAAAATCTGATTGATGAAATGAAAATTGTAAAATAAAATTAATCTTATGCGGTTATTTATGTAATAACTGCAATATGTATTTGATTATAAAAAAAGAGCTTCGTAAGAGGCTCTTTTTTATTTCATTTCCTTGCCCCACACGTAACTGTGATTTAAGATTTTTCCGTATTCAAATTCAAAATAACGAATGTTCCCGCCGGATATAAGTTCTGCTTTTATTTTATCTTCTGCATTAAATGGCAATACCTGTATTTGCTTTTTAAAATCCAGCCCTTTTATTTCTGCCAGTTTATAAACACATTCTTTGCAGTTCCATAAAAGATTGAGCTTTAATATATCGTTGTTTGCAAATTCAAGTTCGGGTAAAGAAAAAGCTCTTTTTGCAATTCTTGTAACGCGCTCACTTATTTCTTCTATATCTATTGCTGTTTCAGTATCCGGATTCCAGATAACAGCCGCCAGAGTGTCGGAGTGCGAAATGCTTATAAAGCCATTGTCACATTGAGGTTTCCTGTTCTTATAAGTGATTTTAAGATTTAAACCAAGATCTTTTATTAATGCCCGTACATTAAGAATTTCCAGGCGCCTTAATAAAGATCCTGACTGACTGATAATCATATTGTCAACATCAGTAAGGTCACAGTAAGAATAAAGAAAATCAATATCATTTGTTATTTCTCTGATTCCTGATACGGAAGGGGCGGAGCTGAAATTTTCAGTTAAAATCATATAAATTATTTCCAACGGAAACTTTCCATAAGATGTTGGATATCATCTCTTATAAAATCAACAACAGGGGCCAGAGAATCTTTATTCGGTGCAACATTAAAATATAAAGATCCGCGCAGAAAATGATCTGTGCTGTCGGTCAGATAAAACTGAACCTGCGAAGCCGTATTCCCTTTTAAATTATACAACATTCCGTAAACCTTTAAGCTATCATTTTCAAAAAGTATTTCTTCTATGGCATCAGCTTTAACGGTATGTTTATATGCAAACTCATGCGCATCTTCCAGATGAGCACTAAGGTCGTTGTTTATGGTTTTATAGGTAAGGTAAACCGTTGCATTATTTAGTGGAAAATATAAGTCCATCCAGCAATAATCTTCCTTTTCTTTTATGATAAAAGCATATACCGGCAGTTCAAAAGTAAAAGGACAATCGTCATCATATGTTTTATATTCTTTTTCGGGTAAATCAATTCTGAAGTAACCGCGTGGCTTTGGAACAGGAGGGTTGCTGCTACATGAAATCAGAGAAAATAATACTGAAACAATTACTAATATGCTTATTCTATTTTTCATCCGGTAATTTTACTTTTATTTTTTTTATTCTTCTGTTATCTGCCGCTGTAATAGTAAACTCATAATCACCTACTTTTATTACACTGTGTTTCTTGGGAATATCTCCGTGTACTTCAAGAACCAGTCCTGCCAGACTGTCGGATTCTCCTTTAAGTTCATTAAACTGTGAATATTCCGTATCTATAGTTTTACAAAAGTCCACGATGCTTGTTTTTGCATCAAATTCGTAATTATGCTCATCAATTTTTACAAAATAATTTTCATTATCATCAGATTCATCGTGTATTTCGCCGACAAATTCCTCAAGAATATCTTCCAGAGTTACAAGCCCGCTTACACCACCATATTCGTCAACCACAATAGCAATATGCAGTTTTTTATTCTGGAAGTCTGATAAAAGATCATTTATTTTTTTTGTTTCAGGGACAATAAAATGAGGCCTTATGAGCTTCTGCCATTTAAAATCTTCTTTGTTCTGAAGATAAATGTAAGGCAAAACATCTTTTATGTACAGCACGCCTTTGATGTTGTCAAGGTTATCAACAAAAACCGGAATCCTCGAAAATCCCGATTCGACCAGTTGTCCGATTACTTTTGTAAATAAAGAACTATACTCAATTGCAAAAACATCAACACGGGAAGTCATAATTTCTTTCACTTCAAGATTTGCAGAGTTAACAATCCCCTCAAGCATATCTTTATCTTCTTTAAGATCGTCGGAAGCAAGTTCAATTACGTGAGATAATTCTTCAATGCTGATATTGGTTTTATGCTTCTCTTCAAGCCTTCGGTTAACGATTCCTGTCGATTTTATGAGTATAAAACTTAACGGGAAGAAAATTTTATTTGCAAGCATGAGTGGATATGCCATCATTTTTGCTGTTTTAACCGGAAATTTTCCTGCAAAAATTTTGGGAAGCATTTCGCCGAACAACAGGATAAGGAAAGTAACGCCAACCATTTGCAGTAAAATATACACTAATTCATTATCGATACCTGCAAAAAAGAAAGCAGACAAATATGTTGATAAAATTACAATTGCTACATTAACAAAATTATTTGCGACTAAAATGGTTGCCAGCAACAAATCAGGTTTCTTCATCAGTTTTTCAACCAGTTTTGCTGATTTCATTTTAGAGTGTTTCAGTTTATTTCTGTCTTTGGGAGACAGGCTGAAAAAGCCTACTTCACTTGCAGAAATCAAACCTGAGCAAGTCAGTAAAATAACGATTGCTATTATACCCAGAATCACAGAATTTGATGAATCGGGAGTAATTGTCAAAAAAGAAAATCCGTATCTGAGCGGGTCAGGGTCCAAAGTTGTGTGTTTTTAATTAAAATGGTAAATCGTCATCAATATCAGACTTGAGTGCTTCATCAATCGGATCGAAAGGATCATTATCAGCAACAGGTTGTGATATTTTCGGTTTTTCTGTTTCAGTAGGCTGATCTGGATATTTAGGCTGTTGAATGCTGTCAGACCTTTTTTCAAGAATTTTAATCTGGTCCGTAACTATTTCTGTAGTATATTTTGTGGTTCCGTCCTGAGCATCCCATTTTCGGGTTTGTAATTTACCTTCGATGTAAACCAACATTCCTTTATCAAGGTAACTCTCTGCAAATTTTGCATTGTTTCTCCACGCAACAATATTATGCCATTCTGTAGTATCTACTCTTTCTCCCTCTTTATTCTTGTATGTTTCGGTGGTAGCAAGGGAAAAACGTGCTACAGGCACATCAGGTTTAATATAATTTACTTCAGGTTTTTTTCCTAATCTTCCGATTAACTGAACTTTATTAAGATTCATGTTTTGATTTTTTTTACAAAGGTATTAATATTTTGTTTTTCTGTCAATTAATTTAATCAATAATATTTCTGTCGATAATTATTTGACGAGATCAAAAGTGTACAGCACTCCTTCAAGTTGTCTTATTTTGTCTCTGACTTCTTCGTTAGGATGATAGACAAAACCTTCAACTGTGACCATTCGGTTTCTTGGCTTATCAATTTTGGTATAGCTTACAAACGGGCCACCCATAAAATCTCCTTTGACTTTCCAGAGTCCGCGCAATATTGCAGTCTGTTGATTTTTATGATCAATAATTTCGTAATAAGGGTAGTCGAATTTTGTTTCTGTGGACATAAATGATCCTGGCCGCTCTCCCGGGATGTTTTCTTTTAAAACGGCATTTCTCATGGCAATTAAATATTCTCTGTCAAGAGACGATGTGTCGGATAACGGCCATGAATAGACCAAAATGCTCATGGTATAAGATCTTGTTTCATTTGATATCCATGCAAAATTGTCTCTTGCTTCGTCCAGATAGTAACTTGCCGGAATTTTTAGTGACACATTGTATTGTTTTAGTATTTTATCTGAAACGGTTTTATTGGTGTGTTCAGAAAGCTGTTCCACCCATCTGTCTCTGTCCGCATCAAGAAATAGTTTTATAAGATTGTTTTTATTTTTGTAAATAATTTTAACAAACTCGGCCTGATTTGGAGCAACAACGTTTACAAACACCTGTTTTTGTGCATACCGGTCTTTATTTATTGTAATTGTAGCTTCAGAAACATCAGGATTAATTTCCTGAAAGATAATGTTTCTGTGCAATTTGTTTTGATCAATAAATTTGTCTTTGGGAATCTGGTGAAGATCAAAAAGATGTTCTTCCATTGGCACTCCGGGACAATATTCATAAAATACAGCCCTTAAAGTATCACCGGCTTCTGAATTCCAGCTTTCATTACTCATTACCACAACAATGTCTCCGGGGTTACCATGGGCAACAGGAGTATTTTTGTATCCCGTATTGTTGCAGGATATAAAAAAAACAAATACCGGAACCAGAATAAACAGTAGTTTTTTCATTTCAAATAAGTTTTTATGTTACAAAAATAAGAAATATCTTCATTGGAAAAAGAGAGCATTTTTTTATTAACAGAAAAACAGTGTTATTTATTATTGTAATCTGTAAGTCTTTCTGAAAAAAGATAAAAAATCCTGCTGATTATACAGCAGGATTCCCTGATTATCAGAAGTTGAAATTAATGGGTTTTGATTTATCATATTCTACCGTGTATGTATATGAATATTTCTTTGTTTCTCCGGCAGCGAGTTTATCATTCCATTGCAGCAAACCTGTTGACTCCGAATGATTTGCTTTTCCTTTGTCAGTCAGGTTAACTTTTATTTCTTCGACAAGACTAAGAGGTATATTATCCTGCAAAACAATGTCTGTTTTTACCATTTTAGTGTTTTTAACTGAAATCTCGTAAGTGATAGTTTTTGTTGCCGTATTGCCTACTAATTTGTTTAAGGTCTCGTTTTTTGTTTGTTTGCGTTGTATCTGTAAACTGCGGTCGCGGCCAAGAGCAAGTTCAAGAGTGTCTGACAAAGTTGCCGGATTTATTTGTGTTTCTCCTACAAAAGTTCCGTCAAAATAAATATTTGCATTTCCCGGCAATAAATCAAGTTTTTGCCAGTCTGTCAGTTTTGCTACCAAAAATGCTTGTGATTCAAGTTTTGGTACAATATGGTAAACATAAGTCGTAGGAATTGTTTCATTTTGTATCGGAATTATGTGAACCTGTCCGTCTGAGGGTACAGAGTACGGAAGCTTAATATCAAATTCTACATTTGTCATTGTTTGTATGGCACTGGTGTAATCATATGCATAGCCAGCGTCAACTTCGTAAGCACTGCCTAAAGACGGAGCGTTTGTTTTTTCTGCGCAGGCATCTTTTTTATTTATTGATCCTCCCGTAGACGTAGTCGTTGTATAGTTGTAATAATTTAAGTAAAATACCGGCAAAACAGGCTTTACATTATTGTCTGATGGTGTTATCGTCGAAAGTCTTAGTTTTGAATTTTCCCAATCTTCCCCGGTATTTTGCCATACATCAGCTTTATAAATAAGCTGAACCGGCTGATCAATGCCTGTGGTTTTAAGATCGTATGACGGCGACCATCCCGCATTGTTTACCATATAGCTGATCTCAATATTTCCGTTTACGGCGGCATCACAGGAAACAACAACTACTATTTGCGGAATTGGAGATTTTGCCGGTTGAACAGGGTTTTGTTGCTGATTGTAGGCTTTTAAATCATTCAGTCTTAAATTCATCCTGTTGTAATTTTTTCTCATTACAAATTCCTGTTTGCGTAGTTTCTGAACCTGGCTGTTGATATCATTTATTCTTAATCTGAAGTATTCCATTGTTGCTTTCAGTTCAGTAATGGTATCACCGCCGTTTCCTTTTACAAGCTGGTTATTCAGCAGAATTGATTTCTCCAGATTATAAGCATCAATTTGTGTGGTAATATCTGATAAATCAAAATTAAGATATGCCAGAGAATCTTCGAGTAATGAAATTTCTCTTACAATTTTTGGAGGTAATTCCCCGTTTTGTGCAGGAAGAACAAGTTCGGGTTGTTTGTAGCGGAATTTTACATCAAGGATCGTGAAATTTCCCTTCCCTTTTGCCTGAATACTTGATGTATTAAGATATACTGAAACATTTTCAAACACAATTTCATTTATTCCGCTACCGGCACTGAACGTTGATGTTCTTGTGATTTGTGCCGATCCCGGAAAAACGGTTACATTTGATACTTTTGATTTTACAGTGATTTCTGCTGCTGATAAGTTTATGATTATTGACATAAAAATTACCGTGCTTAAAACAAATTTTTTCATAGTTGTATAATTTTAAAAGTTCCGGGTCGGAAGATACTTTTTGCCGATTAATTCCATAAAATACAGATTTGCGTAAGTTGCAAAAACCAATTTAACAGATCTTGTTAAATTTTGAAAAACATAAAAAACACATAACAATGTAGTATGTGTAAATAAGTTGATAGTATCCCATATTGTACAAAAAATGAGATAATACTATCTGCTGTTGTGTCAAAATATTTTTTACTTGTACTGGTGAAATGTTACTGAATTAATCATAAAAAAAGAGTAAAAACAGTTGAATAATTATTAAATCAGCATTTAATAAATCCGTCCAAAATGTTTTTTTGATTTTTACGCAGAATTAAGAAAAAAGCACATTAAAATTGATAAAAAAAAGAAGTGGAAAACGGGCTCTGAAATGAACGTATATTTATACGAAACCCGGCTTTAATTCAATATCCAGCCAATAAGTATAGCTTAAAGCCGGAATTTGTAAAACAAAAAAGAAACGGGAAAAATCTTGTTGCAAATCTATATGATACTGTGTATTATGGCCTGAAAATCACTGCTAATATCATTACTCTCTTACCGGTTTGGCGATTGCTTACATACCTGCATATATTTGTTTTAGCAGCTAAGATGCTTTCATGTTCGCGCTTTTAAAATTAGATTTATGAAAAAGATTTTTACATTACTCATTTTATTTCAGGTAATTGTAGTTGCAGTTAGTGCACAGGATTTACCCGAAAATTATTATAACGAAAATTTCGAATCTCAGGAAAATTTTGATTTATGGACTTTTGAAAATATTAGCGGAAATGTTTCATGGATGCTTAATTCCGGTCTTGTTTACGGAGATGTTGCGTCAGCCTATGAAGGTAATTTAAATGCCTGCTTTTATTCTTATAATTATAATGAAGATGAGACAATGTTAATAAGTCCTGCTATAGATTTATCTGATGCACAAAATCCTGTTTTGAAATTTCGTCACGTTCAACCGGTATGGAGCAGCGATCAGGATCAATTAAAAGTATATTACAAAACATCAGCAGAAAGTCAATGGATTTTACTGTCAGAATTTTCTGAAAACATTAATGACTGGACAGAAGAAGTTGTTGTTTTACCGGACGCTTCTTCTGATTATTATATTGCGTTTAGTGCAAAATCAGGATACGGATACGGAGTCGGGATTGATGATCTTTCCATTATAACAGGAAGTTTTTGCAGTGAGCCAAAAGGTATAAGTTTTGTAAATGTAAAAGAAACATCGGCACTTATAAGGTGGCAACAAACCGGAAACGATAGCTTTGAAGCAGAGTATGGAGTATCTGGTTTTGTCCCCGGAACCGGAACCCGAATAAGTAATATAAATGATGCTTTTTTACAAATAAACGGGCTTGACCCATGGATTGAATATGATTTCTATCTGAGATCATATTGCAGTGAGGGTGTCAGCGATTGGTCAGATCCGCTTAGTTTTATTACTGATTGCGAAATAGGACAGGTTTTACCTTATACAGAAAGTTTTGAGAATAATGAAAACCCGCTGGAATGCTGGCAGGTATTATATGCAAATTATAATTATCCGGCAGATAATCAGGTAATTGTTGATAATTCGGTTGCTTATTCAGGACAGAACTCTTTTCGCTTTAGCTCTTACGCTGTTGGTTCTCCGTACGACCAGTATTTAATCAGCCCGTCTTTAGATCTTGCCCCGAATACTGAAATCAGCTTCAGATATCGTACATTATCCGGAAGTGATGAATCTTTTGCAGTAGGATTTTCAACAGATCCTGTTAATCCGCTTAGTTCCGTTACATGGCAGGAGACAACAACGAATGCAGATGAAACATGGAGAGAATACAGGACAATAATACCTGAAAATACAAAATATGTTGTTATTCACTATCAAAGTGTTTACGAATATTACCTTTATATTGATGATATAAGATTCGGATTCCCGGTGGATTGTAATGCTGCACAGAACCTGACAGTTCAGGATTCGGGAACTGATTACGCTTTATTATCCTGGGAAAATACAGGAAATATTATTGCTGTTGAATATGGAGAACATGGTTTTGCCAAAAACTCAGGAAATATAATTTATAATTTTACAGACAATTCGTGTCTTATTGAAAACCTTAATTCTTTTACGCAATACGATGCGTATGTAATAACAGATTGTGAAGGAATCAGAGTCTATTCAGAAGTAATAAGTTTTTTTACAGACGGGATATGTGAAAATGTTACAGAAGTTAGTGCAAATCAGATTACAAAATCATCTGCTTTAATAAACTGGACAAGTTCAGAACATCAGACACTATTTAATGTAGAGTTCGGCTTGTCAGGCTTTGCACAGGGAAATGGCACTACATTAAACACAGATAGTCCTGAAATTACTCTTAATTCACTGCTTGATAACACTGAATACGATGTATATGTACAGGCCGTTTGCAGTGAATTTAACGGAGTCTCTGACTGGACCGGGAAGTACACTTTTATCACTATGGCAGACAGTATTGATGACAACGATCCATCAGATTCTCTCCCTGATGTACATATTGAAAATCCGGTTAATACACAAATGATTATTTCTGTAGCTGCTGTTAATCAGCAAAATTATGTTTGCGATTATGATAATGAATATCACTTTGTGGATTTATACATATTAAATGAAGGGTCCCGTACAATACCTGCCGGTACAGAGATAAAATACACAATAAATTTTCTTAATAAGAGTATGTTTATGTACGAAAGTATAACCCTTGGTTCTAATCTGAATCCCGGAGAAAAATATCCGTTTTCAACAACAACAGGCTTTGTTTTCGATGATGAACAAAATTTTGTACGGGTTACACTTTCAGACGATTTTAAAAGAATAAGAAATCATACTGTTACAGTTAGTTATATAAAGATTACACAGGATATAATTTTTAATAATTCAGATAAAAATTCTTTTAATGTAAAGGAGTTCCCGTTTACAGTTGTTGCAGATGTTAATACAAATGCAGACTTGTATGAAATTAATAGCAATTATTTATGGAGTACAGGCGATACTACGGACGAAATTATTCTTAATGAAGAGGGTAATTTCAGTTTTACCGTTTCAAATGAGTATTGTACAAGGACAGAGACAATTTCGGTAAAAAAACTTCCTGTTGAATCTACAGAAACCAATACTTATAACATTTACCCGAATCCTTCAGAAGGGCAAATTACAATAGAAAACGGTAATGCTTTTGTCCCGGTAAGTTTTGATGTATATGATTCTGCCGGCAGAAAGGTTTATAGCTCGGTTATTTCTGCTGCAACACAGACTATTGATCTCAGCAGTCTGGCTTCAGGAATCTATAATGTAGCATTTACTGAAAACGAGAGTGTTGTATTAAAGAGATTATTTATTGAATAGATACGAAAAGACACCTATGAAAACCTTTACTTTTTTAACGATAATCTTACTGTTTAGCTTTGCTGCACTGTCTCAGACAACTCTGGGAACAGACAGTAATGCTCCTGTACAGATTGATGTTTGCGGGGGGGCAACAGAATTATTGTGTCTTTATCAGTTGGAGCAGGATAATGATATTTTTCAACCGTCATGCAGCCGAAACTATTCCGGTAAAAATGTTTATTTCAGTTTCATCTTACCCGAAAGCGGGCACGTTAAACTGGAAGTTTTACACAAATATGTTGTTGATCACGGAATTGCACTTTATACAGTATCCGGTTCTGAATGGTCAGAACTTGCATGCTCTCAGGTTATAGCCAAAAGTTCTGAAGTTGAAATATCTGATTCTGTACTTGCCGGACATGTAATTACAGGTAGAATATGGATAAATTCAGGAAGTGATTCAGGATCTTTTATTCTTAAATCAGATGATGATCCGGGTAATTATGCAGCAAAAGTTCCTGTAATAGGAGTTCTTTCGGCTACTCCCGAAGAGCTTGTAAACAATGTTCTTATTTCGGGTTGTGTACAGGCAAATAACATACAGTTTACAGGACATCCTGAAAGTATAGGATTTTTTACTAACGGAACACCAGGTCTGGATTTTAGTTCCGGATTAATTTTATCGACCGGAAAGGTAACAAAAGTTGCGGGCCCCAATAACAGTCCGGCAACATGTACAAATCTGCAGCAACCGGGAGATTCTCTTCTTACGGCACTTATACACAGACAGACTTATGATGCTGCAATACTGGAGTTTGATTTTATTCCTGCCAATAATACTATTTCCTTTCAGTATGCTTTTGGCTCTGAAGAATATGAAGAGTATGTCGGAGGAGTATTCAATGATATCTTTACATTTTACATATCAGGAGGACCTGAAGGATACAATAATCAGAACATAGCACTTATTCCCGGAACAAATACTCCTGTAAGTATTAATAATGTAAATCAGATGCAGAATACCGAGTGGTATTACAATAATGATAACGGACAAGACCTGCAGTTTGACGGAATGACCAGAACTCTTACCGCATTTGCTTCGGTTACCCCTTGTGAAACATATCATATTCGTCTGGCAATTGCAGATGCTGCTGATCCTATTTTCGATTCAGGAGTTTTTCTGAAAGCAGGTAGTTTTAACAGCGGAACAATTCCTTTGGTTAAAAATATTACGGATTGGGTTATGGTAAACACAACATATGAGGGATGCAGTAATAATCTTACGTTTGCCAGATCTGACAACAATAATATAGATGAGCCTCTTGATTTTAATATCGAAATCGGAGGAACAGCAATTCCGGGGGTTGATTATTCTCCTATCCCGCTTTCTTTACAAATTCCTGCAGGTGAAGAGTCTCTTGTTGTACCTTATGATGTGTTTACCGATGATGTAACAGAAGGAGAAGAGACAATCACTATAAAAATATTTACAGGGTGTGAATGCGGATTGGCATTTATTGAAGAAACTATAAATGTATATGATAATATTGAGATTACGGGATCAATTTCCAATAACGGTCCACAATGTGCAGGAGACAGTGTTTTAATAAGTCTCGATATTGATCAGTTACCGGAGAATTATGAAATTATATGGAGCACGGGACAAACCGGTTCTGACATGATTTATGCAACATTGGAAGAATCACAGAATGTTAGTGCAGAAGTGCGTTATCCATGCGGATCGGAGATTTTTACAACCTGGGTTGATATTTTACCATTGCCGCAGGCAAATGTACAGACCAATGCTCCTATTTGTGCCGGACAGGATCTTGAGTTTTCATCCGAAAACGGTATTTCTTATTTATGGAAGGGTCCATCAGGATGGTTTAATTCTGAGAGTAGCCCGGTAATAGAAAATGCAGGTTCTGTAAGAAGTGGAATTTACGGGGTAACAGTAACAGGTGAAAACGGGTGCGAGTATAAGGAGATGATTGATGTACAGATTCATGATTGGCCGGTTCCTCAGCTTCCGGAAAATGTTACTCTTTGTGAAAGAGATAATATATCTTTAAATCCCGGAGAATTTTATCAATACTTATGGACAGGTCCCGGAAACTGGGAATCAGATCAGAACAGTCTTTCGATAAATAATATTATAATACCTAATTCAGGGAATTACTACTTAACAGTAAGTGATGACATTGGTTGTACGGGAACAGCAACAGTTGAAATTTCTGTAAATCCGTCACCGGTTGCTAATGTAAATTATAATTATCCTGTTTGCCGCGGAGGAAATCTTTTGTTATCAGGAACTGCCGAAGGTCAGGTATGGTGGACAGGTCCGGATTCATTTTATTCTGAGAACCCGGTTGAAGAAATAGTAAACGTTAATGAGCAGAATTCGGGATATTACGGGTTTTATGCAATTAATGAATTCAACTGCACTGATTCTGTCATCAGTTTTATTGGGGTTACAATTCCGGATGCATCAATAACCGGCCTACTGCAATATTGTTCCAATCAAGATGATGTTACTTTACACTCATTATATTCAGGAGGAGTTTGGTCTGGTACCGGAATAATTAATCCTGATGCCGGAAACTTCAGTCCTAATCTTGCCGGAAGCGGGGATCATATTATCACATATCATATAGGATATGATGGTTGTGAAGATACCCAAACTGCAATCATAAGTGTTGATGAAGCACCAGTTATTGTGCTTAATAATCCTTCCGAATTATGTAATAATGAAGGTCCGGTTGTACTTGATGCGGGAACAGAAGGAGTAATATGGACCGGAAACGGAATAGCTGATGCTCAGGAAGGAATATTTGATCCGCTTATTTCAGGAACAGGTAATGCAATAATAAATTATTCCGTTACGCAGGGAGTCTGTATAATTACCGGGACTGACAGCATTGAAGTGCATCAGGGAGTTGATGCATCAATTTTTCCGGTTGACCGTATATGTGAAAATCACGCACCGTTTTGGTTAAATGCTGCAAGCTCCGGCGGAATATGGCAAGGTCAGGGAATTGTAAACATGATTACGGGAAAGTTTAATCCGTCTGTTGCCGGACCGGGAACTCACAGAATATATTATTTTCTTAATAATTCCGATTGTGAAGATATGGATTCTGTTGATATAGTTGTTGACCCGTATATTCCGGCAAATATCGGAAACGACCTTAATTTCTGTATTAATGATCAGGATGTGATTTTAAGTTCGCAAAATCAGGGCGGAGAATGGAGCGGATACGGCGTAAGCATTGACGGTTTGTTTTCTCCGGCATCTTCCGGCGTTGGTACCGGGCAGGTAATTTACACGTTAACCAATGGAGAATGTAGTTCTTCTGACACTATAAACATTTCGGTTTATGATTTTGTGAGTGCTGAATTTACAAGTCCGGCACAAATATGTGAATTTGAAAATCCATATGAATTTTCAGCTCAAAACCCCGGTGGAATATGGAGCGGTTCGGGAATTACCGATTCTGTTTCAGGCATGTTTTCCCCATCTGTTGCAGGAGAGGGGTTCTCAGAAATTTCTTACACAATAATCAATCAGGCTTGTATAAATACAGTTACAAAGCCAATAGAAGTACTTGATGCTCCGGACCCGGGTTTTTTAAGCCCACTCATGTTTTGTATTAATGAACCGGATGTTCAGTTACAAAGTATTACTTCAGGAGGAGTATGGAATGGCGACGGAATTACGGATAATTCACTGGGTATTTTTAGTCCCGCATTGGCCGGAACAGGTCCCGCTCTGGTAAGTTATTCAGTGTCTAATGCTGAATGTACTTCTGTAAGTAGCAGATATTTATGGGTTTATGACGGAAGCGAAGAAATAATTTTCAATACTCCGGAAAATGTTTGCGAAAATGAAAATGAATTTATTTTGCATGCAGAACCTGAAGGAGGAGTATGGTCCGGCCCGGGAGTATATCAGGATTCATTATTTAATCCAGGAACTGCAGGAAACGGACAATATTATTTAACATATACTATTGGTTCAGGTTTGTGTGCTGTCATAGATTCCGTGAATATCACAGTTTCTGCTGTTCCTCAGGTAACACTTTTGTCTGACAGCGGGTATTGCAGTAATTCTCCTCAGGCTTTGTTAACCGCAAATCCTGCCGGAGGTTTCTGGACCGGAGATGCTGTAAATGACGGTTATTTTGTTCCTGAAAATGCAAATACAGGGAATAATTCAGTTTATTATAATTTAAATGACGGAACATGTCAGAATACATATGAATTTAACATTAATGTATTTCCATATACTCAGGTTGAAGTTTCCGGCATTGAGCCTTCATATTGTCAGAATTACGGAAGCGTGGCAGCAGAGCTTTATCCTTCCGGCGGAGACATAAGCGGAACAGTATTATCTTCCGAAAATAGTTTTTTGACAAATAATCTAAGCATAGGAATCAACTCAATAACATATAGCTTTACTAATGATTTCGGATGCACATCTGAAGAAACAGTAAATTTTGAAATACTTGAAGTTCCCGAAGTTATTGTTTCGGGAATTGCAACAGACTATTGTAAGAATTCAAACGACATCTCATTTCATGCAACTCCCTGGGGAGGAAGTGTAAATGGGATTGAAATCTCCGGCAATACCTTCTCACCATCAACTACAGGTATCGGCGAACACTTTTTTTCATATTCGTACACCGCCCCCAACGGTTGTTCGGATAGTTATTTTCAATCTGTTTTTATACACGGGTTGCCGGAGATTTCTTTTGATATTTTGAATTATCCTTCTTGCTCATATTCCGAAGATGCTGAAATCAGAGCTATTGTTTCTGCTGAATCTGATTATGAAATTATTTGGGATAACGGGCTTGTTACAAATTCTGATATTTTATCCGGTGTAGGAGCAGGATGGCATACCGTAGAAGTTATCAGCGAATTTGATTGCAGTATTTACGATAGTGTTTACATTGAAGCTCCAGAAGAATTATCTGTAAATATCAGCGGGACATTAAACCTTCCTTGTTATAATTCAGAAAACGGAGTGCTTAATGCAGTTGTTTCAGGAGGTTCCGGGCCTTACAGTTATCTATGGAATGCAGGAGAAAATCCTTATTTACCAAATATTTCCGGATTAGGTACCGGAGAATATTATCTGACAGTTACCGACAGTAATTTATGCCGGATTATTGCAGAACAAACGATTTCGCAGGCAGAGGAAACATCTTTTCAGGTTGAGAAATCAGGAATTCTGAATTGTTTTGGGGATGATAATGGTTTTATTAATATTACTACATCTGATCCAGAGTTATCTATTATCTGGGAAGATGGAAGCAGTATATTTGAAAGAAGTGATCTAAGTGCCGGCACATATATCTTTACAATAACAAATGCCGGAAATTGTCAGATAATTGACACTGTAGAAATCGAAGAAAATACAGAAATAATTGTTCAGGAAGAGATAAATTTTGTTAATTGCGGGAACAGCTTGGGCAGTATTTTTACAAATACATCGGGAGGTGTTGGCCCGTACAGTTTTTTATGGTCAAACGAAAATGAAAATTCTGTTTTATCCGAAGTCCCTGCAGGCATTTATCAGTTAACAGTTCAGGATGTAAATCTATGTACCAAAACCTATAGTTACACAATTGAAGCAACAGACAGTATAAATGCTTTTATAGATGTTGTATCAGGGATAGATTGCTTTGGTAATAACAGCGGAGTTGTCAGCGCATTTTCTCCTGACGGGGTTTTACCATTAACTTATGTCTGGTCAGACGGCACACAAAGCAATTTGCTAAGTGACATTTATTCAGGAGAGTACTCTGTTTTAATAAGTGATGCTCAGGGTTGCACTGGTCATGCTTCGGTAGTTTTGTCAGAACCGGATGAACTGGTGATACATACTTATATTGAAGATGTAAAATGTAAAGGGGAAAATACCGGAAATATTGTTCTTAATGCCGAAGGAGGTACCGGGACAATTGCCTACTTATGGCAGGATGGAACTTCGCAACAGGATATGTCTGACCTTTATGCAGGAACTTATACATTTACTGCAACAGATGCAAATAATTGTAAAATAGTTAAGAATATAAGTATTAATGAACCGCAAAATCCGCTTGATTATACACTTTCAGGTCAAGAACCAAAATGTTGGGGGTCGGCAGATGGTTATTTAAGTTCACAGGCTTCAGGAGGAACAGAGCCATATACATATTTATGGGAATATGCCGGATATATAACATACGGAAAAGGTATAAATGATTTGTATGCCGGAATTTACACGTTAGAGATTACGGATTCTAATAATTGTAAAATTACGACTCAAACAGAACTGGATCAACCTACCGAAATAGAATTTAATACTTCTGCTTTCTCTGTATCATGTAACGGAAATAATGACGGATGGTTTATTATTAATGCAAGCGGTGGAGTCCCTCCGTATAGTTACGGGGAAGGAGAAGATGTTTTTTCCGAAAATGAAATTACTGGAAAGTTCCCGGGTATTTATTCTGCATATGTAATTGACAACAACGGATGTATGTCCGGTATGCAGCAGGTAATAATTCCGCGAAGTGAAGAAGAATGTTTGATAATACCAAATGCCTTTACACCAAATAATGACGGAGTAAATGATAAGTGGGAAATTGAAAATATTGGCATGTTTCCGCAAGCAAGTGTACAGGTATTTAACAGATGGGGGCAGATTGTTTTCGAGACGGTTTCGGATAATGAAATATGGGACGGGACATATTTGGGAGAATTACCTTCCGGAACCTACATTTATATAATTGATCCAAATAACGGCAGTGCCTCAAAAACCGGAACAATCAGTCTGGTAAGATAGATTGTACTGTTTATAAATCCGGGTTTTATGTACCTGTACGGGAAGGGTGCAGGTATAGTTTTCATAGTGTCGGATGCCATTCGGAGCAAGGATTTAAATCCTTGTTTCCGGATGGTTTTTTTAAGATTATAGCACATTATTTACAACCTTAAAACAATAATTTCGTATGAACATCATAGTTTGTCGAAAAAATAATATAAATGAAAAACTCAAAAGCGTTGATAACGGTAATAATCCTTATTATTATTACTATTATTTCAACAAGCATAATATATATTCATAACATAAGCTGGATTAAAACAAATCACACTCAAAAAGCAGAAACAGTAAGGCTGGAAACAGAAACTTACAATAAATTCAGACAGTATAATTCAGAAAGGAGGAACAATCTTTTTCTGATGATTACATATAATGAAGATTTTTATTCGAAAGACAGTATTCTTAGCAAAATTGCCGTCTCAAAAATAAAAATAGATTCTATTATTTTTAATTCAGACTTTTTTTATTCTTCAACTCAGGGAGAGGCATTGGTTCAGGGAAATGATAGCTTATTGCTACTCATGAATGAGATTCTGAAAAGTTATTATAACGGAGAGATTAAAGCAGCGAAATACGATTTCTTAAATTCTTATAGCCCTCTTTATATTAAAACTGATAAATTATGTGAAGAGCTTATTTTAAATTCGGTGCAAAAGGTTGTGTATGAGGAAGAAAAGATGGAGGAAACGAAAGGAATTCTGATGAAACTTGCTATAGGAGTATTGGCATTATTACTGCTTTTAATGATCTGTATTCTTATTATTACCAGTATTTCTGATAAAAAAAGAAGGCATCAGAAAAAAGAAATAGAAGAATTAAATTTAAAAAACAGATTATCACAGGAGACGATAAATGAAGATAAAAAATTTCAGGCAGCAATACAATCTGCCGGTTTTGGGATGATTGACTGGCATTTTGACAATGATCTTCCTGAAGTAAGTGATAAATGGCTTGAGATTTTTGATGTTAAGAGAGAAGATCTTTTGAAATACGGTGTTCAGATTGCTCTTGATAAAATAAATTCGATACCGGGATTAACAACAGATTTAATGAAAGAAAGATTTCTCGGTTCACAGAAAAGTGAGTTCTATACAGTTTTTTCTATTATTAATTCAAAAGCAGAAACTATTTGGATTGAGGGATTTGATTTTGTTCTTGAACGGGATAAAAATAATATTCCGTGTCATGTTTTTGGTTTTATTAATGATATTACCAAAAGAAAAAATTTTGAGATTAAAAATCTTGAATCCCGGCGTTTACTGAATGCTGTAAGTAAAGCAGGAAGAATTGGCCACTGGGAATTTGATATAAGTAAACCTAAACCTACAGTATCTGATGAATGGCTGGAAGTTTTTAACATAACAAGAGAAGAATACGATAAGGGTGAGTACAGTGATTGGATAAAGAATATGCATATCGATTCTCAAGCTGTTGCAATACAAAATCACAGAGAAATTAAAGAAGGGATTCGCAAAAATTTCTGTACTGAGTATTTATATAATCATCCCGTTAAAGGCGAAATATGGATTGAAGGATATGGTGAAGTAACTGATTATGACAGTAACGGCAAGGTGCTTAAATATATAGGATATCATCAGGATATTACCCGCAGGAAAGAAAGGGAAGAAGAGGCGATAAAAACTGCAACAGAACTTAAATCATGGTATAAAAACATGAATCTTGCATTTTGTGTTTGCGAAAGAGTATTTGACAAGCATCATGTTGTTTCAGATTTCAGATACCTGTTTGTAAATGAAGAGTTTTGCAATATCGTAAACATAAGTGAAAAAGATATAATTAACAGATGTGCCGGAGAATTTTTACACTCTGCCGGAGAGTCTGTTATGCTACGTTTAAATGATTTGTTTAACAATAAATCGGTACGCTTCGAAGTTTATGACAGTTTTCTGAAGAAACATTTTGAGATTTTTGCTTTCAGCATAACGGATAATAAATTTGCGATGTTATATTCTGATGTCTCTGAAAGGTTCAGGTTGCAAACCAAAATAGCGGAAGAACAAAAATATTATCGCCAGTTGTTTGAAATGTCAAGAGATGCAATTTTTATAATTGACTCAACATGTATGACATTTATAGATGCCAATGAATCGTGCGTTAAACTGTTCGGAGCGGATAAAAAAGCAGATCTTCTGGCAGTTAAATATTCAATGCTTTATCCGGCAAAGCAAATAAACGGAGAAAGTAGCTCTGCTCTTCTGAAAATGGCCATAAAGAATATTGATAAAACCGGTGAAGAGCATTATGACTGGAGATTCAGAAAAATTGACGGTCAGGAGTTTATCGGGCAGATAAGATTTACTAAAATAGAATATGGTAACAGTATTGCATATCTGGGAATAGTAAGAGATACAACTCAAATATACAATACTCATGAAAATCTTGAGCGAACCCGACATTGGCTCCAGACTATAATAGACTCGCTTAATTCTGTAGTTGTTGTAAAAGATAATTACGGAAAGATAATCGCGTCTAATCAAACTTATAATACAACTTTTGGAATAAGTAAAGAGTTTGTAACGGGCAAAAAATCATCAGATATTTACAGGCCGGATGAAGCAAAAGCTATACAGGCAATTGACGACGAAATTATTTATCTGGGAATATCCCGTACATATGAACAGAAATTAACAACTGCGGAAAATAAACAACAGATTTTCCTTGTTACCAAAACACCGTTAAAAGATCACAAAGGTAATGTATATGCAGTTGTTGCCCAGGGAACAGATATTACAACAATAAAAGCGCTTGAGCAAAAGTTGCGGGTAGCTCAGCAAAAAGCAATTGCGGCCAATAAAGCAAAATCATCGTTTTTGGCTAACATGAGCCACGAAATCCGCACTCCTATGAATGCGATAATAGGATTTGCCGAAATTTTACAAAAGAAGCTACGTGACCCGGATCATAAAGAATACATCAATTCTATTTTTACTGCCGGAAATACTCTGCTTAATTTAATAAATGATATTCTGGACTTATCAAAAATAGAAGCAGGAAAAATAGAGTTACGCCAGGTGTATTGTGATCTGGAAATACTAAAATCAAATATACTGGAAATATTCAGCTTAAAAACAGAAGAAAAAGGATTGAATTTCAGTGTTGAATATCAAAAGCAGGGAGATTTCTTGTTTTTTATTGATGAAAACAGGTTGAGGCAGGTTTTAATAAATATTGTAGGGAATGCTGTTAAATTTACTGAAAAAGGCTTTGTCAAGGTTGTAATTTCAATGGTTCCTGAGAAAAATAATACTGTTAACCTCATTATTTCTGTTGAAGATTCCGGCATTGGAATAGCCGCAGATGAGCTGGAAGAAATTTTTAACCCGTTCAGTCAGTCAGAAAACATAGATGATTTTAACGTAGGAGGTACCGGGTTGGGGCTTAGTATCTGTAATCAGCTTATTGGCTTGATGGATGGTAAGATAGAGGTTGAGAGTGAATTGCAAAAAGGGTCAAAATTTATAATTACAATTCCTGAGGTATCTTATGAAACCACGGAATCAGGCCTTTCAGAGCTTAATCCTGTTTTTTCGGAATATGTGTTTAATCCGGCCAAAATCCTTATAGTGGATGATGTTAAGCCAAACAGAGATGTTCTTACTGTTCACCTTAGAGACTATCACTTTGATGTATATGAAGCATCATCAGGCTCTCAGGCGTTGGAGATGCTTGAAAATCTGATCCCGGATTTAATTATTATAGATTTAAGAATGCCGGATATAAGCGGAATAGAGGTTACCAAAATAATCCGCAAATCGGAAAAACTGTCATCTGTGAAAATAATTGCCTATACGGCAGCATTAAATTTTGCAATGTTGGATGGAGAACTGAATTCTATGTTTGACGGACTTATTCTTAAGCCGGCTACAAAATTGTCATTAACAAAAGAGCTCACACGAATGCTTGATTATGAAGAACTTACGATGGAAACAGATGTGACTAAAGATGGATTTGCATTTAGCGAAATGACTGTGAACCTGATAAAAGATACACTTGCTTCTGTTTCTGCTGTTGCAGGATCAAGATTAACAAACAGACAGATAACCGAATTATTGCTTATATTAAAACAATCTAAGGCTTTTGAAGATGATGAAGAATTAAAACGATATGTGCAGGCTCTTGCAAAATCTGTTGAAGATTTTAATGTTATTCTTATTGAACATCTTACCGGGATTTTATTTTTAACTAACGAAAAATGATTTTATGGAATTGCAAATATACGAGATAATAGTTTTTTCTAAAAATGTTGCAATGAAAGGTCTTTTCTTTTTATGTTTCAGCCTTTACATTAATTGTGGGATTGCGGAAAATGTAAAAGATCCAGTAACTATAGAAACTTTGAAGACATATATCAGCAATTTTATAAGTTACGGTCATGAAAAAATATTTTTTGACTTAATTTTAAAACCGGATAACCCGGTAGTTTCTATCCGTAATAATAAATCTGAAGAAAATCATAATGCAGAAACCACAGAAATTACTCCTTTAAAGTATGAAATGGGGGTTTTAAAATTTCAGAATATTTTGATATTTATAATATTGTCACTTCTGATAATTGCAATATCATATATTTATCATTTCCTCAGATTAAAGAAAGAATTATCTAAAGTTCATAGCCTGGAAAAAAAACTGATTAAGCGTGAAGATGAATACGAGCGTATTTTTAATTCTATGCAGGATGTATATTACAGGTCTGATATAAATGGCAATGTTGTAAGTGTAAGTCCTTCTGTTTTTATGCTAAGTGGATTCAAGGTGCAGGATGTTATAGGACAACACGAAAGTTTTTTTTATGAAGACAGTTCACACAGGGAGCCGTTGCTTAGAGAACTAATATCCAAAGGGGAGGTAAATGATAGTTTTGTATTACTTAAAAATGCATGGGGTAAAACTTTACCTATTTCTCTTAATGCACGTGTAATTTATGATGAGAATAATACTATTACGGGATTTGAAGGCGTATTGAGAGATGTTTCTAAAACAGTAGCCAACGAAAATTTACTGAAGGCATCCGAACAAAAACTTAAAATAGCAACAGAAATAGCAAAGCTTGGAATTTCTGTTTTTAATCAGGATACAGAAGAGTTGGAAATAAATGAAATTTTAAGTCTTTTCATTTTCGGAGATAGTAAGACCGGTAAAATAAGTTTTTCACAATTATCAAACCTTATTCATCCTGAAGACTATCAAAACATTGTAGCCGGATTTAATAAATTGCTGGACGATGAAGCCGGAGATTTTGACAGCGAATTCAGAATTGCCGGATTTGACGGAGAATTTATATGGTTTAACAGCAAATTTGTAAAAGTATATAATGCAAATGTCTCCGATAAAGGGAAAATTCTGGGAATACATCTTTATATTAATGAACTGAAGAAAACGCTTTTAACGTTACAACATAATCAGCGAAAACTTGAGGCGATTTATAATTCTGTTCAGATTATGTTAATTGTTGCAGATAAAAATCTTAATATCAGGGAAGTTAATGATGTTGTAACTGCCGAAACAGGTTTGTTAAAAGAAAAACTGATTGGTAACAGTATTTGTTGTCTTTGCGAAGAGTTTGCCAATGATTCCGGAAAGCAGCAAGATATCAGTTCTGAGGTATTTAAGGCAATTATCAGAGAATCTGTTGTAAACATGGAAAATATTTACAACAAGGAGATAAGTTTTCCGTTGGTTGGAAAGCCCCATGAGTCGGGGAAAAGCTTTTACAGCTTGTCAACCACAGTCTTTACTGTGGAAAATGAGCTGAGAATCCTTTTAAGTATAATAGACATAACAGACAGAAAAACTTATGAAGTGGAATCGGAACGGACCAGAATGCTTCTTGAAGAAAACAGTAAATTAAAATCAGATTTTATATCTAATCTCAGCTATGAAATAAGAACTCCGATAAACTCAATTGTAGGTTTTGTAAGTTTGTTGAAGAGTAAATCGGTTTCAAATGAGCAGAAAGAAAAGTATGTGGAGATTATAAGAGACAGTTCCGATAAATTGCTGGGAATTATTGAAAATGTTGTTGAACTTTCGAAGGCAGAGTTTAACGAGCTGGATGTGAGAAAAACGGAATTTAATATTGTAACATTAATTAAAAACATTGAAGAGGTTTATTCCGATAGAATAAAAGAAAAAGGACTGAATTTTTACACAGAAATAAATATTCCGTCCGATAAAGTATTGTTTGATTCAGACCTTAATAAGATAAGGACTGTTTTGGGCCATTTAATTGAGAATTCAATAAAATATACGGATGCCGGTAGAATAGATATCGGCACTTATTACGGAACAGACTGTCTTTGGTTTTATGTTTCTGATACAGGAAGCGGTATTGAAGAGCCGGACACGTTGTTTGAAACATCATCGGCCGCAAATACAGATATGTTTGACATGAATGACAAAGATCGTGGCATGGGCATAAGCCTGCGTATATGTAAAGCATATATTGAAGTTTTGGGCGGCGAGCTATTGGTCGTATCTGAACCGGGAGCAGGTTCAAGATTCTCGTTTTATATTCCTGCCGGTAATCTGGAGTCGGAAGCCGGTGTTTTAAATGAAAAAGCAGGGGTTAAAGCTAAAATTTTAATAGTTGAAGATGAGGATTATAATTACGATTATCTTAGTCAGATTCTGGAAATGGAGGGCTATGATTATCTGATAGCAGATGATGGACAAAAGGCGATAGACATAGTAAAAGAGAATCAGGATATTGATCTTATTTTAATGGATATAAGATTGCCAGGAATAGATGGACTTGAAGCATCCAGAATTATTAAATCAATGAATCCTGAAATCCCTATAATTGCACAAACTGCATATGGGCTGGATTCTAAAGAAGATAAGCAAATGGAAGAATATTGTGATGATTATATTCAAAAGCCTATTGTTTCCAAAATTTTGATAAATAAGATTGAGAAGTTTCTAAAGTGATAAAATATCCTTAATTTTTGTATTTTTATAAAAATAAAATTTGTTAGTTATGCAAAGCAGAATATTAGTAGTTGATGATAATCCCAAGAACATTCAGGTGCTGGCAACACATCTGACTAATGATGATTATGAGGTGGAATATGCATCAAACGGAAAAGAAGCTGTACAGATTATTGAACGGGAAGATTTTGACCTTATTCTTCTGGATGTTATGATGCCAGGAATTGATGGTTTTGAAACCTGCCGCCGGATAAAGAAAATTGAAAACAAGAAACATATCCCGGTTATTTTTGTAACGGCAAAAACCGATATTGACAGCTTAACACTTGGTTTTGAATACGGAGGTGTTGATTATATTTCCAAACCATTTAAAGCTGATGAACTGCTTTTGCGTGTTTCTACTCATGTTGAATTAAAAAAAACAAGAGATAAATTAAATTACCATAAGACATTTCTGGAAAAAAAAGAAACCTATTATAACGATAAAATCAATACGCAACACAGGGAGTTTTTATTTAAAACCAAAGATCTGGAGAATACTATTGTCATGCAGGCTAAATTAATCGACATGTATTCAGAAGTATATAACAACCTTATTAACTCTTTGTCAACACCTTTGAGTTTGTTAAAACTTGAAAATGTAGGAGAGAAGGCATCTTCGATTCTGGATAGTATTGAACATACGGTTTACAATAAAAATAAAACAGCATTGTTTATAGAGCAAAAAACCAAATATTTTATTGATCGTGAAGCAGCATTGAGTATAGAAACGGTAAACCTTGAGAAAATTATCGGAGATGCTGTAAATATGGCCGGCAAGTATATAAAGAAAAGAAAAACCGGGGTTGAAACCATGCTTCTTGGCGGTATAAATATACAGGCAGACAAGTCATTGCTTTTAGAGATAATTACAGGAATATTATTAAATGCTGCAGAATATTCTCCGGAGGAATCTCTTATAGAAATAAAAACATACGAGGAGGCAGATAAGATAGTTTTACAGGTTTCGGATTCCGGACCCGGATTCGAAAAAGAATTGTTGTTTTATCCGTTTTTACCTGTAAAAAAACAAAATGGGGAGTATGGGTTAAGTTTATTCTTTGCAAAATACATTTGTGATTTACATAATTTTGCAATTAAAACAGGAAATAATCCCGATGCCGGAGCTTTTGTCAGAATATCTTTTTAGTAACATCACGTTTTTAAGCCCTATACGACGATTTTTGTAAATACATAAAAAAATTCTATTTTCGCAGCCTAAAACGCAGCGAAATGGAATATAATTTCAGAGAAATTGAAAAAAAGTGGCAACAATACTGGAAAGACAATGAAACTTATAAAGTTGAAATTGATAAGACAAAGCCTAAATTTTATGTTTTGGATATGTTCCCATATCCTTCCGGAGCAGGGTTACATGTAGGACATCCGCTGGGTTATATAGCGTCAGATATTTATTCCCGTTTTAAAACACACAAAGGATTTAATGTTTTACATCCTATGGGATATGATGCTTTTGGCTTGCCGGCAGAACAATATGCAATACAAACCGGAACACATCCTTCAATTACTACTGAAAAGAATATTGCACGTTATCGTGAACAACTTGACAATATCGGATTTTCTTTTGACTGGAGCAGAGAAGTCCGGACCAGCGATCCTAAATATTATAAATGGACACAATGGACAGTCATCCAGTTGTTTAAACATTATTATGACAAAGATGCAGACAGGGCGAATCCTGTAAAAATACTTGTTCAGCATTTTGAGTTATCCGGTTCTCATGGAATAAATGCTGTTCATAGCGAGCACGAACCTTTCTCTGCTGACGAATGGAATACAATGTCCAATGAGAAGCAACAGGAAATACTGATGTGTTACCGTTTGATGTTTTTGTCTGATACCGCGGTAAACTGGTGTCCTAAATTAGGAACAGTTCTGGCAAATGATGAGGTTGTTGACGGATTTTCTGTTCGTGGCGGTTATCCGGTAGAACGAAAGAAGATGAAACAATGGTCTTTGAGAATAACTGCTTATGCCCAGAGATTGCTTGACGGGCTGCAGAAAATAGACTGGCCGGAGCCGGTAAAAGATATTCAGACAAACTGGATAGGACGTAGCGAAGGAGCCAGAATGGTGTTTGATATTAAAGGATGTGATGAAAAAATAGAAGTATTTACTACACGTCCGGATACAATTTTCGGGGCAACATTTATGGTTTTGGCTCCGGAACATGAGCTTGCATTAAAACTGGCTACTGTCGAAAATAAATCAAAACTTGAAGAATATGTAACATGGGCAAAGAACCGTTCGGATGTTGAACGTATGGCCGAGAAAAAAGTCAGCGGACAGTTTACAGGTTCTTTTGCGATAAACCCGTTTACCGGACAGGAAATACCTGTTTACATTGCTGATTATGTACTTATAGGTTATGGTACAGGAGCAATTATGGCAGTTCCGGCTCATGACAGCCGCGATTTTGCTTTTGCACGTCATTTTAATCTGCCTGTTATTCAGGTTGTGAAAAAACAGGGAGAAGAAACTGTTCCGACTGAAGAATGGGAAGAATCGTACGATTCCAAAGAAGGAATAATGATAAATTCGGATTTTATTAACGGTCTCGAAGTAAAAACAGCAATTTCCACAGTAAACGAAAAGCTTACAGAGATGGGAATAGGAGAGAGAAAAATTAACTTCCGTCTGCGTGATGCTATTTTCAGCCGTCAGCGTTATTGGGGCGAGCCGTTTCCGATTTACTATAAAGACAATATTCCGCATGCAATGAGCATAGAGGAATTACCGCTCGAATTGCCGGAAGTTGACAAATATTTACCTACCGAAGATGGGGAACCGCCACTCGCAAGAGCAAAAAAATGGGAAACATTTGACGGTTATCGTATCGAAACATCTACAATGCCGGGATTTGCAGGTTCATCAGCTTACTATCTGCGTTATATGGACCCGTTTAATAACTGGGAACTTGTTTCCGATAAAGCAGTAAGTTACTGGCAAAATGTCGATTTATATATAGGAGGCCGTGAGCATGCAACAGGGCATCTTATCTATGCAAGATTCTGGAACAAATTTTTATTCGATCTTGGATTGACAAGCAAAGATGAGCCATTCCAGAAACTTATTAATCAGGGGATGATTCAGGGACGTTCAAATTTTGTTTACAGAATTACCGGAACAAACAAATTTGTGTCATACAATCTTAAAGACGTGTATGAAACACAGAAATTGCATGTTGACATAAATATTGTTGATAATGACGTGCTTGATACAGATAAATTTAAAACCTGGCAACCGGAATTTTCAAATGCCGAATTTATACTTGAAGATGACGGAAAGTATCATTGTGGCTGGGAAGTAGAGAAGATGTCGAAATCTATGCACAACGTTCAGAACCCGGACGATCTGGTAGAGAAATATGGTGCAGATACTTTGAGAATGTACGAAATGTTCCTTGGCCCGGTTGAACAGGCAAAGCCATGGGATACAAACGGGATCGAAGGCGTTTTCAGATTTATGAAAAAATTCTGGAGGCTTTACCACAACGAAAGCAATGAATTTTCCGTGTCTGATGAAAAGGCAACTGCCGAAGAATTAAAGGTTCTTCATAATACTATAAAAAAGATCAGTGACGACATAGAAAGATTTTCGTTTAATACAGGTGTCAGTAATATGATGATATGTACGAACGAATTAGGCAAATGCAACAAACGCGAAATTCTGGAACCGCTTTGTGTATTAATTTCTCCTTATGCTCCGCATATAGCAGAAGAACTATGGGGATTGCTCGGACACAAAGAAAGTATTACAAAAGCAGAATGGCCTGTTTACAACGAAGCATATACGGTTGAAAGCAGTTTTTCTTATCCGGTTTCTTTTAACGGCAAAACACGTTTTATGCTGGAATTACCACTTGATATGAATGTTAAGCAAATTGAGGAGGCAGTTCTTGCTCATGAAAATACCAATAAATGGACCGACGGGATGCAAATAGTAAAGATTATTATTGTTCCTAAGAAGATTGTAAATATTGTTGTGAAATAATATTGTTGAACTTTTTCTCACTTTTTATTTTACATATTTTTCATGTAGTTGTGTTTCTACTGTTGTGGAGATATGTTTTGCTGTAAATGTTATACAGCACTAATATAAAACCGGCGGCTTTTTTATCAGAAAATTTATTAAATTTATCCTCAATAATCAGCGCGAAAAATAATTATGGAGGAAAATAAAAAACTGAGCAAAATTCTTGCTGACAGCAAGGAGCGGCTTAAAGAACTGATGTGTATTAACACAACAACTGCAATAATCAAAGAAAACAAATCTGTTGAAGAAACTTTAAAACATATATCTCTTATTTTGCCCAATGCATGGCAGTTTCCGGAAAACACCTTTGCCATGATTGAATATGACGGCAAGGAGTATCTTTCCAAAGATTTTATTATTGGCCAATGGGAACTCACCCAGATATTTGAAACAATTGACGGGCATTCCGGGAAAATATCAGTATTTTACAATAAGAAATTTCCTCTTGCTGATGAAGGCCCTTTTCTGAAAGAAGAACGGGATCTGATTAATAACCTTGCAAATATAATCTCAGGGTTTATAAATAGTAATCTTGCTAAAAAGATAATCAGGGAACAGGACAAAAAAAGTCAGGAGAGTGTAGCTCCGGGTTACGATCAGGATAGTCACCAGCTTATGTCCCGGTTTATTAACCGGCATAATTCCGACAGGGACGTATATCATGATCTGATGCCTTTTAAGGTAAAAGAGATTTTGTTGGTAGCCAATCTTTACGATGCTTATATTATTGAGAAAGAGGGGCGCTTTTCGGAATATATTCTGGGAGAATATTATCGCTTGAATCTTACTTCAACACCTCGTATTACCGGGGTTTCTGACAATGCTGATGCAATTGATCATTTAAAAAACAAGCATTACGATCTGGTTATACTTATGATGGGTATAGACAAGAAAAATCCGATTGAATTAAGTCGTCAGATTAAAAGTTTGTTTCCATATATTCCTGTTTTTATGCTGCTTAATAATAATACAGACATTGCTGTTTTTGAAGAAAAGCCTTCGTTATTGAGCAATATAGACAAACAGTTTGTGTGGAACGGCGATTCCAAGATCTTTTTCACAATGCTTAAGCACCTGGAAGATAAGGTTAATGTGGAGAATGATACTAATGTGGGGATGGTTCGTGTTATTTTATTAGTTGAAGACTCTTCAAAATATTATTCCCGGTATTTACCTTTGTTGTATCAGGTAATTCTTGAACAGACAAAAGATTTGATAGAAGAGACAAATGTTGATGAATTGTACAAAGTTCTTAAATCTCGGGCACGCCCTAAAATTCTGCTTGCCAGAACATACGAAGAAGCAATAGCTGTTTATGAAAAATACCGGGAATATCTTTTATGTGTGATTTCAGATGTAAGTTATCCTATGGCCGGGGATTGCTGCGGTGATGCAGGAATTCAACTGATATCATATATTAAAAAAGATTATCCCGATTTACCTATTGTTTTGCAATCTTCAGAATCGGAAAATGCCAGAAAAGCATATAAGCTTAACGCCAGCTTTATTAATAAAAATTCGGAGACACTTTCACATGACATAAAAAGTTTTATCCGCCATTACCTTGGCTTTGGCAACTTTGTTTATCGTGACCAGAGCGGACGGCAGCTTGTAATTGCAAAAACATTAAAAGAGTTTGAAAAGAATCTTGAAGCTATTCCGGAAGAATCATTACTGTATCACGGACAAAGAAACCATTTTTCTCTTTGGCTGATGGCTCGTGGCGAAATACAGATTGCAAAGAATATCAGTTCTTATAAAACACAGGATTTTAAAACGGTTGAGGAATTGAGACAATTTCTTATAAAAACAATAAATAAACACCGCAATGAACAAAACAAGGGCAAAGTTGTACCTTTTGAAGAACCGGCAATAGAAGATGAAAAAAATATTGTCAGTCTGGGAACAGGTGCTCTCGGCGGAAAAGGCAGAGGGATTGCATTTATAAACACTCTCATACACCAGTTTGAATTATCAAAAATGTTTCCGGAAATTAATATTACAACTCCTAAGACATCGATTATAGGTACAGATGAGTTCGACTATTTTATAGAAAGGAATAAACTCAGAGAAATAACAATTGAGCAAAAGGATTATGATGCTTTGAAAGAAATATTTGTTAAATCGGAGTTGTCTTCCGGCCTGAAAAGAAAACTGAAAATTCTGCTTCAGCATATTAAAAAACCTGTTGCCATAAGATCTTCCAGTTTGTTCGAGGATTCTCTGATGCAACCGTTCTCAGGTATTTTTGCCACTTATTTACTTCCTAATAATGATGAGGATATTGTGGTAAGGCTCGAACAGGTAACTACTGCAATAAAACTGGTTTATGCATCAATATATTCTAATGCTGCCCGAACTTACTTTGAGGCTGTAAATTATAAAATTGAAGAGGAGAAAATGGCAATAGTAATTCAGGAGGTTGTGGGGAATAAATACGATGAATGCTTCTATCCGCATATCAGTGGTACGGCACAATCTCACAATTATTATCCGGTATCACACATGAAACCTGACGAAGGATTTGCCGTGCTTGCAGTGGGTCTTGGTACCTATGTTGTTGAAGGGGAACGTACATTCCGTTTTTCTCCGAAATATCCTACTATAGAAATTAATTCACAGAAAGATATTTATAAAACCTCTCAGGTCGAGTTTTTTGCAGTAAATCTTAAAAAGCAGAAAATTAATCTTATCGAAGGCGAAGATGCCGGGTTGGTTCGTATGGATATTTCTGCAGCAAAAGAACATGGTACAATAAAGCATTGCGCATCGGTTTATGACTTTGATAATGAAAGAATTGTTCCGGGTCTCGATACTTACGGCCCGATAGTTATAAATTTTGCAAATATATTAAAGTATAACTACATTCCTTTGGCCGAAACGATTACAAAGGTTCTTGATATTATCCGTGAAGCAATGGGGTCTCCTGTCGAAATAGAATATGCTGTTGACCTTAATAAAGATAAAGACTCAAAAGCATCGTTTTATCTTTTACAGATAAAACCTCTTGTAGGTAACGATGACGATTATAATATTGATGTGGAATCTCTTGATTTTCCTGAAATATTGCTGTATTCGGAACGCAGTATGGGTAACGGGACTGTCGAAAATATAACAGATATGATATATATTGACCCTGAGGTATTTGACAATTGTAAAACTATTGAAATTGCAAGGGAAGTAGAGTATCTTAATGAGAAAATGATGAAACTTGGCAGAAAATATATCCTGATTGGTCCGGGGCGGTGGGGAACGAGAGATCCGTTTATTGGTATTCCTGTTGTATGGCCACAGATATGCAATGCTAAAATTATTGTTGAAACCAGTCTTAAAGATTTTCCGCTTGATGCATCACTGGGCTCACATTTTTTTCATAATGTAACGTCCATGAATGTTGGCTATTTTACTGTTCAGCATAGTGGTAGCAACGATTTTATAAAGTGGGATGTAATCAGGGAACAAAAAGTTTCGGAATCGCTCAAGTTTGCACGGCATGTTGAGTTTGTAAAGCCTGTTAATGTTGTAATGGACGGAAAAAAAAGAATTTCGGTAATCAGGTTTGTGGAGGAGTAGATGGAATTTTATTATAATGAATAAATAATAGAAGGCAAATTTTTTTATTTCTCACAATATTTCATTTTTATATTGTTAATGAGTTGTTGTGTATTATTAATAGGTATTATTTTCTGGTGTTAGCTATAATTTATTTTTAAACAAATACAACGTTTTGACAATTCAAGCTGTCATGTAATTGATTACTAAATATTTACAAATAACCATGGAATATGAAAACAATAAAAATCTTTTTGGTCCTTGTCTTTTTGACAGGAGCAACAGCATGTTTTTCACAAACTGTTGATTCCAAACTTTTGGTAAAATATGATAGTCAGACATTGGCAGGAATAAAAGCAGAAAATCAGGACGGATACGATTTTCTGAGTTACTTTGTAGAAAGCGCATGTTATATAATTGATATGCCGGACAAACCTATAGACTTTATAGAGTTGGAAAGAATAGATCCGAAGACCGGCGAACTGTCTCCGAATCAGGTTATTACAGAAGATGATCTGGATAATTTTAACCCTTTGGAGTACAATATTAAATCGGAGCTTAGTGTTAACAGTTACTACAGAGCCGGAGACACCGGTAAGATAATAGTTGTTCCCTCTCATGAAGGAATACAAAATGCCGTAGAGAACAATAAAAGAATCAGTAAAATAAAATAATACAGATATGAAAAAGTTTATTTTAATGTTTGCGCTGGCCGTGATTTCTGTTTACGGTTTCAGCCAGTCTTATGTAATGAGTAACCTGAACGGCCAAAGTATAGAATCCTGTTCGGGAACATTTACGTTAGGCAGTTACAGTGCCGGTCAGACATTTACAATGACAGCCTGTTCCAGTGACCCGTTAAACAGACATGTAACACTTTTTATCGGGGGTGGCTATAGCTTTCCTTCCGGAACATCTTTATGCATTTATGACGGGAGTTCAACATCTGCCCCGTTGTTAGTGTGTTTTAACAGTTCGACAGTAGGCGGTACAATAGCTGCACAAGCGTCAAATATGAATGAAAGCGGTTGTCTGACCTTTGTTTTTACGGGAACCGCAACCGGGGCATCATGGTCAGGGACCTTTTCCTGTAATTTTGTTTGCCAGCCGAGACAGGTAGATATAATTTCAGCAGATCCTGCAATACAGGGAGATGGATATATAAATGTATGCTGGGACGAAGATGCCGGTGAGTCCATGCCTGTAGAATTTACTGCCCAGGGAACTTACCCGAGTACAGCTTATACCTGTGATGATGCGACAAATACCTTTTTCTGGAATTTCCAGGACGGAACCCCTATTGTATCAGGAGTTGGAATGACCACCGTTACACATAATTTTCCGGCACGTCAGGGATAT
>QKHS01000068.1 GCA_003249955.1 Bacteroidales bacterium | reverse complement strand
GATTTGTTTTATGCCGGCCATCAGCTTTCAAAACTTACAGGAAAGCCGACAACATCATTGAGCAAAGCTGTTTCTGATGCTTTGTCGCGAATCAAATAATAAAATCACCGTAAAAGTTTACAAATTTTGAAATATAAATTTGTAAACTTTTTTCCATAAAAAGATTTAGGATACTTTACTGTGCAGTGGAAAATAAAAAACAAAGCTAACAAATCACAATTTGTTAGCTTTTTATGTTAATTTGCAGAATAAAATTCTGATAGTTTTTTTGTAAAGCTCTTTGCAATATAATGTAAAAATGAATTGTACTATTCAAGAGAGTGCTAAAATCCCATAAGATTTTATGTCAATAACCACGGGAGAATTCCGTGGTTAAAACAAGCACTGATCCTATACTTGCTTTGGTGCTGAATTTGTCCGGCCTTTGGCTGACAAATTCTGTGACAAAGCATTTACATATACACTTGATTTTTAAAAATAAAACAAAAAAAATGAATAAAAAAGACATATATCCAAGGGTGGGAGATTCTCAGACATGCCATCTTAAAGAAGTTGTAAAAAATCCTAATATTCATGTCGGGGATTACACATATTATCATGACTTTGAGAATCCGCTTGACTTTGAAAAGAAAAATGTTTTGTATCATTATCCCGTAAATAACGACAGACTTATTATTGGTAAATTTTGTTCTATAGCTTCCGGGGCAAAATTTCTTTTTAACGGAGGGAATCATAAGTCGGATTCTTTTATAAACTATCCGTTTGCAATATTTTATGATCTGTGGGAACATGGTTTGCAGGTAACTGATTCGTGGGACAACAAAGGCGATATCGTTATCGGGAATGATGTCTGGATAGGGCATGATGCTGTTATTATGGCAGGTGTTACTATAGGTGACGGAGCCAGAATTGCCACCCGTGCTGTTGTTACCAAAGATGTTAATCCTTATGAGGTGGTGGGAGGTGTTCCGGCAAAACTTATAAAAAAGAGATTTGATGCTGATACAATAGCAGTTTTGGAAAAATTGCAATGGTGGAATAAAAGCGAAGCAGAAATTAAAAGTATAATGCCCGTTTTGATGTCTTCGGATATAAAAGAACTAAAGAAACTGATTGTTTAGAGAAGTTGAGAGGTTAAGGTGGGTATTTAAATCTGTTAAGATTTTCATGTTCTAATACTATTCAACTACAAAAAAAACAAAGCAGCTAATTTTAAACTTAATATTATATGACAGAATTGAGAATAGAATGTAAATTGGATTTTAAAAGATATGTAAAATTATTGTATTATTTGATTTATCAAAAGTTTACAACGGTTCTTATAACAGTAATCGGATTGTCGATGTTGGTTTCATCTTCAATGTATTTCATGGGTGCATTCAATTATTTTGATCAGCCTCCATATGCCCAAATATTATTGGGACTGATTTTTAGCTTTGTTATACCGGCATCTGTTTATAAACAAGCCAAAAGGAATTTTAACTCGATTGCCCGATTGAGTGAATTTATTACATACTTATTTACACCTGAGATGATTTATATAAATGGTGAATCTTTTAAAACAGAGATGACCTGGGATAAATTTTATAAGATAAAAGAATTGAAGAATTGGATTTTAATTTATACCAATAAAAATAATGCTCACGTGATACCTAAGGATTCATTCAGCGAATCGCAATTGATAAGATTTAGGGAGATAGCCGGAAATCTTAAGACGGTTAAAGTACAAATAAAAAAGTAAGCTTTGGACTATATGATATATCTATATATAATTTTATTTTCAGCACTATCTTGGTTTTACTATTTTCAATATAAAAACTTTATCGTGTTTTGAAAAATATTGTTCAGTTGTATTTAGGCTGTGCAAGAAACGTTAAAGATTAAATAACATTTTAAATGAGAATTAAAGAATTACTAGGTTTAAATTTTAATGATGTTTTCGGTAATTTTATAAAATATAAATCATTAGTGGTAGATTTGAATTAATAAAAATTAAATTTGGTTGTGAATAATATCTTTATGTATTCATTCGAGTTTGAATGTGACAAATTTTCACCTGAAGAGATTATCGGGAATTTTATCAGGAATTTGTCTTCTACTGATTGTTACCATACATGTAATTATGGAACAAATAAAATTATACTTACTAAAAGTATGGTTTTTTCTGAATACAGTTTTAAATTTGTACTCCCGTTTAATCTTTGGTGGAGAACCGGAGATATTAAAATTGAAGTTAAACCAAATTATCATGAAAATTCACATTTAGTCAAGTTCTCGATAGATAATTCTCATTTGTTTATTCCTTTAGTATTCATAAACTTATCTTTTATTGTCGGGGCATTTTATTCAAAGCAGTGGGTAGTAATATCGATTTTGTTAATTATAAACTTTATTTTAGTAGGAGATATTTATATACTGATGTTGCGTCATCGTAAATTTGTAATCAAGACATTAGAGAAAGGAATTTTTAAACCCAAATCTGAAAAAATATACAATTGGAACAAAATAATGAAAGATAAAGACACTTCCGAATTAATTATGATTTCCAAAGGGAAAACACATTTGCCACAAAATGTTATTGCTTTCGCATTGGAGGAATTGAAAAATAGAAATGTTTTGGTGGATTAAGCAACAAATAGTAATTCTATAATTTATAAACATGGAATTACATATAATCTCAAACTTAATCTGAGATTAAAATCTTAAACATTTTACTTTCCTTATCCCCCTCAACTCTCAAAATATAAATTCCCCCAGCCAGACCATTGTAATTAATATTAGTTTTTCCGTTAAGAGAACCCGATTTGCAAACAACGCCCGAAGTGCTGTAAAGTAAGAAAGATTTTAAATTTTGAGAATTCCCTCTAAGTTCAATCTGCTTGTTATGAGAGTCGTTGTAAATTGTAAGCGGAATATTTTGTGAGTCTGCAATACCTGTAAGGTCAATTGCTGTTCCGTTAAGGCTGAATTCAATAACTCCTCCGTTGGTAGTCACTGTAAAAGTCTGGTTGTCTGCAATGCCGTCAACAGGAGTGTAATAGACATTAAATGAATATTCAAAGCTTCCGGTTAGTGTGGTGTCAATATTAAAATCTGTAGAAAATTCTGTACCGGACAAATCACTTATTCCGCTTATTGAGAGTAAATCGTTTGCAGCATTGGTAATCTTAAAAGAATATGACTCTGTGTTGCCAACCAAAATATTTTCGAACATATATTCAGATGTACAGGCATCAGCTATAGGAGCTACATCAGTTGTAACCTGGTAACCAGAACTGTTCCACGAATTTATTCCGCCCGTCATATTATATACTCTGGTAAATCCCAGATTCTGCATTACAGCAAATGCCAATGCACTACGACTACCCGAAGCACAATGCAAAACATACATTTTGTTCCTGTCAAACTTTGCAACCTCTTCGCTGAAAACTCCCGAATTATAGTTAAGGTTAACACCCTGTTCCAGATGCATTGTGTTGTATTCAGACGGAGTCCTTACATCCAGAATCACAAACCAGTCTTTATTAATATAAGCATTTATCGTGTCCAAAGCCTGGGTAGGAGTAATGTTGGTAAGGAGAGTCTCTGTCGGCTGATCCGAACAATTATTCTGGGCATTAACTGTCAACTGTACAAAAATCAGAATAAATAAAGCAATAATTGTTGTTTTCATGATTGTAGTTTTTTATTTCAATAATTAGTGTTTTACAAAAATATGAAAAAAACTGTAATAAAATAAACTCAACACTTCCGTATTCGGACTCCCGTCTTCTGACTTTCCCTAAATATTCACAATAAAATAACCTTCCCTTAGCGATAAATTCATAAATCCGAACCGGTAGTTCCTGTTTTAAAACCCTCTTTATATAACCTGCGCGGTATGTTTGCAGCGAAATTAAAACTATAGATTATGAGGAAAATTATTTTGTTTTTTGATGTGCCGGCATCAGATTGCAGGGTTGTACAAAAAATGTCCCCCTGTTTACCGGTATGCCCCGAAGCGTTAACCGGAATGTCAAATGAGAGTGAAAAAATGAGTATCAACAATCAACTATTTAATTATGAAAGAATTTGGTAAACTATTAATTTTTGCAACTTTTCTTGCATTGCTTTTACACATCAGTGCAGTAATTAATGCTCAGACAGTTGATAAACATAATGAACAACAATCAGTTGCAAGTCTTAATATCAGTTCCGCATCAGACGGTCCGGTAGCAGTTGTTAAATCATCGGCACCGCGAAAAGTAAGTAATCTGATACTTGAAATTAATAATCTTACAAACGGCGATGACGCTTTAACTGAAAAAGTAATAGCCGTACTCTGTAAGCACAGACAAGTTCCCGTTGACCGTATAGTCAGTGACGAAGAATATGAAAGATTGCCGGAAAAAGATAAAGCCGTTTGTGTAAAGCAATCAGAGATAAACGAAATTCTTAAACAATTAAAATAATAACGTCATGAAAAACCTGTCATACAAAAAATTCTTTGTCTTTTTTACCGCAGTTATTATTTCATCAACAATGCTGACGGCGCAAACCACGATAACAATAGGTTCGCAAACCGTTGCCAGCGGAACATCAAACATTTCACCATATAATTATTACTGGGAAAGCCGCAGAGTTCAGTTTGTTTACACGGCTGCCGAGATTACTGCTGCAGGAGGTTCTGCCGGAATGATTTCTGCAATTGCCTGGGATGTCTCGGAACTAAACGGCGGAGATCTTCTTAATTACGAGATAAAATTAGCACACACTACTGCAACCGATGCTTCATCACATAACACAGCTACGCTGACAACAGTAAAAGCAGCTCATACATTTACCCCAGGTTCTGCAGGATGGAGGACAATAACTTTTGACGCTTATTTTAACTGGAACGGAGTAGATAATATTCTTGTTGATGTCTGCTGGGGAGTAAATTCAGGATATGGCAGTAACGGGCAGGTGTGGATGTACAATAATGCCTCTGCACAAACAAGATCTGTTAATTCCGTATCAACAAACCAGTGCGGACAGACAACTACAGGTACCAGAACATATAAACCACGTGTTCAGTTTACATTTGATGCTGCTTGCAATGCCCCTGTAGCTGTAATTACTCAGAACTGTGCCCCGGACTATTTGTCTTACAGCCTTCAGGTTGTTGTAACCGATCTCGGTGATGCTGCAGGAGTTGACATTACAGACGGAACTACTACATTTTATTCTAATGTGGGATTGGGAACATACTATGTAAATTCATTAACTGCCGGGAAAACCATTTATGTGAGAGATCACTCTGTTACGACATGTCAGTACTCTCAGACATTCACAATGTGTGATATTTGTTCGGGAACTTCTGTCCCCTCCGATGAGTGTGCAGATGCCCCTATTATTGATTTGTCTCAGCCTTTTGCCGGAAGCACGGATTGCACATATACTCCGGGTGCCGGAAGTCCTGATGTTTGCGGGCAGTCTGTAGATAACGATTCGTGGATGCGTTTTATAGCGGCCAGCACCGAAGTGGAAATTGATTTTACGGTCGGAACATGTACGCCACAAAACAGGGGAATTCAACTTGCCGTTTTCAGCGGGACCTGTGGTTCTCTCAGTTTGGTTCCCGGCTCATGTGACGGACCGGGAACTTATGGTGACAATGCCGGGTTGACAAGTACATGGCATTTTTCAGGAATGACAATCGGAGAGACTTACTATATCCGTATAGATGGATATGCCGGCGATTTGTGTGATTATTATTTTGAGCCGGTTTCCGGTGTGGTAATAACACCCGACAATGACGAATGTGCCAATGCAAAAGTTATTAATTGCGGTGATTCCGATATTGCCAGCAATATTCTCGCCACAGCAATTGACGCCCCGGCAGGTTGTGTTGGAGGAGGCACACCTTCAAAAGGGATCTGGTACACATTTACCGGAACAGGAGAAACTGTTACAATTTCTACAGATAATCCGGGTACAAATTTCGATACTCAGATTAATGTTTTCTCGGGAAGTTGCGGATCTTTGGTGTGTGTTGGCGGAGACGATGACAGCGGAACAGGCACAACTTCATCATTTACTTTTACTGCCACAAATTCCGCTGACTATTTTATTTATGTTGATGGAGACGGAACAGCAGAGGGACAGTTTGAAATCAGTCTGGAATGTTGTAATGTAACTCCCGGCATAACAAATAATACAGGAACAACCGTTTTGGATTGTTCAACAATTTCGATTTCTGTTACAGCAACAGGCGGAACATCATATACGTGGTCGGGCGGAAACAGCACTACAACTGCCGGAAACAGTTTTGGAAGTCCGGGCAATTATACCGTAACTGTGACTGACGGAAGTTGTACTGCAACGGCAGGTATATCAATTATACAAGACATTGCTGTTCCAACTGCTGTAATTACAAATAACACAGGAACCAATGTTCTGGATTGTTCCACAACTTCAGTTTCTCTAACAGCAAGCGGAGGAGAATCTTATGTGTGGTCAGGTGGCTCTTCACTATCTACAGATGTGAATTCTGTTTCATTACCCGATACTTACAGTGTAACAGTAACTGCGTCAAATGGCTGTTCAGACACCGAAAATATCACAATTACTCAGGATATAGTTGTGCCGGTAGCAGTAATCACAAATAATACAGGAACTACTGTTCTGGATTGTTCAACAACTTCAGTTTCATTGACCGCAGGCGGAGGTGTATCTTATTTGTGGTCAGGTGGTTCGTCTACAACTACAGATGTAAATACAATTTCAACACCTGATACTTATATTGTAACAGTAACTGCGTCAAATGGTTGTACAGATACCGAAAGTATCACAATTACTCAGGACGTTGTTGCACCGGTTGCGGCAATTACAAATAATACAGGGACAACCGTTTTGGATTGTTCCACAACTTCAGTTTCATTGACCGCAAACGGAGGTGCATCTTATTTGTGGTCAGGCGGTTCGTCACTTTCTACAGATGTGAATGCCGTTTCAATGCCTGATACTTATACTGTAACAGTAACTGCGTCAAATGGATGTACAGATACCGAAAGTATCATAATTACTCAGGACGTTGTTGCACCGGTTGCGGCAATTACAAATAATACGGGGACAACCGTTTTGGATTGTTCCACAACTTCAGTTTCATTGACCGCAAGCGGAGGAGTATCTTATTTGTGGTCAGGCGGCTCGTCAACTACTACAGATGTAAATACCGTTTCAATACCTGATATTTATACCGTAACAGTAACTGCATCAAATGGCTGTACAGATACCGAAAGTATCACAATTACTCAGGACGTTGTTGTGCCGGTTGCGGCAATTACAAATAATACCGGAACAACAGTTTTGGATTGTTCCACAACTTCAATTTCATTGACTGCAAGCGGAGGTGCATCTTATGTTTGGTCAGGCGGATCGTCGCTTTCTACAGATGTGAATACAATTTCAATACCTGATACTTACACCGTAACAGTAACAGCGTCAAATGGCTGTACAGATACCGAAAGTATCACGATTACTCAGGATGTAGTTGCGCCGGTAGCAGCAATAACAAATAATACAGGGACAACAGCTTTGGATTGTTCCACAACGTCGATTTCTCTAACCGCAAGCGGAGGGGCATCTTATGTGTGGTCAGGTGGTTCGTCCACAACTACGGATGTAAATACAATTTTAACACCAGATACTTATACTGTAACAGTAACTGCATCAAATGGTTGTACAGATACAGAAAGTATTACAATTACTCAGGATGCAGTTGTGCCGGTAGCAGCAATTTTAAATAATACCGGGACAATAGTTTTGGATTGCTCCACAACTTCAATTTCTCTAACAGCAAGCGGAGGGACATCTTATGTGTGGTCTGGCGGCTCGTCACTCTCTACGGATGCTAATACTGTTTCATCACCTGATACTTATACTGTAACAGTAACTTCGTCAAATGGCTGTACGGATACCGAAAGCATCACGATTACTCAGAATGCAGTTGCACCGGTTGCGGCAATTACAAATAATACCGGAATCACTGTTCTGGATTGTTCAATAACTTCAATTTCATTGACAGCAAGCGGAGGAGTATCTTATGTGTGGTCAGGTGGTTTGTCAACTACTACAGATGTAAATACATTTTCATCACCTGATACTTATACTGTAACAGTAACTTCGTCAAATGGCTGTACAGATACAGGAAGTATCACGATTACTCAGGACGTTGTTGCGCCGGTTGCGACAATTACAAATAATACAGGAGCCACTGTTCTGGATTGTTCCACAACTTCAGTTTCTCTAACGGCAAGTGGAGGTGCATCTTATGTGTGGTCAGGTGGCTCGTCACTTTCGACAGATGCTAATACTGTTTCAATACCTGACACTTACACCGTAACAGTAACTGCATCAAATGGCTGTTCAGATACAGAAAGTATCACAATTACTCAGGATGCAGTTGCACCGGTAGCAGCGATAATAAATAATACCGGAACAACAGTTCTGGATTGTTCCACAACTTCAATTTCTCTAACCGCAAGCGGAGGCGTGTCTTATGTGTGGTCAGGCGGTTCTTCAACTACTACAGATGTGAATACAATTTCAACACCTGATACTTATACTGTAACAGTAACTTCGTCAAATGGCTGTACAGATACCGAAAGTATCACGATTACTCAGGATGTAGTTGCTCCGGTTGCGACAATTACAAATAATACAGGAACAGCCGTTCTGGATTGTTCCACAACTTCGATTTCATTGACCGCAAGCGGAGGCGCATCTTATGTTTGGTCAGGCGGTTCGTCAACTACTACAGATGTAAACACATTTTCAACACCTGATACTTATATTGTAACAGTAACTGCATCAAATGGCTGTACAGATACAGAAAGCATCACGATTACTCAGGATGTAGTTGTGCCGGTTGCGGTAATTACAAATAATACAGGGACAACCGTTTTGGATTGTTCCACAACTTCAATTTCATTGACTGCAAGCGGAGGTGCATCTTATGTGTGGTCAGGCGGTTCGTCCACAATTACAGATGTGAATACAGTTTCAACGCCTGATACTTATACTGTAACAGTAACTGCATCAAATGGCTGTACAGACACCGAAAGTATCACAATTACTCAGGATGTTGTTGCACCGGTTGCGGCAATTACAAATAATACCGGAACAACAGTTTTGGATTGCTCCACAACTTCAATTTCTCTAACAGCAAGCGGAGGGACATCTTATGTGTGGTCTGGCGGCTCGTCAACTACTACAGATGTAAATACCGTTTCAATACCTGACACTTACACCGTAACAGTAACTGCATCAAATGGCTGTTCAGATACAGAAAGTATCACAATTACTCAGGATATAGTTGTGCCGGTAGCAGCGATAACAAATAACACAGGAACCACTGTTCTGGATTGTTCCACAACTTCGATTTCATTGACGGCAAGCGGAGGAACATCTTATGTGTGGTCAGGTGGCTCGTCACTTTCTACAGATGTGAATGCTATTTCAACACCTGATACTTATACTGTAACAGTAACTTCGTCAAATGGCTGTACTGATACCGAAAGTATCACGATTACTCAGGATGCAGTTGCACCGGTAGCAGCGATAATAAATAATACCGGAACAACAGTTCTGGATTGTTCAACAACTTCAATTTCTCTAACCGCAAGCGGAGGCGTATCTTATGTGTGGTCAGGCGGTTCTTCAACTACTACAGATGCAAATATAGTTTCAACACCTGATACTTATACTGTAACAGTAACTTCGTCAAATGGTTGTACAGATACTGAAAGTATTACAATTACCCGGGATGTTGAAGTTCCGGTAACAGACCTGGGTGCAGATATTACAGTTTGCGAAACGGATGTTCCTGTTATATTTGATGCCGGTGCAGGATTTTCTTACGAGTGGAGTAACGGTTTAACAACTCAGACTATTTCAGCAAGTAATCCGGGATTATATTCAGTTACAATCACAGCCGGCAATTCATGTACAGCAACGGATAATATCAATTTAACGGTTAATACTGTAGTGATACCTGCTTTCGGAACTTTCGGACCTTACTGTATAAATGCTGTTGCAGATGAGTTACCGGTAATTTCGGATAATCTTATCAGCGGAACATGGACTCCTTCTGTAATAAGCACCGCTGTGGCAGGGGTTAATACATATTTATTTGTTGCGGATGAGGGACAATGCGCGCAGAATTACAATCAGGAAGTTGAAGTAAAACCTGTAATCATACCTGTTTTCGACAGTTTTGGTCCGTATTGCGAAGGTGAGGAGGCAGATATCCTTCCTGATAAATCGAATAATAATATTGGTGGTTCATGGTCCCCGGCTGTTATAAATACATTAATAAACGGAGAAGACGAGTATCTTTTTACACCTTCTGAAAATTCAGAATGTTACGGATCAGTGTCAGTTTTAATTTCAATACATTCTTATCCTCAAATCTCCATTGTCCCGGAAGAGGCGGAAATTTACCCTTCTGAAACATTGAACATTTCAGTGTCTGGTGCGGACACTTATTCCTGGTCTCCATCAGGAGTATTGTCTTGTGATAATTGTTCTGATCCGTTTTTTTATTCTCCTTTAACACAGTCCACCGATTCTGTTTACATGTTCTATCTTACAGCAACGTCTGATGGATGCACGGTAACAGATTCAGTAAGCGTTAAAGTTCTGGCAGATGCAAAACTTATTATTCCTCAAGGGTTCTCTCCAAACGGAGACGGAAAAGGAGATACATGGATAATAACCGGTATAGAACGCTACCCTGAGAATGAACTTTATGTTTATAACAGGTGGGGAGCATTGGTATATTCGCAGAAATCATATAATAACGATTGGGCTGGTAAATTAAATTCTGACGAAAAATTACCTGACGGAACTTATTATTATGTGCTGAAACTTACCGGAAGTACTGAGGATGTTTATAAAGGTTATGTCTATATCGCCGAATAAGACAGATGTTATTATTAACGCATTAAAATTTAAACAATGAAAAAATTATATATAGCAGTAACAATAATGCTGACGATAAGTACTCTTAACTTATCAGCCCAGCAAGATCCGATGTTTGCTCATTACATGTTTAATCAGCTTGTTCTTAATCCGGCTTATGCGGGTAGTTCTGATTATGTTTCATTTATTGCAACGACCCGTCACCAGTGGGTCGGGCTTGAAGGAGCACCGCAAACACAGACTTTTAGTGTAAATACTCCTTTGAAGAATCAGGTAGGAGCAGGTTTGTCATTAGGTCGTGATGTTGCCGGGCCTGTGAAAGTATTTATGTTTGAAGCAGATTTTTCTTATAAGCTTAAATTGTCAGAGAAATCTGATTTGCTATTCGGGTTAATGGCTGGTTTTAATAATTCGGTTGTAAATCTCACAAATCTTGAAAATGTTGACCCGGATGATTTATCTTTTCAGAATGACATAAATGCTTTTAAACCTGTTTTCGGTGCAGGTCTTTATTTCAGCAACCCAAAAGGTTTTGCAGGATTTAGCGTGCCGGAGCTGGTAGAAACAGATTATACAACTCAATCTGTAAGCTGGCAGCACAAAAGACATTACTATTTGTCCGGCGGATTTATTGCAAGCCTGAACGAGCAGATAAAGTTACGCCCGTCTGTTATGATGAGGTATGTGGGCGGAGCTCCTTTTTCTGCCGAAGCTACAGCCAGTTTTATCTTTAAAGATAAGCTGTGGTTTGGCTTAATTTACAGGTTAAACGATGCTGCAGGTGCTTTGGCGGCACTTCAGATAAACAATCAGTTGAGAATTGCTTATTCTTATGATTACAGTGTTTCAATGTTAAGAGGATATCAGGGAGGATCGCACGAATTGTCGGTAATTTACGATCTTAACTTTGGTACGAAAAATCATACCAGCCCTCGTTATTTTTAATTTGTTAAACACGTAAGTTATGAAAAAAGCAGTTTATATTGTGCTCACATTTTGTGTGCTTATAATTGGCATAGAGAGAGCCGATTCTCAATCTGACAGATACAGTATCTATTCTTCTGATATTAATTCCGAAATGTCAGAATATGCATCTGTCCTTTATGATAATTCCGTTATTTATATTTCAGATAAAAAAGATATCTCCTTGTTTTCTGCAGAGGATGAAACAACGGGTCGTGCGTTTCATGATGTTTTTTCAGATTCTGACGATCCTAAAGTCCGGCTTTTACTTTCAGCAATCAACTCTAAATTTCATGAAGGACCTTTGTGTTTCAGCAAGGATAAAAACCTCGTGTTTTTTACAGGGAGTGCTTATTATCAGAAAAATAAACGCTACAATAGTAATAACCGGATGAATCTTCAGATATTTTATATAGTTTACGAAAACGGAGCCTGGGGCGAAATAAAGGAATTCCCTTTAAACTCCGTGGATTATTCGGTTGCACATCCTTGTTTGAGCGGAGATGGTAGATATCTGTATTTTGCATCTGATATGCCCGGAGGGAAAGGAGCGTCTGACATCTACAGAATTCCATTTAATAACTTTGTTTGGGGAAAACCTGAAAACCTTGGAGATGAGATCAATACTTCAAAAAGCGAACTGTTTCCGTTTATATCAGATTTAAATGTTTTATATTTTTCTTCCGGTGAGGATGGCGGTTACGGAGGTTTGGATATTTACCGGTCTGTAATTGAAAATAATCATTTTAAATTCAGAGAGAGGTTAGAGCCTCCTTTGAATTCGGAAGCAGATGATTTTGCATTTTCAATTGTAACCTCAGAATCCGGTGAGGAATCGGGAATGTTTAGTTCAAACAGAGCAGGAGGTAAGGGGAGCGATGATGTTTATATCTGGAATTCAAATGTTAAGCCTCTTAAAATACGTGGAGTAGTAACCGATGCCGGAGGTAATATCGTAAAAGATGCTCTGATTGTTTATAAAGATGCAAAAGGAAAGGCTGTTTCGATAAGAACGGATGTACAGGGAAAATATAAATTTGAAGCACAGAGAAATTCTTATTATAACATTTCTGTTTCGCATAAAGACTATTTTGACAATGATTATGATGTTTCCAGCAAAACGGATGATATGAATGAGTTTATTGATTTTAATATTGTTATGGAGGATCATCCTGTGTTTGTTATTAAGCCTGTTGATGAGGCCGGAATAACCATTACCGGAATGAAAGTCAGCATTAACTGTGATGGAGAAGATGCTTATACCGGTGTTTCAGCTATTGACGGAATATCATGGGAATTCCCGGCTGTTTATCAACGTGGTGACAGTGTTAATCTGATGATATCTTTCAGCAAAAAAGGCTATCTGAATAAGAAAATAGTTGTTAATATGGTAATTGAAAACGGCGGAGAAATTGTAATTCCCGGAGAAAATTTTATGTGTGTTAAGGCGGAAGAAAAACTGGAAATCTCTAAGATAATAGATTTACAGCCTATTTATTACGATCTGGCAAAATGGGATATCAGAGAAGATGCTGCAATTGAACTTGATAAAGTAATTGAATTTCTTAACAATAATCCTGATGTTGTGATTGAACTTAGTTCCCATACCGATTGCAGAGGCAGCGATTACTCCAATCTTCAGTTGTCGGATAAACGGGCAAAGTCTGCCGCAGATTATATTAAGAAAGGAATAAGCAATCAGAATCAGATTTATGGCAAAGGTTATGGTGAGTCAAAACCTATTAATAATTGTCCTGACTGCAACTGCTCTGAAGAAGAACATGCCGGGAACCGCCGGACAGAATTTACGATTGTTAAGATTAGTAAATAATACATTTTGTGTCAGCTTTAAAACGGGAATGGCAGCAATGCTGTTCCCGTTTTATATTGCAACTTCTTTAAACTGCATAGGAGTCTGACCGGTAACTTTTTTGAATGTTGTGTAAAATGTTGATTTGGATTGAAAACCGCAAAGTTCTCCGATTGCTTCTATGGTATAATTGTCATTTTCAGGATTAACAATCATTTGTTTTGCCTCGTTAACACGGTATTCGGAAATAAGGCTGATGAAGTTTTTATTAAAATTGTGATTTATTGCCTGTGAAATATATTTGTAATTTATTCCTAACTGACGCGAAACATCCATAAGGTTTAAACCGGGATCTAAATAAACTTTGCTGCTTTCAAGATGTTTTATCAGTAAATCTGCAATTTCTTTAATTCTTGTGTCGTCCTTAAGTGAAGATGATTTGTATTTGCTGTCGGCTTCGGAACTTAGGGCAGATTCTTTTTCCGGAACATTTTTCTGAGTGACATAATTTTCAAGATCAGTACTTTTTACCTGATATTTAATGTCTCCGTTAAATATGTCAGCAATCGGTTTTTGCTTTAACCCGTTAAGTATCAGGTAAAACAGGTAAACAGAATATACTACGGGCAAAAAATATTCGTCTCCTTTAAAGTCAACAAGTTCGATAAGTGCAATAGATGCAAAAAACATAATATAACCTGCAATTGCAAACCGCATCCATTTCAGGTCAACGCCACTTTCGTAAGAGAAAAGATTCCCGGTATTCTTTTTATGCTTTCTGTAAATAATTATTGATTTCGAAATATAAATCAGGTTAAGAACAGTTGCGCCGCCTATAATCATAACTATTAACATATTCCAGTATGCATCACGTTCAATGAACGAGTTGAAGAACAAGTTGATTATAAGCAAAATAAACATGCTGAGATATGACGGTATAAAATGCAGAAATGCTTTTTTGTTTAACGGAGTAAGACTGCTTAATGATTTTATATACAGATATTTAAGCGGAGACACAGCCTGAAAAACCGGAACAAAGATTATCAGAAATTTCAGGGCTATTTTATTTTCGTGAATAAAAGTAAGGAAAAATTCTAAAAGGATTATACCAAGAAATAAAAAGAAAACGGTAAGCAAAATATCAGAAATAGTTCTCTTTTTCTTAACAAAAAAACTTAATACAGTAAATGTAAATGCCAGCATCAACGGAATAACCCCTGATAATACATCAATCAGATTCAGATTTTCAACTGTTACTGCCATAATAAGTTAGACACAAAATGTTTTTTTGTAAAAGTAAAGATTTTTTTCAAAATCTTATACAAAGAAAAAGACCCGCTTAAGCGGGTCCTGAGTGTTATAATCTGCCTTCAATTTTCTTCCAGTCAACAATTTCCCAGAAATGGTTAAGGTAGTTTGTACGAAGGTTCTGATAGTCGAGGTAATAAGCATGCTCCCATACATCACATGTCAGCAATGGTTTTTCTCCTGTAGTTAAAGGAGTTGCGGCGTTTGATGTTCCTGTAATCTTCAATTCTTTGTTTTTGTCAATTACTAACCATAACCATCCTGAACCGAACAATCCTATGGCAGCATTTGTAAATTCTTCTTTGAATTTGTCAAAAGATCCCCATTTTTCATTAATCATCTCAGCCAGTTCTTCTAACGGATGCTCCTGTGGATTTGCTGAAAATCCTTCCCAGTAAAAAGTATGGTTCCATACCTGGGCGGCATTGTTAAACATTGCTCCTTCAGAGTTTTTTACTATGTCTTCCAGAGATTTTCCGGCAAACGGAGTTCCTTCTGTCAGGGAATTTAATTTGTTCACATACCCCTGATGGTGTTTTGTGTAATGAAATTCTACTGTTTTTGCACTGATATGAGGTTCCAGAGCATTCATTTCATAAGGTAATTTCGGCAATGTAATCATAATTAAATATTTTTTTGTTAAACTGTTTTGTTACGTTATTGAGAACATGCAATGTACAAAAATGTTTGCGGAAATATACAAAAAACAAGAAATTTAGAATGGTTCTGAATAGATAGAGTAAAAACGAAAATGATTGACTTTCTGTTACAAAGTTAAGAACATGAAATGTAATTTGCCAATTACCCCGAATGCTTTTTCCCCGCAAGCTTGTACTGAAAAAGAGTTGCTCGAAACAACTTTATGCATAAAACTTTAAAATCCCATTCGTGAAAATTAGCTTCGCTGAGCTTCGGTTCGATAATTTGCAGCAAAATATAATGCACAATTAGCCTTAAATTGAAAAGTATTACTTAAAACTATTTTAAACTCAAAACGAATTATAGCAGACGAAAAATACAGAAAATGGCTTGATAACAAATAGCGTTATAATCACATCTGTGCTTTAGGCTAGATACACGGAATATACAAATCCTTTTTCGGATTAATACACAATACCGGGATGCCCGAAGGATTGGAAATTATTGAAGTCTCCGGCAGTCCGAATATGCGTTGCAGAAAAGTTTCTTCTTTTGTTGTAAGAATGGTAACGCAAAGCGCGTTTGAGTCTGTTGCAAGTTTTACGGCACTTGTGTTTATAGAATTTCCTGATTTTGCCAATTCATGGTTTTTGTGAGTAAGTTCAAACTTATCAAAAAATTTGGTACAGAACTTAATATTGTTCTTTACCCTGTCGTCGGGATTTGCAAAATAAACAATGTCAATGGCTGTTTTGATGTTTTTTGCGAAATAAGTAACCCAGCCGGTTTTTTCTTTCATTTCTTTCTGAAAATCAAGTGGAAGAACAATGTTTTTTCTGTCGTCCGGATCCGGAGAATTTTTCTGAACAACAAAATACGGAATTCTGGCTTTACGGATAATTTTTATTGCAGCATGGCCTGATAAAAACTGAGGATCATTTTTGCCATGGTTTCCCATCACGATTAAAAAAGCATCAATACGTTCGGCAGTTGAATTTATAATAGTGCATGTACATCCTTCATCAACAAAATATTCGCTGTCAATATTATGTTCTTCCTTTATTTTTACACACAATTCCGATAGCGCTTTACCAACTTCAGCACGGACATCGTTTTTACTGAAATATATGTATGAATTTTCATTAATAACATGAATAATCTGTAGTCTTCTTTTAAACTTTTTTGCAAGGAAAATAGCCCACTGCAAGCTTTTTTCCCCAACCTGAGAAAAGTCGGTATAAACTAAAATATTCTGAACCTTTGTATCTTTCATTTGTTTAATGTAAATTGCGAAACTAATTAAAATTATTAATTTAAAACCAAAAAAATATTATTTAAATGAACTCTAAAGTTTTAAATGTAAGTGAAAGTGTGAAGTGGATCGGGATACTTGATTTTGACATTAAAGTATTTGACATTGTCATGGAGACCGAATACGGGACAACTTACAATTCTTATTTTATTAATGCTGAAAAGAAGGCTATTGTAGAGACAGCAAAAGAAAAGTTTGCAGATGAATATCTTGAAAAAGTAAAATCTGTTACAGATCCGTCTGAGATTTCATACATAATAATGGATCATACAGAGCCGGATCATTCTGGAAGTCTTGCACGTCTGCTTGAGATTGCTCCTCAGGCTGTTGTCGTTGGTAGCGGACAGGCAATAAAGTATTTGCAGGATATGCATCAGGCAAAATTTGAGTATATTGTTGTTAAAGACGGTGATGAACTAAGCCTTGGCAATAAAACTCTTAAATTTATAGGAGCACCCAATCTTCACTGGCCGGATTCAATTTATACTTACCTGGTTGAAGAAAAAGTGCTTTTTACCTGCGATTCATTCGGAGCTCATTTTTGTCACGAAGAAATGTATGACGATCTGGTAGGCAACTACGATGATGCATTCAAATATTATTTTGATGTTATTTTAAAGCCATACAGCAAATTCATGCTAAAAGCAATCGAAAAAATCAGGCATCTTGAAATTGATGTGGTTGCAAACGGACACGGGCCTATACTGAGAACGAATCATAAACGGATAATTGAACTCAGCGAGCAATATGCAAAAGAGTATCTGGCTTTAAATGAGCATCCCAGAAAAAAAGTGTTGATTACTTACGTTTCAGCTTACGGTTACACGGGAGATATGGCTCATGCAATTGCATCAGGAATAAGGGAAAACGATCAGGTAGAAGTCGAAATTCTGGATATTGAAAGAATAGATTTAGGAGAACTGGATTCGAAACTTGTTTTAGCAGATGCTTTACTGGTAGGAAGCCCTACGATAAATCAGAATTCGTTGTTGCCGGTTTACAAAATGTTTGCAGTGGTTAATCCTTTGCGGGACAGAATGAAACTTGCTGCAGCTTTTGGATCATATGGATGGAGCGGAGAAGCAGTAGAAATTATCGAAGCGAATTTAAAAGCCCTTAAGTTCTGTATGTTTGAGACACCTATGGCAATGAAATTCAGGCCTGATACCGATCAAAAAGAGCAATTGGCTGAATACGGAAGAAAATTTGCCGGTAAACTGATTGCAAATTAATTACAAAAAAACTGATTTTATGAAAGGGATGAAATTAACATAAGTTTTTCATCCCTTTTTAAATTTAAATGGGTATTTTCGCTAAGCTAAAAAATTTAATCATGAAAAGAATTTTATTCTCAGCAGTTTTAATTTTATGTGTTGTTTTTGTTTATTCACAGCAGAAGTCCGGAAAACTGGTAATATTGCATACTAATGATTTGCACAGTAATCTTACAGGATTTTCGCCGGAATCGGAATATACTCCCTGTTTGGTGGGAGATGATTCAACCCGTGCAGGATTTGCCAGAATAGCCGCGATTATAGATGCCGAAAAGCTGAAAAATCCTGAGAACCTGTTAGTGGTTGATGCAGGAGATTTTCTGATGGGGACATTTTTCCACATTTTTGAGGCAAGTTCAGGTTTTGAGCTAAACTTAATGGATAAAATGGGATACGATGTGGTTTCATTGGGAAATCATGAGTTTGATTTTGGCCCGAAAACCCTTACCCGGATAATAAATACAAGTTTGCAAAACGGCGAAATCCCGGCGTTAACACTTGCCAATGTCAAATTTGATGAAAAATCTGAGGACGATGACTGGTTTAAAGATCTTTATACTATTGGTATCGTAAGGCCATATCAGATTGTTGAGAAAGGCGGATTCAGAATCGGTATTTTTGGGATTATAGGGGAAGATTCAAGGCAGGTTGCTCCCAATGCAGCTCCGCTTGAAATAACCGACAGAATAAAAGCCTCTAAGAAAATTGTTAAAACTCTTAGAGAAGAAGAAAAAGTTGATCTGGTGATATGCCTGTCACATTCAGGTGTTACAAAAGATAAAAAAGGAAACTGGACAGGAGAAGATGTTGAACTGGCCGAAAAAGTAAAAGGAATCGACGTAATTGTGAGCGGTCATACTCATACTGAGATTTTTGATCCTGTTTGGGTTAATGGCGTTCCTATTGTTCAGACAGGCTCGCAGGGAAAAAATATTGGCAGGTTTGAGCTTAATATTCAGGATGGTAAAATTGTTTCTGCAAAGTATCAGCTACTGCCCGTTGATGACAATATATACGGCGATTGCAAGATACATCAGGAAATTGCCGGCAGAATAAGGATGATTGATGATTCTATACTCAGGCCTATGGGGCTGGGGTATTTCCGCCCGCTGGCCGAAACAGACTATGAACTTATTTGTGACGAGTATGGCGATCTGGACTCAAGCAATCTGGGCCCGGTAATCTCTGATGCAATTTTGTACTATGTTAACACTTTCAGTCCTGTAAAAACAGATATCACGCTTATTGCAGCAGGTATGGTAAGGGATAAAGTCAGAGTCGGAAATAACGGAGTGCAGACAGTGCCGGATATATTCAGGATTGTAAGCCTTGGAGAAGGAGAGGACGGTGTTCCCGGGTATCCGCTTGCACAGGTTTATCTTACTGCACACGAATTGAAAAATGTTATAGAACTTTTACTTGTCGCACCTAAGCAAAAACCTTCTTATTACTGCTTTTTTAGCGGGGTTAATATTTATTATGACGGAAATAAAGGACTGTTGAAAAAAATTCAAAAGATAGAAATAGGCGGCAAAGAAGTTGACATGTCTAAAGATAATAAAACTCTATATAGCCTGACAGCTAACTCTTACATGCTGGAGTTTGTATCCGAGATCAAGGGAATGACTTTTGGTTTGGTAAAAGTTGAACCCAAGAACATCTCAGGAGAACTGATAAAAGACAACAAAACCACATGGATAGATTTTGATGCTGACACTCCCGGAGTTCAGGAAGGAAAAGAATGGATTGCAATGGTAAAATATCTGCAGTCATTCTCCGATTCGGACGGAAACAGAATCCCTGATTTTCCTGCGAAATACAGACATCCGTTGATCAGGACGATTGATGTGGGGGTAGGGAAGTAGATGTAGATTCTGGCAACCCATATCTACGTTAAGTTTAGATGTTATATCGTTTATTATGAAATGAAGAAATAAGTTCTCATAATAAACCATCAAGCAACCTATCCGGTATTTTTTCGTTTGTATGTAAAACCAGATCCCATGAAATATCAAAAACAATTATTTTTCGTGTGTTTAATTCTTTTTGCATTTGAGATAAATGCTCAGACTGTTACTTATAGGTTTACATCTGAAAACAATTGTGTTTATGCTCCTTTGGATAGTGTCCTTGTCCGGAACATAACTCAGCCCGGGGATACAATTCTTTACTATCCTGATACAGTATTGAATTTTACGTTTAGTGGAATTGAAAATGATTTTAATGCCAATCCTGAGTTGAATTTGTTTCAGAATTATCCAAATCCTTTTTCAGACGAAACATATTTTGATTTGTATGTTCCTGATGCAGGGAATGTTAATTTATCTGTTTTTGATCTGACCGGCAGACAGGTCTGTGCCGGTAATAACTTTTATGAGCCTGGCTTTTACAGTTTTAAGTTTAAATCAGGAACAGGAAATGTATTTATACTTTCAGTACAATCTGAGACCGAACTGAAAAAAATCGTGATGATTAATGAGAATGATAATTCTGTTTCCCAACCAGAATTGATATTTCTGGGAAGACAAACGGAAACCGGAATCTGCAATAAATCCAAAAACACATTTTTCCCGTACTCTATTGGTGACGAGATTAACTTTACCGGCTATGTTACAAATGAATTATCTGAGGTAAATTCTGAAACTATTTCAGATAACCCGGCAGAAAGTACCGATTACACTTTTATTCTGAATGGAGATGTTCCCGAACAACCAGGTGTAATAACCGGTCAGACAATAATTTGCTCAAACCAGTCACAAACACTAAATTATCAGGTTGTAAATACTCCGGGATTAGTATATAACTGGGCTTTGCCGGATGGCTGGATAATACAATCGGGAGAGGGGACAAACTCAATTACAGTATTGACATCCGGAAATGTTGGTACTGTCAGTGTAAGTGCGGAAAATTCATGCGGAATAAGTCCCGTGTCAGACATTGAAATTAATTTTGCTGCTGTACCAGAAATAACCGGCGATACTATTTATTGCTCAAATCAATACATTCAGATGGAAATTACTGGTGGAGATTATTGGAACTGGTCTGGCCCCTCCGGTTTTTCATCACAGTCACAATCAATAAATACTTCTGCAGGCAATTTTATGGGTGGCGGATATTTTTATGTTACAGTAGTTGATAATTTCGGATGTACATATACCGATGAGCAGGTATTTTATATTAACAATGTCCCTCAGGTAGTGATTCAGTGTACTCAGACTGCGACTTGTGGTTTAAGTAATGGTGAACTAACGGTAAGTGTTACGGGTGGGGTCGCTCCGTATATTTATACATGGGCAGTTTGGGGAACAACAGAAAGTCAATCTGTCGTAAATAATCTGGAAAGCGGTTACTATATGTTGACTGTGATGGATTGGAACGGTTGTGCTGTTGTTGGACAAGGAATTGTTCTGCAAAATACAGATCTTTTATTAAATGCATCCACTCTTTATGATGTGTCATGTTATGGGGGAAATAACGGAGTTATTAATGCAGATGTTAGTGGTGGAGTTTTACCATATTACTATCAATGGGATTCGGGAGCAACAACTCAGACTCAATCAAATGTACCGGCAGGACATTATCATGTTACAGTAACAGATTCTGAAGGATGTACGGCAAGCGATTATACTATTGTGGATGAACCGGATGAATTGATTGTAACAATACATGAAAATTCACCGGTCTGGTGTTACGGAGGGACTGACGGTATGCTTTCTGTACAAACATCAGGAGGGATGTCGCCTTATTTCTACCTGTGGTCCAATGGAGAAGTTTCGGGAGGGATAAACAATCTTTCTGCGGAAGTATATGCTGTAACAGTATGGGACACAAATAATTGTACAGCAACAGCGACTTATGAGCTTAATCAACCAGCACCATTAAGCGTTAATATTGTACAAACATCTGAAATACTGTGTTATGGTGACGAGACCGCTGCATTGAACGGTAACATAACAGGAGGGACATTGTCTTATTCATATTTATGGAACGTAAATGGCGATTTTACATCGTTTCCACAGTTAAATAATCTGGCTGCAGGTTATTACGATGTTACAGTTACAGATGCAAATAATTGTACAGCCGAGAATCATATTATTATATCTCAACCTGATGAACTGACTGGTGTTGTAGTAAATGTTGTTAACTGCTCAAGCCCTGCAGCTGGTGATGGCTCTGTTTCACTTTTAATTTCAGGAGGAACTGCCGGATATACAATAGATTGGCAGTTGGGGTCTGCAATTATTGAAGAGAATTCATATACAATATCAGATCTTTCTCCGGGAGGATATGTTATAACAATTACAGATTCCAATGGATGCACCTTTGTCTTTAACTGTGTTGTCATGAGTTCATAATCAAAAGGCACTGAATAGAACTGTAACATTTCCGGGTCTTAGATTCTTTGTCAATTGATCTCTGATATTATGACATATTATAGTTTTACTTTTCGCAAAAACACTAAATTATTTTCCCAAAGTCAACAAATTCAGCTGAATTTGTGTATCATAGTCGATAAATTAGGTTGAAAATATGCCACTTACTAATATTATTATTTCCACCAACCCATCTCCAGTACATATCTGTAAACCTTGTCAGGTAAAAAGAAGCGTATGTCTTTGCCGGATTTTATAGCATCGCGAATAAAACTTGACGAAATTTCAATCTGTGGAGCATCTATAACTTCAATATCTGAATTTTCAAATTCCCTGAGTTCTGCTCCCGGGCGTTTATAAACATAAAGTTTATAATTGTCCAGAATCAACCGGTAGTTTTTCCATTTATGGAAAGTTTCAAGGTTGTCACCACCTATCAGTAAGCTGAATTTCTTTTTGGGATATTTTTCGCTCAGATATGTAAGAGTGTTAATAGTGTAATTCGGTTTTGGCAGGTAAAATTCAATGTCCGAAACTTTAAATTTGGGATACTTGTCAATAGCAAGCTGAACAAGGTGTTGCCGGTCGCGGTCGCTGAGCAGGGTAGAGGCTGCTTTATGCGGATTTTGCGGTGTAACCACAAACCATAACTCACTTATGCCGCAGAATTCAGTAATGTAATTTGCAATAGCCAGATGACCCAGATGAACAGGATTAAATGACCCGAAAAATAATACTATTTCGTTTTTATTTTGCATCTGTTAGCTCTACTTCAAATACCAGAGTGCTGTATGGCGGAATTATACCGCTTTTTTCTTCTCCATACGCAAGTCTGAAAGGGATTATCAAGATACAGTGATCGCCTACGTTCATTGTTGCCACACCTTCGTCAAGGCCTTCGATTACTTCTTCTTTTCCGAGGATAAATCTGAATGGCTGCTGACGTTCAATTGTAGAATCAAAAACAGATCCGTCAATAAAACCTGCGGTGTAATTTATCGTAACTGTATTCCCGGGTAAAGCCTTTTTGCCGCTACCTTTTTTTATTGTCAATATTCTCAATCCCGATTCCTTTTTTACAGCAGTGTAATCAAAATCCAGCAGGTATCTGTCGATAAGACTGTTTTCCTGATTTATGTAAAATGCATACATTTCGGCATTTTGTTTTACATAATCGCTCCCATCAACAATTTTTACCATTTTGATGTTGAATATTAATTTATCACCTTTCTTTATGTAGTATGGAATGTTTACTTTTCCCTGTGTTATGGACAGAAAGTTAACAGCATCAATTTTAAATGCTGCGCTGTCTCCTTCGTTCATCATCATAAAAGCTTCTTCTATACATCCTCCGGCATGAGACGGAACTGTGAGTCTCATTTTGAAATTCTTATCAATGTCTCTGCTTTTGAAAAGTAAAGAATCAGATTCTGTTTTATAAGTCATGTCAAGATACAGAACATCTCCTACTTTAGGATATAATTTCCCTTTCCCGTTGGTAATAAATCTGTATTCAAGGCCTGATTTTGTTGTTCTGAATATTTTGTCAGGTGAACCGCTTACATATTCTGTCTCTCCATTGTCATTAAACATAATAACGGCAACATCTTCTGATGCACTGTCCTGATTATATTTAATGTCAGTTTTCCCGGTTTTGTCGGGTTTGGTTTCAGGTTTCGGATTATTACAGGATGCAAATCCGAGAATAAAGATCAGCAACAGTATGAATATTGTATTTTGTTTCATCTTCTTAAATTTTTTAATTTGTCAATCTGTTATTTGCCTGAATTCTTTTTTGTCTGACAACTCTTTGATTCCAAAAATATTTTAAGTTTATATTTTCCGGTTTCATGTTACACAGAGTATTTTTAACTCCGATATTACAGCTTCTTAATTAACCTTTACCAACTCAACTTCAAATACTAAAGTAGAATATGGCATAATATTTCCTTTGCCTTCTTTACCATAAGCAATTCGGGACGGAGCAATTAATGTTGCGGTTCCGCCTTCTTTCATCATAGCGAGGCCTTCTTCCCATGCCGGAATAACCTGATTTAATCCTAATCTGAAACTTATTGGTTTTTTGTCAAGGCTGGTTTCAATTAATTCCCCGTCAATAAGTGTAACGGTATAATGTACGCTTACCATATCGCCGGGTTTTGGTTGTGCTCCGGTACCTTTTTTCTGTTCAATATAATATAGTCCTGAATTTGTCGGGCTTGTTGTAATATTTGCATTTTTAAGATATTTCTCCAGAATTTCCATTTCCACTTCTTCGTTTTCGTGATATCTGTCCGAAAGTATTTCGTTATACTCTTCCTGTCCGACAATTTCGAGAACACGGACTTTAACAATCAGCATATCGTCAGGCCCTATTCCTGCAGGAATTTTACCGTATGATTCGGAATATCGCAAAAAACTGTCCCCGTTAATTCTGAATATTGCAGAGTCTCCGACTCTTAGCAGGAGCATTCCGTCTTCAAAGCTTCCGCCTTTATGACTTGGTTTGGATATAGTTCTTAAATATGTTCTGTCTGATTCTGATGAATTGAAAATTACAGTTCCGTCTTCTTTTTCGTAACTAAGGTTTAACGAAACAACGTCTCCTACTTTTAAAGTTGAGTCACCTGAACCTTTTTCAACAATTTTATACTCCAATCCGCTTTCATGTTTTTCGAATTTTTGATTGCCGCTATTGCACGAAATCAACACCACTGACAAAATAAATAATACTGCTACTGCTTTCATTTTTGCTTTCAACTTTAATTTAATTCTATTATTCTTAATTCAGATTATTTGCTTTAAGTTACTGATATATGCCATTTTTTAATGCGGACATTATCTTATTAATTCCATCCGTCTTTTAAATGTTCCGTATTCTGTTCCGGTTCGTATAACTGAAGTAATGCAATTTCATAAACCAGGATAGAATAATAAGGAACGCGAAAGCCGTCACCGGGAACCCCAAAGGCGAGGTGAGGAGGCATTATAAATCTTGCTTTTTCCCCTTCTTTCATCATTTTTATTCCTTCGTTTAATCCGGCTTCATCCTGATTGTGTCCCAGATATAATTCGCGTGTGCCGAACTCATCAGATGTGTACAAAACCGTTCCGTCAAGCAGGGAAATCTTATAGGCAAATACTGCCATTAGTCCGTCAACTGCCGGTTTGCCGTTGGTTGTGGAATATATTTGCCAGTATAATCCGCTTTGAGCAACCTGCATATCCCATTTGTGGCGTTCTATATATTTTTGAATTACACCATAATCAATTTCGACCAGCCCTTTATTCCAGTCCATAAGTTCCTGCCTGTGCAGTTTTTTTACAACAGAATAAGGAAGTGCCTGTTGGTTTTGGTTTACAGGTTTGTCTCCGCAGGAGTTCAGCAGTAAAACCGAAAAACAGGCGGTTGCAAACCACGATAATGTCTTTTTAAACGCTTTGACTTTGATTTTATGCTTTTGAATCATTCTAATACTCATAATTTTTTAATTCTTCAGAATATGTTTGCAATATACTAACGAATTTTTCTGTTGTTTCGTGTAAAGATACGTGACTTTCTCCTCCGGCAGCATTAATATGACCTCCGCCATTAAAATGGGCAGCACTGAATTTGTTTACATTAAAACTGCCTTTTGATCTGAAACTTATTTTTATAAAGTTATCCCTTTCAATAAAAATGGCCGAGAAAATAATTCCTTTTATGCCAAGGGGAATATTAACGAAATTTTCGGTATCTCCGAATTGTTCGTTAAAGCTTTTTCTGTCTTTGGCAGTTATGTATATGTAGCCGGTTTTTAACTCAGGGATAACAACCATTCTGTTTAACATTACATGTCCCATAAAACGCATTCTGTCAACAGAAAAACTGTTGTAAACCTTGTCATAGGTTTTGTCCTTGTCCACACCGGCTTTCATCATTTCGCCAACAACCCTGAAGGTGTTTGGGTTTGATGAATTAAAACTGAAAGAACCTGTATCTGTCATTAAGCCGGTGTAAAGAGCCGTTGCCGAATCAGAATCAAAATATTTCTTCAGAAGAGTTGCCTCAATTATTTCAAACACCAGTTCTGCTGTAGAACTGTAACTTGTATCTGAAATCAGGATGTCGGTAAAGTTCTCAGGATTTGGATGGTGATCTATAAGAACTTTAAATGCTGATGAGCCTGCAAATCTGTCCTTAATGTTGTCAATTCTGCTCAACGCATTAAAATCAACACCTATCAGTAAATCAACATCCTGAAAAATTGAAGGGTCAGACTCGGTCTTTTTGCCGAGAACTCTGATTTTGTTGTTGTAAGGTAACCATTTAAGAAAGTCAGGATAAATTGTAGGGCTGATTATTTCAACATTTTTACCAAGTTTTTTCAATACAATGTATAAACCCAGAGCAGAGCCTATTGCATCGCCGTCAGGATTGAAATGAGGTACTATTACAATTTTTTTACTTAGTTGTACCCGTTCTTCAAACAGTTTCAGTTCGTGTTGAAATTTGTTTACCGGCATAGTCTTGTTGTTTCTTAAATAAACGGGTAAAAATACAGTAAAAATCAATACAGAGTTAATGGTAATTCTAATTATTGCCCATTTTTTTTAATAAAGTCATTAATTATCAGATCTGAAAACAAAATGTCGCTCCATATGCGATATCCCAGTGGTGTCATATGTCCGTCTTCGGGCCAGTAAAGAATCTGAGGAGGAATAATAAAGGAGTTTTTGTTCTGGATAAAAAATCCGAGCATATCAACACTAAGTATGCTGTGGTTTGTTCCCGTATTTTCAATTATCCTGTAAAATGATTCATACTTGTAGCGATAATTTTTTAACTCTTCCGATGTGGGGAAAAAAATGACAATAGTTTTAAAACCTTCTTTATCTCCGGTGTCTGAAATTTTTTTTATCAGATTGTTAATGCTAGCTGCTGCAGAATTTGTTTTAATGTCGAAGTCCTTCTTATTCATAAAAATTTCGGGATAGTCAAATATAATTGTGCTTACTGCCCTGAAAATATAACTCCATGAGTAAAAATAGTATCCTGCCGGCTGATTTAATATGCCGGTTTTTCCATCATAATCGGTTTTTTCTCTTTCCAGTATATCCAGTATGTCGTTTGTGCCTATACTGATTATAACATACTCAGGATGTAAACCGGGCAGCAGCTTTTGCATTAAAGCGTATTCATCAGCGGGATCATAACCGGAAATCCCGGCGTTTATAACCAGATATTCCGTATTAAGCGAATCGTTTAACCTGTTTTCCAAAATACGTTGCCATGTAGAGTCCTGTGAGTTACCTACGCCTTCGGTAAAAGAATCTCCGATTGTAAGTATAACATCACGGTTTGCAGAAATTTCTTTAATGTTTTTTCTTTCCCGTAATCCGTATTCATTGTAACTGTGAACAAATTCAAAATCTGCAGTTTCAAAAAGATAGTCTGTGTTAGAAGGGTGCGTGTTAAATTCATTATCTTCCTGTCCATAGAAATACTTGTGCTTTAATACCGAAAACCCGTCTGAAAACGGAGAAATGTAAAACCATCCGTAATTTATTTCGCTGTATGATTTATATTTTTTTGTAAAAAAACGCAATCCCAGATCCAGTAAAAGCAGAAAAGTAAAAATTAAGTAAACAGAATATCTTAAATGTTTTAAAGTTTTTGAATATGCCGGAGTTTTTGGCTTTTTTATGGTTGTAAGCCTGTAGATGCTTATAATAATAACAGCAATTGCCGGGTAGAAAAGCATGGTTGTGAAAAACCAGCTTCTGCCCAGTATAAGCAGCACGATATGAACTATCAACAAGCAACTAAAGATAATTCCGGCGGCAATTCGGATTATTTTGCTTTGCTTAGACAAATTACCAAAGTTTCGTAAAATCTGTTTCTGTTTTCTCTTTTTTTATCCAGTAAGTTTCTGATTTATTTTCGTTTATACTCTTATTCTTTGCAAAAAGTTTATGTAATAGCGAAAAAGGAAACAAAATAATGTAAAATATTATGGTTAAAACTATTTTTGAGACAAAAAATCCGGCTATTTTTCCGATTCCCTGCCAGACAAATGAAATGTAATAGGCAAAAGGAGAAACAAGCGCGGTTACAAAACCAAGACCGGCGGCAATATAAAAATATACGGGTTCTTTTGTAATTAATCCTGCAATTACAAGTCCCGATACTATTACCAGACAATCTGTTATATTTCTTGTTTTGTCTTTTTTCATGTTTTATAATTTCCGGTCACTAATGGCTTAAAACAGTGTGTAAACAAAAGGTGCAACACTACTGGAGCCTCCGAAAATAACCAGAATGCCAACCAGCAGCAAAATGATTATCATTGGTATCAGCCAGAATTTCTTTCTCTCTTTCAGGAATTGCCATATATCTTTTATAAATTCCATGTTAATCGGGTTTAAATTTCTCTTTAAATAATTCAGGGTTAATATTTTGTTTCTCTTTTATAAATACGTAATTCTGCATAACCAAAACATCCATACCGGTACGCATAAAACATCTGAATGCTTCGTCGGGAGTGCAGACAATAGGTTCGCCTCTTACGTTAAAGCTTGTGTTTACAATAAGCCCTGTTCCTGTAAGCTCTTTAAATTTTGAGATCAGGGCGTGGTAATCAGGATTGGTTTCTTTGTGCACGGTCTGAAGTCTGGCCGAAAAATCGCAATGTGTGATTGCCGGAACTGTTGAGCGCTGAATATACAGTTTTGACATCATATCCAGATTTTCGTAATCTCCGGGCAAATTTTTTCTTATGCCGGTTGCAACATCTGCAGTAAAAAGCATGTAAGGAGAACTTACGTCAATGTTAAAATATTTTTTTGTGTCTTCGTGCAAAACGGATGGGGCAAAAGGCCTGAATCCTTCTCTGAATTTTATTTTAAGATTGAGTTTTTTCTGCATTTCGGGGTTGCGTGCATCGGCAAGAATGCTGCGGTTTCCCAATGCCCTGGGGCCGAATTCCATCCTGCCTCTGAACCAGCCTGTGACTTTTCCTTCGGTAAGTTGTCGTGCCGTGAATTCAAAAAGCCGGTTGTTATCTTCAATATATTCGAATTCCGCACCATATTTTCTCGCGGTTTTCAATACATCCAGGTCTGAGAATTCAGGACCCAGAAAAGCTCCTTTCATTTTATCAGTGTTACATTCAGATATAGGCATGTTATTGTGCAGGTGTGCGAAAGCCAGGGCTGCTCCCAGTGCTCCGCCGGCATCTCCTGCAGCAGGCTGTATGAAAATTCTGTCAAAGATGTTTTCTTTAAGAATGGCAGAGTTAGCAACGCAATTCAGAGCTACACCGCCGGCAAGACAAAGATTTTTATTCTCGGTAAGACGTTTTGCCTCACGTGTCATATTCAGCACAATTTCTTCGGTTATCTGCTGAATTGCCAGTGCAAGGTCGGAGTGACACTGCAATACCGGATCGGATGAATTTCTCTTTTTTATTCCGAATAATGATTCCCACTTTTTGGTGCGTATCATTTTTAAGCCTGTTGCAAAGGCAAAATATTTCATATGCAGTTTTATACTGCCGTCCGGCCTTATATCAACAAGATTTTCGCGTATTAAATTTTTATAGTTTTCAACCTGCAGCGAGCCATGATTCCCGTAGGGAGCCAGTCCCATAAGTTTGTATTCGCCGCTGTTTACCATAAACCCCAGAAAATAAGTAAATGCAGAATAAAGTAAACCGGGAGAGTTAGGATAGTGTAATTCCTTAATTATTTGAATTTTGTTTCCTGTTCCAGTTGCAATTGATGCGGAAGCCCATTCGCCCATCCCGTCGAGAGTGAGAATTGCCGCGGACTCAAAACCTGACGGGTAATATGCCGATGCTGCATGAGAGAGGTGATGCTCCGAAAAGTAGAGCTTTAGTTTTTTCTTGTCATATTTTCCCAACTTTTTTAACTGAGAATAAAGTTCGTCCTTTATGAAAAGTTTCTCTTTTACCCATACCGGAATTGATTTTACGAACGAAATCAGACCCCGGGGAGCAAAATGGTAATATGATTCCAGCAACCTCTCAAATTTTAAAAACGGTTTTTCGTAATAAACAACGGCTTCTATGTCCGACAACTCCAGTCCGGCTTCTTTAAGGCAGTATTTAACAGCATTTTCAGGAAAGTTTTCGTCTTGTTTTACCCGGGTAAACCTCTCTTCGTGAGCAGCGGCAATAATTTCGTTATTGTGGATAAGGCAGGCCGCCGAATCGTGATAATATGCCGAAATACCCAAAATATACATTATCTCACAATTATTTCAGTGATAAATTTTCTGCCGAGTTCTTTGTTTATACGTTTTATAAGTTCAGATCTTATTAACATAAGTTCGCTGCGCAGAATAGATGAATTGAGACTTACAAAAAGAGATGAGTTTGAAACATGCAGTTCTGTAGTGGCTTTTGCAATGTGATAACCTGCTACATCATTCCATATGGTTTTAATCCTTACTTTATCAATACCGTCTTCGAGTTTGTTGACGGATATGGATTGTTTTATAAGATCGCTTAATTTCACGGTTTCAGACCTTCTCATTTTTTTTGTTGCGATAAATTATTTCAGTACAAATATGAGAAAAATTATTGATGTATTTTTATGGGATGGGATTTTTTATTCGCGGTTTTATAATTCTTTGATTAACTGTTAAACCGTTGAACCGTTCAACAGTTAATCAGTTAAAAAGGAAATTGTAGAAAATATTGAAAAACTTAATTGTATAATGTGCATTCGGGTTTTTATATTGATTTTGTTGCATGATTTTGAAGATACATATTATATTTGCTTTTTTATTTTATTATTTACCTGATGAATATGAAAATATGTAAAATTTCAAGATTGATTTTATTGTTTCAATTAATTTTTGTTTTTAATAGTCTGGATTCTACAGCGGCATTGCCGGGCGAATATAGTGAAAAACCGGATAGCCTTAAAACAAATGAGAGTTGTTTGCCTGTGGTAAAAATTTATCCGAATGGTACGCGTAATTTCACATTGTCGCATTTTAAAGTGTTGAACACATGCCTGGATGATCCTTTCTTGTCTGGCATTTCTCAGGCATCTTCCAATTCATATTTTACCCCGGGAGGATATAAAGTTTCGGATTATGGATTTACATACAACGGCATAAAGTTAAATTCAGATGAAGAGATTGAAAATTATTTCCCGGCATGGTCTGCACTTTTGAACCAGATAAATTTGTCAGGAAAAGGGCTGAGTTTCAGTAATAATGTTTCTGCTTTTGGTGGTGTAGCCGGAACATATCAGTCAGACGAGTCAATGTTTGAAAATGCAAACACTTTTGTTTCATGGACTTCTGCAAACAGTATGTACAGAAACGGATTTCAGGTTAATCACTCTACCGGGTTAATGAATAACGGATGGATGTTTTCTTTCGGCGGTTCGGGAGCTCTGGCACAAAAGTCTTATGTTGAGGGTACTGCATTTAATGAGTGGACTTATTTTTTATTCGCAAAAAAGCAGTTTAACACAAAACAGTCATTGTCACTTACCGTAACGGGAGCACCTGTAACTTATCTGCAGAACGATGCGGCACAGTTGGAAGCATATGAACTACGCAATACAAATTATTATAATCCCGATTGGGGCTATTATGGAGATGCCCGGATAAATGCGAAGGAGTTCAGAAGCCATATTCCTGTTGCAGTGCTTGGTCATGATTGGAAAATATCTGAAAAAGCTGAACTTAAAACCTCTGCTTCATATTCTCAGGGTACAAAAAGTATAACTGAACTTGAGTGGAACAATGCAGTAAATCCATATCCTACATATTATAGAAATATGCCGTCTTACCATGAAAGTGAATTCTGGGATAGTCTCTTTACAGCGGAGTGGACAAATAATGTTGATTTTTATCAGATAAACTGGGATAATATATACCGTTACAATAATATGAGTCTTTACACGGTTGAAGATGCAGAAGGGGTTGCGGGAAATACAGTTGCCGGCAATCTGGCTAATTATTATCTGTCTCAGCACAATCAGGATATCAGGGATGTTCATTTTACAACTGTGCTTTCGACGCAAACAGGCGACAGGTTAAAATTCAGAAGCGGAATTTATATTCAGCGATATCAAAAACATGCTTATAAAACAATGAAATCCTTGCTTGGCTCTGATTTTCATCTTGATATTTTATCAACAGGATATTATTTTAGTGATGATGAACCTTATAATGATAAGAATCATCCGAATAATCTTATTTATGAAGATGATGTTTTTGGTTATGATTATATTGCAAACATCGACACATATCAGTTTTTTTCAAGTGCCGGATACGAGGGGCAAAACTTAAAATTACTTTTGTCGGGAAGTATAGCTCTCCGTAATATTCAAAGAGAAGGGTTAATGAAAAACTGGGCTTTCCCCGATAACTCATTTGGAAAAAGCGAAGTTAAGGATTTTATCAATTATAACATTAATCTTGGGACAAGCTACTCGATAAATAAAAGTCATATAGTTCAGTTTAACTCGTATTTAATTTCACAATCTCCTGATTTTGCTGATATATTTCTTGTTCCCGAAATCTCAGATGCAGACATAGATTATTGTAATAAATTTGTTTACGGAGGCAGGCTAAGCTACAGTATAAATACAAAATCGTTCAGTTCACGGGTCAGTTTGTTTTATTCAGACATTAACAATCAGACAACTATTAAACATTATATTGATGAAAGTAACAACATAGGGTTTATAGTTGCTGCGGATAGCCTTGATCAAATAAATGAGGGGGTGGAATTAGGAATAGATTATAAAATAAACAGGTTTTTTACATTTAAGTTTGCCGCATCTCAGGGACTGTATTTTTACAATTCGCGGCCAGGCCTGGATATTTATTATGAATATTTTCCTGATAAAATAATTGAAAATGAAACAGCTTATATTATAAATTATTTTGTGCCGGGAATACCTCAAACATTTCTTACAGCCGGTGTCGATTTTCAGACTGCAAATAACTGGCTTTTTAGTGTGAGAGGAAATTATTACGGAAATTGTTATTCGGATTTTTCGTTTGAGATAAGAACAGAATTAAGTACTCATGATGTAATAATGCCTGATCCGGTTTGGGAAGAAATATTATCACAGGAAAAACTTACAGGTGGATTTACTATGGATTGTGCTGTCGGAAAGACATGGAAAGTTTTCTCCCAAAAACATGATATTCAATTATTATTGCGTGCATCTAATGTTTTAAATAATCAGAACATTATGCTTACCGGAAAGGAACCGTACAGATTTGACCTGATATCGCATCAGATTACAGCCGCTAAGTATATGCTTATGTATGGGCGAAACTTTTTTATTACTTTGAGTTATAAAATTTAAAAAACCGGATATGCATTATATTAAGTGTAAAAATTGCGGACATAACAACGAGGTTAAAACAGAGTATTTAACATTTTGTACAAAATGCAATAAAAAGTTAGATGATAATTTTGCTGACTGGAGCAGGCTTAATAGTGATAAGACATTTGATGATTTTAAGCTAATGGTATGTACTACTGAGGAAACTCATAAGCATACTTTAAAAACCGGCTTTGCAAAGCGCAAAGGATTAAAATATTGGATTGGCTTTGCAGTGACTTTTGCAATATTTTATGCCTTGGGTCAGTTTAGCGGTGAAATTTTTGGTGGATTCGGGAAAAAACAAACATTTGACAAAGTACTGTTGGAAAGTGCAAACGAGATAAACAAAATTTGTCCTTTAATGGTAGATGGCGAAACCAGACTTGATAATGCTATAGCAAAGCCTGATAATGTATTTCAATATAATTATACTTTGGTAAACATGCTTAAAGATTCTTTAGATGTTGAAAAATTGAAAGATTATATCGAGCCGGTTATAATAAATGGAGTAAAGACAAACCCGGAACTGAAAAATTTCAGAGAAAATAAAACAACTCTTAACTATTATTACAGGGATAAAGCCGGTATTTATCTGTTTATGATTTCTGTCACTCCGGATATGTATGAATAATAAAAAACTGAGTGGTAAAAGAAATTTTGAATAAAAGCGGCTACCTGATAATATCTCCCAAAAGATATTTTAAAGACTATATATCTGATAAAGAGTTCAGCTTGCAGGATTTAGTTCTTACCGGAGTCGTTTTTATTTCTCTTACAACTGTTTTCTATTGGCTTTCATATTATTACGATTTTATTAACCGGACTATTTTACAATCAGCTATCCGTTTAGCAGGATTTATGTTTGGTCAGGTTTTATTATGTGTCTTCAGAACATATTTTATAACGACATTTCTGAAAATGAGCGGATGCGAAGCAGATTATAAAAAAGTCGGAATAATTGTGGAAGTTGCTATGATAGCCAATATTATTCTTTTTTTAATATCAGCATTGTTTCAGTCGGCAGAATATGCAGTCCAAATTAGAATGGCTATGGCAATATGGAATCTCTCACTGATATTGACAGGAGTCTTAACACTTACCGGAATAGGTTTTTTTCGTGGCTTCTGGATAGTGCTGATCATGGCAGGATACGAATCTATGTTCAGAATAGCTTTTGTTTTCTGATTGGGTTTTGAAATATAAAAATTATATTTGGAAAATAAGATTACAGATAAATTTATAGTATAACTTTTGTTTGTTGTATCAGATGTGCAGGGATAAAAAATAAAATTGTAATTTATGCTTGATGTTTTTATGAAAATACTATTTAAAATAATTCTGATTTTTATTACAGTTAACTTGTCCGGGCAAAATAAAAAAGCTGAAGATCTTGGCTTCAGGCATTTGCAGACAGTTTATAAAGTCGATACTGTAGATATTCTGATAAAATCCAAAGATGGAGAAGACGAGAAGGCAAAGCCCATATTTCTTTTTTGTCAGGGAAGTTTGCCGCAGCCGCTTATAAAATATGACGAACAAGGATTTTATGGCGTTTTTCCTTTTAATACAGATAGTATATGTGAAAACTATCATCTGGCAATAATCAGTAAACCATATATCCCATTAATATCAGACACACATACTTTAGGGCGAAATTACACATTTGTTGATAGTCTTGGCAAAACCCCGAAAGGATATTCGGATAGAAATCTTCTGGATTATTACGTTAAAAGAAATATTGAAGTCCTTAAATATTTGCGAAAACAATCATGGGTTTCTAATTCAGAACTGGTGGTTGCCGGACATTCTGAAGGTAGTACCATAGCCGCAAAGATGAGTATGTCATATTCTAAAATTACGAACCTTATTTATTCCGGAGGCAACCCCATGGGACGGATTATGTCTGTAGTCGGAGAAGGCAGGCAAAAGGCACAATATGCCGATACTACGGGTTCGGGGGAAGAAGAGTTTGCATATTGGGAATGGGTTGTAAATAATAAAGAAAGCATGGATGCCACTTATGGAGATACAGGAAAAACGACATTTGATTTTTCAATCCCGCCAAAAGAATATCTTGAAAAATTAAAAATTCCGGTACTGGTTTGTTATGGTACAAAAGATCCTGCAGCACCATATAATGATTTTATGAGAGTCGATTTTATAAGAAAAGGTATTAATAATTTTACATTTAAGGCATATATTGGTACAGAACATAATTATTTTCCGGTATCAAAAGACGGAGAAAAAGACTATTCCATTTATAACTGGGATGATGTGGCAAATTATTGGCTAATTTGGCTGAGAGAAAATTAATCACGGCATAAGAGCAAACACAAATTTTAATAATTACAAAAAATTAAAATATGAAAAAACTACTCATTTTATTAGTATTACCAATACTCTTGGCTAGTTGTGGTGCTTTCCGGTGAAGAAACCGGAAGGCTTAAAATCAATCAGGTATCTGCCGATGGTAATTTAACTGCATGAAAATGTTTAATAGCTTTAATTTATAAGGGCAATTATTATAAAAAACGGAAGTGAAAATAGTTTGCAGATTTTTAAATTAACAAACATTATAAAAGATATGGAGAATAAATATTTATTAAGAACAAAAAATAAAACCGGTTATTTGATTTTTATGATATTCAGTTTTATAATGTGTTTTTTTATTAGCTGCAACAATGCAATTGAATCCAAAGCTACTGAAGATTGCAATACGGACACCTCAGATGTTTTAAAAACAGATGAGGATTATTCAAATTCTGATTCCCTGTATATTATGCACTATTATGCAAGCATAAACAAAGACAGTATTATAGAAGCGACGCAAGTTTTAAATCAAAGATCTTCATTGCTCTACAGTTCTGAGAATAGTACTTATCTTTTTGGGAAGTATAGATTAAACGAAGATGTTACAATTCTTGATTTTAAAAACAATAAGGTTATTAATACCAGGACAGTCGGTTACGATTTGTCTCTTCCGGGGGCGTATGAAAGCAGAACGATAACTATGTTGGATGTAAAAACGGGGGTGGATGACAGACTGATAGCATTTGTCGGAGAAACAGGGCAGACATTTGAAGCTTTTGAATCAAAACCAGTCAACAATATCATGCAATGTAAACAGTTAGATTTAAAAATAAAGTCAGAAGCAGATTTTCAGATTAAAGATTCTGCTATATTGAATCAATTGCCAGGATTAGAAGAGATTGATTTTACTGATTTTAAAATTAAACTGTTAACATATCAGGATACTTATGGGTATGGAATGACCGGATGCAAATATGTTGTATGTGAAAACGGTAGAATATTTAACTTAACAAAGCCATGTTCATTCAGAGAAATCTATTTCTATAAGTACAAGGATAAATATTATATTCAGACGGGATCATGTGGTTGTGGTAACGGTATTGCCGGCTATTCATTACATGAAGTAACAAAAGATACTCTTATCCTTGAATTTACAGATTATAGCTATTCAAATTGAGATTGTTTCTTATTTTTAACCTTTATGAGAACATGCTAAAAATCCTGCAATTTATGTTGTGAGTTTTAAAATTTCAGGGTATATTTGGTTGTATTGTTTGACGGTTTTAATATTACATTGTTATGAAACTTTTTTCGGATAAAAGATATAGGAATACAATATTTTCAATTTTGGGATCTTTTATTTTACACGGCGTAATTTACAGTATATATTATATTCTCCCGTTTGCTCTAGTCTGGATCTTTTTATTTGCAGATATTATTGGAATTAGTGCCGGGATTGTCTTAATATTTTTGAAGTTTAAGAAAAAGAAAACCAATATAATTTATAATTACTTTGGAGTATTTAATATTATTTCTGCAGTTATACTGCTTTATTTTGTAATTGATGAAGTTAAACAGGTTTCGGTTTTTGCATTAATAATATCCGGGGTTCTTGTCGGATCGGTAATACTATATGATATTTTTAAAAAAGATAAGACAATTAATAGTGAATATCTTAAAAATAAATACAATTTATGAACGCACCCGCAAAAACGTTTGTATGTAATTTTGGTAGTACGGAATTTTGAAAATAAACACTTGTTGTTTGCATAAAAGTTTGTGCAACATAAAATATTCTTTACCTTAGCGGTGGCATAAGTCATAAAGATTGCTATACATTAAAAATAGATATTAATTATTGTTTTTATTGAATGAAAATGAAAAAACTGTTATTTGCTATTCTGATTTTTTTTGCAGGGGCAAAAACTTATTGTCAGGAGTTGAGTGTGGCGATTGAAAAAGAAGATGTTCTTTGTTACGGACAAGCTCAAGGTTATGCTGTAGCGACTGCAACAGGCGGTTTTCCGCCATATAACTATTTGTGGTGTCCCTCTGCCGGTTCTCAAACCACGATGCATGTCGAAAATCTTCCAGCCGGGACATATTCAGTAACAGTAACCGATTATCAAAATTCTGAAGCAACAGCAGAAATTACCATTACTCAGCCCAATGCTCTGCAGGTTTATCTTAATACAAGCCCTGCACAATGCGGCGGCTCAGGAGGATCGGTTTTTGCGTCTGTAATAGGAGGAACCCCAAGTTATGTTTTTTTATGGTCTAACACCCAAACAGGAAATAATATTGCAAACCTTAATCCCGGAAATTATTCTGTTACTGTTGTGGATAATAATGGATGTGAAGAAGTAATATCAACATATATTGGAATACAAGGCGGGATAAATGCCAATATTGTTGAACTGAATCCTGTTTTATGTCATGGATCTGCTGATGGGGTATTACAGGCCGCGAGTTCAGACGGGGTAGCACCACTTGTCTTTGATTGGAATAACGGTGCTTCTTCATCACTTATTACTGGTCTTGGTGCCGGTTCATACAATGTTATTGTTACAGATGCATGGGGATGCACCGGCCTAGCTTCATTTTTTCTGACTCAACCCGAATCGTTTAATATTCAAACTACAGGTGATCAGTCAATATGTCCCGGCATGTCTGAGGAAATTGGATTGGAAAGTGTTACAGGAGGAGTTTTCCCTTATGTTGTAAACTGGAATAACGATTATGTTGGTAATTCAATAACCGTAAGTCCTTTGGAAACAACAACCTATACTGTGACAGTAGTTGATTTAAATGGCTGCGAAAGTGATGAAACTGAGATTACGGTTACCGTAAATCCGGCATACGAATTTGTTACTCAGGAAACTGTTTGTGAAGGAGACAGTATTTATTGGCAAGGCAACTGGTATTCAACCGGAGGTAGCTTTGAAGAAAACTATTTTACTAATTTTTCCTGTGACAGCAGCTTTGTTCTGGAACTTTTGGTTTTGCCGCTTCCACAGCAATACACGGTACATCAGATGCCTTCTGACGGAATACTTCCGGTATATAGCTACGGACAGATCCGTTTGTCGGGAAGTGAAACAGGTGTAGTTTATTATGTCGTCTCAAATGGCCAGATAGTTTCAGGAGAAATTGAAGGCACAAACAGTACTTTGGAGCTTGGAAACAACTTTTCTGCAGGAACATATGAAATAATGAGCCGTAATGCAGAATCATCCTGCGAATTATTACAGGCAACAGTAATTTTCGAAGATGGGAATGCAATTAATACAATTTCAAATAAGAATTATAAGCTTTATCCAAACCCTGCAGATGAAACGTTATATTTTGAAAATATTCCTGAAAATACGGGCTATAAAGTATTCGATACAAAAGGGAATTTAATTGACAGCGGGATAATCAATGGCGATAAAATAAATGTTGATAAATATGCCTCCGGTTCTTATGTTATAGTCTTATCAAACGAAATAAAAGAAATTTTCAGGAATAAATTTATTGTTGAATAAGTAAAACTTGCTGACAGGCAGGAGAAAACAACTTTTTATAATGAAATTAAAATCAAAACGGATATTTTGATTTGTTCAATTCTGCTTTCAGTACACTAAGAATAAGCACATGCTTTAAAAATCCTAACAAAACCTGAGCAGCATTAAACATGAATTAATAAAGGCACAATTCACTTTCACTTCAAACGAAAATATAACAACTTTGCAGAAAAAATTGTATATTTACAGTTGAAAATCAGAATAGTTAAGAAACCAGGAAATTGCTCTGCTCATTACAGAGACGCATTAAATATAAAATAACACTTTATGAAAAAGGCAGCATTATTCATTTTATTTTTTGTAATTATCTTTGCAAGTGCCTGCAAAAAACCGGTTTTAAATGAAAATCCCGATTATGCCGGAGTATGGAAAACCGAATGTCTCGGGAATGGATGCAATCAGCATATCCTGATTATAAGAAATGATAATACAGGTGAATATTATACCGAAGGGCAGGATATTGAATCTGTCAGTTATGAAGGTAAGGTCAGGATTAAAGATGATGTATTAAAAATCGGGCTGGTAAATAGTTTTCATATCAATGAACCGCCAACAGAAAAATATGATTCCGTATTTTCATACTGTCAATGCTCGTATGGCGAAGTTTATGTATATTCCTGGTATATGGTTATTGATGACATGACCTATTATAAACAGTAACAGTTATAACAGACGACAAATAAGAGTCACTATTTCCCATGGAAACAATTAAATGTAATTACTGGTTAATATTTCTATATTCGCTAGGCGATATTCCAACCTGATTTTTAAACATTCGGGTAAAGTGTTGGGGATATTTAAAACCTAATTCGTAGGCAATTTCACTGATAGATTTTTGTGAATCAAATATTTTTTCCTTGGCTACGTCAATAAGTTTTAACTGAATATGTTCCTGAGCTGATTTGCCGGTTTCTTTTTTTAACAGATCGCCAAGGTAATTGGGAGAAATAAACAATTTGTCGGCACAGTACTTTACGGTTGGTAATCCATGTTCCAGCGGGTTATCGGAATTATAATAATCTTTTAATATTTTCTCGAAACGAACCAGAATATCTTTATTAACATGGCTGCGTGTAATAAACTGACGTTCATAATAACGTCTGGCGTAGTTTAAGAATAATTCGAGATAAGATATAATCAGGGTTTTACTGTGAACGTCAATAGCATGTTCCAGTTCATACCTGATATTGGTAAAACATTCGTCGATTATGGTTCTTTCGCGTGCGGATAAATGAAGCGCTTCATTAACTTCGTATGAAAAGAATGTATAGGTGTCAATACTTTTGCCAAGTGATGTTCCGCGTATCAGATCAGGATGGAAGATAATGGCATGTCCTGTAGCTTGTTTTTTCTCCCCGTCACTATCTGCTCCGAAGACTTGTCCCGGAGATACAAATATCAGGGTTCCTTCTTCGTAATCATAATTATTAATTCCATAAATAAGGTCACCGCATTTAACATCTTTCAGAAATATCATATATAAATCTGTCTGCATTTTTTTGAACTCGAATGGTTCAACTTTAGAAAAATCAATCACGGTAATTAATGGATGAAGAACTTCCTGTCCGATCATATTACTGTATTCGGTTATTGTGGCGGATTTTAAAATATTACTCATGTCAAAATTATTTATGATAATATGATACAAATTTAACTATCTTAATAACAGAATGTTCCCGGGTATTGTTATTTTAAGTAATATGGGTAAGTAATCCGGTAATTTTGGTAAGTCGTAGCCTTCTTCTGATAAGACTTCCATGAAAAACGAAACATAACTTTCAGTAATTGTGGTAGTAATGACTGTAATTGGGGTAATTCTTATTATTGGGATTCGCTCTAATTTTGCAGTGTCACAATTTGTAATTGAATATAAAATAATGAAAACAATTGAAAATAAGGAATTTAAAGGTGAAAGACCTTTGTTTGCATCCGGTGATTTATTATTAAAGAACGTAAAAATTCATGAGGGAGAATCTGCTTTTAAGGAAAGTGAAAGAATTCATGCAATTAATTGTGAGTTTATGGGTAAATATCCGTTCTGGCATAATAATCATTCCGTAATTGAGAATTCATTGTTTAAACCCGGTGCACGTGCAGCAATCTGGTATTGTAATGATTTAAAGATGTTTGACTGCCATGTAGATGCTCCGAAAATGTTTCGTGAAATTGACGGTTTGCTTATTGAGAACGTAAAACTGACTGATGCTCAGGAATGCATCTGGTGGAGTAAAAATATTAAACTTAAAAATGTTGATGTTGCAAACGGGGATTATATTTTTAAGAATTGTGAAAATATTGAGATTGATAATCTGAACTTACAGGGGAATTATAGCTTTCAGTACACAAAGAACGTCGAGATCAGAAACTCACATTTAAAAACCAAGGATGCTTTCTGGAATACAGAGAATGTTACAGTTTATGATTCTGTTTTAGACGGAGAATATTTAGGCTGGCACTCAAAAAATCTGCATCTGGTTAATTGTGTTATAAGCGGAACACAACCTCTTTGCTATGCACAAAACCTGATAATGGAAAACTGTATTATGAAAGAGGATGCTGATTTGGCATTTGAGTACAGTAGCCTGAAAGCTGAAATCAATAGTCCTGTTACCAGTATTAAAAATCCGCGGGACGGAGAAATTTTTGCACTGGAAATAGGTGAGATAATTATTGATAAAAACTGTAAAAAACCGGGAACCTGTAAAATTATTGTTGCTAAAGAACTTGAAGTGTAATTATTATGGATTTTAATTTTGATGAAATAATTTATCGTAAGGGAACTAATTCATACAAGTGGGATTCCGATAACGATGCCGGTATTTTGCCAATGTGGGTTGCAGATATGGATTTTAAAACAGCTCCGCCGGTAATTGATGCACTAATGCAAAGAGTGCAACATGGAGTGTTCGGTTATGCCAGAGTCCCTGATTCTTATTATGATGCAGTAATAAGCTGGTTTGGTCGCAGACACAATTTTTATGTGCAGAAAGATTGGATCATATATACAACAGGAGTTGTGCCGGCAATTTCGGCAATAATTCTTGCTTTGACAAAACCCGGGGATAAAGTTTTGATACAGGAACCCGTATATAATTGTTTTTTCTCGTCGATAAGAAACAATCAATGCGAAGCAGTTTCAAACGATCTGATTTATGCAGGTGGAATATACTCAATTAATTTTGACGATCTGGAGAAGAAAGCTGCAGACCCACAGGTTAAATTGATGCTTTTATGTAATCCTCATAATCCTGCAGGCCGGGTTTGGACAAAATATGAGCTTGAAAAAACAGGGGAAATCTGCTTCAGAAATAATGTTTTAGTTGTTTCTGATGAGATTCATTGCGATTTAACTTTTACCGGATATACTCATATCCCATTTGCTTCATTGGGATCAGAATATCTGGAAAATTCAATTACCTGTACGGCTCCGGGCAAGACATTTAACCTTGCCGGATTGCAGGTTGCCAATATATTTGCATATAAGCCTGAATTAAGAGAAAAGATAAATAAAGCGATAAATATTAATGAAGTGTGTGATGTCAATCCTTTTGCAATCGAAGGTTTGATTGCAGCCTATTCAAATCCTGAATCTGAAAAATGGCTTGAAAGTTTAAAAGTATATTTAAGGACTAATTATCAGATTGTAAAAGACTTTTTTGAGAAAAATTTACCACAATTCACAGTCCTGCCTTTGGAAGCAACGTATCTGATCTGGATTGATATTTCATCTTTGGGAATACCTTCAGAGAAGTTGACTTCATTTATCCTGAAAGAAGAGAAACTTTGGGTAAACGAAGGAAGTATGTATGGAAAAGCCGGCGAAGGATTTATCCGCCTTAATATTGCCTGCAATAAAGAAATTTTAAAAGAAGGATTATCCCGGTTACATAATGCACTTAATAAAACAGGCAAAATAAATTGATTGTTATGTTGAATTTATAAGAATTTGATAATTGAAAAGGAGTAAGTACCTCTTGTCGCTTATTAAAAACAAGCAGACAATGACATTCAGGCAACAACTTAAAGTAAGATGCAAATGAAAAAGCTACTAATAACAGTAAATATTTTAATGTTAATGATAACATTATCCTGTTCGGGCGAGGAAGAAAATACAGATACAATAAAAACAAATAATACAAATATTATGAATATAAAGATTGGAGATAGAACTCTCACTGCAACACTGGTTGATAATTCATCAGTAGATGCATTGTTGGAATCATTATTAAAAGCACCCATAACAATTAATATGAGTGATTATGCAAATATGGAAAAAGTCGGTCAGTTAGGAATGACTCTGCCAAGAAACGATGAACAAATTACAACTGAAGCAGGTGATATTATTTTGTATCAGGGAAGTGCATTAGTAATTTATTATGCACCCAATACATGGGATTTTACCAGGCTTGGCAAAATTGATAATGTTTCATCCGGTGAATTAAAAGAAATATTGGGTGATGGAAATGTAACAATAACATTGTCAATACCTCAGTAATAATAAGATTCAGTTATTCGGGTAGATCAATCCGTTATTTGGGTAAATCTTTCCGGAGAGCTGATTGTTATATTTGTATTGTATGATATTCATACTATGGCAATTAAAAAAACAGAATTATGGATAGAATAAATTTAAGTGACGCAAAATTCAAAGAATTATTTGGCGATCATGCAGGGCCAATGGCTGAAACAGATCCTGATGTACAGGAAATGTTGAATCGTTTTATTTTTGGCGAAGTTTTTTATCAGGGAAATATATCAGATAAGTTAAGGGAGTTAATAACAATAGTTGTATTAGCAACCAATCAAACAATAAATCAGCTTAAAGGACATGTGTTTGCAGCTCTCAATACCGGCGTTTCTCCGATTGAAATAAAAGAAGCTGTTTATCAATGCATACCTTATTTAGGCTTTCCGAAAACATTAAATGCTATTGATGCGGTAAACGAAGTTTTTAAAATTGCAAATATCCCATTGCCGGTTGAAAGCCAAAAGACAGTAACTGAAGAAACCCGTTTTGACAATGGGTTGGAAGTGCAAAAAAGCATCTTTGGGGATATTATCGGTAAGATGCATGCAAACTCACCTGAAAATCAAAAACACATTCAGAATTATTTATCGGCATTTTGTTTTGGAGATATTTATACAAGAGGAAGTTTAGACATAAAAACGCGCGAATTATTGACTTTGTGCATTTTAAGTGCTTTGGGCGGATGCGAAAGTCAGGTTAAATCTCATGTGTCTGGAAATATTAATGCCGGGAACGATAAAGATACTTTGCTGACTGCAATTACTCAATGTTTGCCTTATATGGGATTTCCAAGAGCTCTTAATGCAATAAGTTGCATTAACGAAGTAATTCCCGAAAAAAATAATAAATAAAAACGGAGGAACAAATTATGAATGAATTTAAACAACCCTTTGCATTAGGTCAGAAAAATGATGCTTATGCAGATTATTTTACAGGACAGAGTTATATCTCGGTTTTAACTTTGGAAGGAGTTCCATCATTTAATATCACATTCGAACCCGGGTGTCGCAACAACTGGCATATTCATAAAGGAGGAGGGCAGATTCTTTTTTGTACCGCAGGAACAGGCTGGTATCAGGAAGAAGGGAAACCTGCACAAAAACTTAATCCGGGTGACACAGTAAATATCCCTGCCGGAGTTAATCACTGGCACGGCGCTGCAAAAGACAGTTGGTTTGCACATATCGCATTAACTGTTCCGGCTGAAAGTGCTGCTACCGAATGGCGTGGTCCTGTAAGTGATGAAGAATATAATAAATTGTAATCAATTAAACAGATATCATATGAAGAAGACAAATGCAACAATTATTATACTGGCCGGATTGTTCATGTTTATAACGCAGGCCTGTACAAATACGAGTAATAAAAATAATAATGAACAAAATAAAAAACAAGAAGTTATGAAACAAAAAGAACAGGAAGAATACTATACATTCCAGCTCAGTGACAAAGTCACACGTGAAAAGGTAACATTTACAAACCGTTACGGGATAACATTAACAGGAGATTTATACCTTCCGAAAGACAGAGACAATAATCTGTTAGCCGGAATCGCAGTAAGCGGCCCTTATGGCGCAGTTAAAGAACAGGCATCGGGATTATATGCTAATGAGCTTGCTCAGCGTGGTTTTGCAGTTATTGCTTTCGATCCGTCTTTTACCGGTGAGAGTGGTGGAGAACCCCGTAATGTTGCCTCTCCCGATATTAATACCGAAGATTTCAGTGCAGCAATTGACTATCTTGGAACCCGGGATTTTGTTGACAGAGAAAAGATCGGAATAATGGGAATTTGCGGTTTTGGTGGAATGGGCTTAAATGCCGCTGCAATTGACAAACGTGTAAAAGCAATTGCTGTTGCCAGTATGTACGATATGTCGAGAGTTACTGCAAAAGGATATTTCGACAGCATGACACCGGAACAACGCTCACAAATGCTCAATCAACTGGCTGAACAACGCTGGAAAGATGCCGAAAACGGAAAACCGGCATATTCAGCCAACGGATTACCTGATAAAATAGACGGTAACGAACCCGAATTTGTTCAGGGATATTATAATTACTATAAAACCGGGCGTGGTTTTCATCCGCGCTCAATAAATTCCAATGGTTCATGGACTGTAACAAATCCTTTATCATTTATGAATATGCCGTTGCTTACTTACATCGGTGAAATTTCTCCTCGTCCGGTTCTGATTATTGCAGGAGAAAATGCTCACTCACGTTATTTTAGCGAAGATGCATACAAGGCTGCCAACGAACCAAAAGAACTTATGATTATTCCGGGTGCGGTTCATACAGATCTTTATGATAAAATTGATATTATCCCGTTTGATAAACTGGAGACATTCTTTAAAGAAAACCTGAAATAATATTTTTCACTTTTTATTACATCAATAGCCGGATTAACCTCAGCTCATTTTGAGTTGGGGTTAATCTTTTTTAGTTTTGTTATTCTCCGGGTTTTTATCATTACCCGATTGTTCTATGTTACAAAATTTACTGATATCCGGCAGAATCCTGAAATAACGCCAATACCATTTACTTATTCAGGAAAAGACTTTGGAAACAATTTGTGCAGATAACCGTTTAATTTACATAAAGATTTTTGAAATGAATGAATTTTTGAATTGCGTAAATAAACTTTCTCAATTGTCAGATGAGGCATCTTTGGAGCTTTCTCAATGCATTCGTACAAAAACATACAAAAAAGGTGATATAATCCACAGGGAAGGAGAGCTCTGCAAACATTTGTTTTTTGTACGGGATGGGCTTGCCAAACACTATTATTATCATAAAGGGAATCAGTTTATTTTTCGTTTTTTCGAAGAAAAACTCTTTTTTCTTGCAACTGACAGCTTTTTTAATAATCTGCCTGCCGGTTATTCAACTATGGCTTTGGAAGACTCTGTAATTGACTATTTGCCTTATGAAGATTTTGAACACCTTTGTACAAAATATCACAGTTTCGAAAGTTTTTCCCGTAAATTGATTTCAGTTGTTGCTTATACAGCAATATCAAACCTCAAAGGATTGCTTTATCTGGATGCTACGGAAAGATATGATAAGTTTTTAAAGGAATACGGACATCTGCAACAGCGGATAAGTTTAGGTGATACTGCGGCCTTTTTGGGGATCTCTCAGGTATCATTAAGCAGAATCAGAGCTAAAATGTAAATTATTTGTTTTCAGACAGCGATTGTCTTTTGTGTTCATACTTTAGTTTACGGTCTTTCGTCATTTCTTCCACTTTTTAACATTTGTAAAAGGAATCGCCTTTTCGGTGCAATACATTTGTAGTGAAATCTTCTCAATAAAAGTTTAAAACAAATTGAAGAGATAAATTATGAATGAAGATAAAATTTAGTTTAACCTATAAAATTATTTAAAAATGAGCAAGGTATTATACATCAAAGCGAATGCGAAAGCTGATGGCGGGTCAAGGACTTTCCAGATATCAGACAGTTTTATTAAAACTTACAAAGAGAATAATCCGAATGACGAGATTATTGAACTGGATCTGTATGACGTAGGAATTCCGTTTTTGCCTAAAGGTAAATTAGGAGAATTGCACGAAGCTGTTATGCGTCAGGATAAGAACCATCCGGTTTTAAAATATACATACCAGTTTCTTGAGGCAGATAAATATGTTATTGCCGAACCAATCTGGAACCTTGGAATCCCTGCAATATTAAAAGCTTATATAGACTGTGTTGCCGTGGGTGGTGTAACATTCAGCTATACCGAAAAAGGGCCGGTAGGTATGTGTCACAACAAAAAAGCCATAAATATTATTACCCGTGGTGGTGATTATTCTTTTGAACCGATGGAGGATCTTGAAATGGCAGATAAATATTTATGCAATATTTTCAGATTCATGGGGATAACAGATTATTCAACTCTCGCAACAGATCGTCTTGATATTATAACAGAAGATACACAGGCGCTGTTAGACTATGCTGTTAAAAGAGCGAACGAATTTGCACAGACTTTCTGAAAGAATTGTCGGATTTTTAAGCAGGCATTTGCCTTGTGTTTACCACGAGGCGAATGCCTGCTATTAAATAATCCGGGGTAAACAAATATCATAAAACAAACAAAAGACTTATGAGAAGAGATGTTTTTATACTGTTGTCAGTAGCTTTTTTTGCAATATTGACTATTGATGCTTTTTCACAGGAAGAAAATATAAAAGAACATAGACCGGCCCCAATTCCAATAGAACTTTTTGCAGGAACAAATGGGTGGACTTATCAAATGGTAGTTGACAAAAAATTTTCGGGAACTAATAAATTAGGAATATTCGGATTGTCATATCTGCGGGCCAATTATGACAATGATGCATATTTGCAGGAGTCTTTAAATCTGGCTTTGCTAAAGTATGATATTTACAAAGGTTTTAGTGTTTTATCAGGAGCACTATACAGTTCACACTGGGGCTTCCGGCCTTATGCCGGACTGCAGTATGCTTATCATAGCAGAAGCTTTATGGCATTGGTAAATTCAGGTTTTCATCTTACCGGACCCAGAAATTTTGAGACAATTGCAATGGCAGAATACCGTCCGCAGATCAGAGGCAATTGGTCATTATACACACGCGTTCAGGGAATGTACAGTCAAAATACTAAAATTGGCGAACATGACAGAAGTTATATCTATGGACGTTTAGGCGTAAGCTATAAATCATATTCGGCAGGCTGTGCAATTAATTTTGACAGGTACGGTTTTGGAGCCATGATGATTGAAGACCATCAATTGGGGATGTTTATAAGTGCCTTATTGTAAATGCTTTTCTAAAATAAGTATTGTATTAACTTTTGAGAATTAGTCTCAATTTTAATTATGATGAAAATTATTGGACAATGATTTTTTCAACTTTTACAGCATCGCCTGTGATTATCCGTACGTAATAAATGCCTTTATCAGATTCAGACACATCAAACTGTTCTGTTGTTGTGCCTCCGGACACCTTTCTTGAATCAATCAATTGTCCCGGCATTCTCAATAATTCAATAGTATGGTTTTCTGAAGAAATATCTGAAAACTCAATTGTAAAGACTCCTTTGTTTGGATTTGGATAGATTTGTACCGGAAATATCTGGTCGTTATGTTTAGTTTTAATATCGTTAGTTTCAAAACATAAAACACCAATCCCATCACTAGTTGCAACCCAAACACAACCTGCTGAATCCATTGCAACAGATTGTACTCTGTTATCACTGGCAGGTATATCTGAGTTTGAGGAGTTGTATATCTTCCAGTTTGAATCTCCATCAAATTTTACAAGGCCTCCTGGTTGAGATCCTCCTGTAGAAATCCATATATTCCCTTCACTATCAGGCATTAAGTCTGTAATATAATTACTTGGTAAACCGGAATTATCGTCTGTATAAACTGTCCAGTTTTCTCTGTCAAATTTTGCCAGTCCTCCTGTATTACCCGAACCTCCTGTTCCAATCCAAATATTATCATTTATGTCAATTTCAAGTGAAATAACATTGTCGTTAGGAATAGGAGAGTTTCCTGTATTATAAATTGTCCAGTTTGTGCCGTCGTACTTAACAAGACCATTATCTGTTCCAATCCATTTTACTCCTGAATTGTCAATTGCAATTGCAAATGCACAATTAGTCCCCATCTGAGCAGATGTGTAATAAGTCCAGGTGCTGTTATTATAAAATGCCAATCCGTAACTCATAGTTGTTACCCATTTATTATTGTCTGAATCAATCTCAATATCCCACATGTCACCCCCGGTTAATTGTGATGTCCATTCACTGCCATCAAACATAGATACTCCGGCCATTGAACCCTCCCAAACATTTCCATTAGATTCAAATGCAGTTACAAAACATGTATTACTCGGCAAATCAGAATTCGATGTATTGTATATTGTCCAACTTGTACCGTCAAACTTTGCTAATCCATGATCTACAGTTCCTATCCAGACATTTTGATCATTGTCAATGTCCAATCCCCAGACCCAATTATCAGGAATGTCTGAATTAGATGTATTGTAAATTGTCCATGATTCTGTTTGGCAGAAAAGAAAATTACTTAAAAGTATAAATAATGTAATAATTGTAATTGTTTGTTTGAGCATAACAATGATTTATTAAAATAATGTTTTACAAAGATAGTAATTAGATTTCATTATATCAAGCTATCTGCAAATTATTTACAGATCTGATAAAAGCAAATCAATTCAGGTGTTAAATCATAGTCATAGCAGATGTTTTTAATCCATCAAAATGGTTTTGCATAATTAATTCTTATTGCAAATTGGTTGCACAACTGTGAAAAAAGTATTTCTAATATCTTCTGTATTCTTTTAAACCGGACTGATAAATAATTTTCATATTAATAAGCCACAATAGAAAAAGTGATTCGGTTTTAGATATTGTACGTGTCATTATGGTAAAGTTTATCTGTATTCCTGGTATATGGAGACAGATGATCTTACGCATTATAAACAGTAGAAGAATTTTGACTACATCAATTAAAAACCTTATCCTTTTTTTAATTTTATAATTCCCGAAAGAATAACAAATATCAAAAATATAGCACAGACAATTAAAAATAAATTCCCTGCCTTGCTGTATATGGTTGTTTTTGATTGAATTTGCAGATCGGCATATAGTATTTTTTCTTTGACGGTAAAGGTATTTAGTTTGGATATTATTTTGCTGTTTTTATCAGTAATAAGATTTATACCAATCCCGTTTTGCAGTGATCCGAAATTTGCAGCCTTTGAATGTGCTTCGGAAAAGCTTTCCCAATATCAATTTATTACTGTTATTTTACTGTGATTATCCGGTTTTCTATATAAGAGCCATAACTTATGCTGCTCGCCGGACAGTTTGGATTTTTAAAATTATATAACAGCCACAAAAAAAACTTTTATATATGTATGATTAAATTGTTTTACATATATTTACAAAATATTAATGATGATTTCAAAAAAGTAATTAGTAAAAAAATAGTAAAAGGTTTAATGAAAAACCGTTGAGAATTGAAATTGTGATGAATATCAAAGGTATAACTAATTGAGAAATAACCATCATTGTGGTGGTTATACAATCGTTAGCAGTAATTTTAAAAAAAATAAATTGAGCAAAAAGGCTGAAAATATAATCGAAAGTATAGCAACTGTTTTATCAAGTGAAAAGGCTTATAAAATACCCGCAGTTTGCAAAAAATACAATCTTGGAGATGGGGAAGATTATTCTTCACCAGGTAGTAAATATAAATATATAGAAAGTATTCTATTAGAAAAGGATGTCGATTTTATTATCAAGCTAGCTAATCAAATTATTGAAGATTATCGAGTTGACATTGTAGGGAAAGCTTTAAATCACTTCTTTGACGGAAAGTATTATAAATTATCTGAGCTTACACGAAAAGATTTACTTTCCGACTTATATAAAATTGGAAATATTAACGGAAAATTATCTATAGACGAATTTCTTGAGAAATGTGAACTCCAACATATAAAATCAACAGAAAGTTTCTCTTTGGATTACATTTTCGGAAACAAATTACATGAAACAGAAAAACAAGTCGATTTGAATGAGTTGTTGAAAAATAGCAATTTACATGAAAGTCTTGATGTGAAATTCTTCCTATTTCTTGAACAAATAGTTCATCCTTATGTAAGAACAGATGAAGATAGTAAACAGTACATGTCAATAATTAATGAACATTTAAAAAAGGACAATCTTCAATTACTTCCTGTCTCCGAGATTTCAGGAAAACAAGTTTTTAGAGTACATCAAGACACTGGAATACAAGATTCTGTTAAGAATTTAATTTTTGCTGCAAATGGATATAAACCAGAAATAGTGTTGGATGATGCCTTAAGTAACAGAATAAAAATTGTCAAAAATTCTGAGTATTGTCTCATTTATAATAAACCAATAAAAAACACAGGACTATTGTGGGTAGATTTAGTTGAATGGTGGGCAGAATTGAATAAAAAAGAGCGAAATAAGGATACTGCTAAAGAATTAAATGATAGACTTCTAAACTCGTTGGATTCTATACCAGAACAGATCTTATTTAAAACTTATTATAAAATATATTCAAAAGAATTAAAGAGAAAATTACCAGCATTAGTACCACAGGTTTATCTACATTACGACCCATATTCAATTAATAAATATGGTATTCAATATCTATTAAGACAAAGAATGGACTTTCTACTTTTATTATCAAATTCAACGAGAATTGTTATCGAAGTAGATGGAAAGCAACATTATTCTGACGACAACATTTCTTCGCCAAAAAAATATGCAGAAATGGTATCTTTAGATAGAGATTTAAAATTATTAGGATATGACGTTTATCGATTTGGTGGTTATGAATTAACCGAATATAACGAAAAAATAATAATCGACTTTTTTGACAAACTATTTAGAAAACACGGGATTATTAAATGAAACAAATAAAAAACTACTGCTAACAAGCGGTCATAAAACATAGCGGTTTTAGTGCAATTTGCAAGCTCAGTTCCCGCTGGCAAGGTCAGTAACTGGGGATAAGGTTCGCCGCCACGCAATCCGCTACGTTTCATACCGCCAAACGTTGGCACCAATAATGACAGAGACACAACCTACATTAAATAAACGATAAATTATGAAAAAGACAGGATTATTAGTAATCGGATTGGCAATAGCAATTTTGACAAATGGACAAACGCTTAAAATTCAGGGAGGAACATCAATTTCCAAACTTGATTGGCAGTTGAAAGGGATGAGTGTTGACCCCTTTTATAATGAAACATTGATTGGATATTCAATTTTTGTGGGATTTGATTACCTTGATAAACAATATTATAATTTATCATCAAACATCGGGATGATTAGAAAAGGAGGCAAAGAGGAGATTGTGCTCGCTGACCAATATGGAGAATTGACTGGTCAGACAATTACTGAAAAACCGACTTTGGATTATTTGTCAATTAACACCATGATTGATTTGAAATACCGGATTAAAGAAACTGTAACGCCATTTATAAGTTTTGGACCTCGATTTGATTATTTAGTGAGTAGTAGCAAACATTTTGATATCCTTGAAGAGATGGATGAATTAAAAAGTACATCGATTGGATTAATACTTGGTGGAGGATTAAAATACGACATTTCAAATCTTCAATTTGGATTACGTGCGGATTACTATTTAGATTTCACAAAGGTAGCGGATTGGACAATTGAAAATACTGGAAATGGTGGAGAGGTGACCGTAAATACTTTTACAATAAACCTGACAATTGGATATAAACTTAAATAATTACCGGTGCCAAAACATGGTATAGTGCATTCGGGTTTTCAGCGGTTTGCGAGCGTTGGTGGCTCGTAAAAAAAATTGGTGTACCCGGATAGGTAAAAGCTTTGCAGTCCCGCACGACACCATACCGACAACCGTTGGCTGCAAGTCTTAAAGACACCCTGCAAGAAATTAAATGAGTGGAAAAATATTAAATACAACGCCGATTTCAGGAGAATTTACGGAAATTCATTTTGGAGAACATTTTACAAGCCAATTGTGGATAGAATTCGAGAATAATGATTTTGAGAAATGGTACGGATGTTTTCCGAATGATTCACGATTTGGATTAAATAAAGTTTTGATTGATAAATACAATAAATCAGGGCTTGTTATTTCGAGCGGAGTTGGGTACTTAATTAATATCACGACAAAAGAACTGATATTAAAAACAGAGGAATATCCTTTGATTGAGAGTGCAATACTGTCTGAGAATCCTGATTATTTCATCGCCGGGACATTTTATAGCGTTTATGTATTTGACTCGGAGACACTGATTAAAGAAGTAATTTCCGACTTTATGGCAGACGGGATTTATTTTAAAACTCAACAGAATAAAAAAGCAATAGGTGATTTGGCGACAGCAGAAAATCAATACGATTTCAATGTGGATTTTGAGTTTGATTTGGAATCATTCGAGTTGACTATGAATAAAAAGTTTCAACGTAAACGATTTGGTGCTTTTGAGACTGTTAAAGTCGTTGACAAGAATTATAAACCTTCGCCAAACCTGATTCAAAGATTACTTCATAAGTTTGGATTTAAATCTTTAACAAATGACTGATTTAAAAAGAATTCAAGCAGCATTAGAATTTTTGAAAGACAATCAAGGATTTAAGGCCGGTGTATTGTATTTAGCTCCGGGAGAAAATGAGATTGCAGTTGTTGGACAGAGATTGAGAAAGAAGGATTTAATCCCAAAACCATGGTGCAAGTGAATGTGAAACGGCGACAGCTAAAAATAGATTATGAGTTACCGATGAAAGATAATTATAATCAATTCATTATTGATATTTTAGACAAAAATGAGAATAAAGCCAGTAGCCAAACGCAATAAAAAACATATAACAGAAAGTGCATAATTTAAATGATATAACATTTAATAAACGGTTTAGATATCTGATATAAAGTTGCTTTGAAATGCCAATGTTTCAAACACATGTTTGTCTGAGGCTACTTTACAATAGTTAATGAAAATTTTTATTGCTTCTTCTGTTAATAATTCCAGAAAGAATAACAAATATCAAAAACATAGCACAGACAATTAAAAATAAATTTCCTGTTTTGCTGTATATGGTTGTTTTTGATTGAATTGGCAGATCGGCATATAATATTTTTTCTTTGACGGTAAAGGTATTTAGTCCGGCTATTATATTGCCGTTTTTATCTGTAATAAGATTTATCCCATTCCCGTTTGCCCTTATTATTGCAATTCCGTTTTGCAGGGATTCGAAGTTTGCAGACTTTGAATGTGTTTCGGCAAAACTTTCCCAATCGTAAGCAGGAACCAGTAATATATCAATATCTTTTTTATTTGCCTGGTTTGTTAAAGCTGTAAAATCAAGATCGTAGCATATTAAGCAGCCTAATCTTCCGTATTCTGAGTCAAAATATGGAATGTCTGAGTTTCCCGGATTTACAACAGGTATTTCTGCAGGAGTAGGATGAGACTTTTTGTATTCCCATGCAATATTCCCGTCTTTGGTTATCAAAACGCATTTATTATTTATGGGTTTTGGATCTGTTGTATTGTTTTCCTCAAAAAAGGCGGTTAAAATATAAACTTCATAGCTTTTTGAGATTTCCTTTATTTGATTTATCAGATCTTTAACTTGTTTCTGGTTTAGAATCAGGGCGGACTCACTCCATACAATAATTTTGGCACCTGACTTTGCAGCCTTTATAGTATTTTCCGTTAATCTTAAAATATCTTCTTTGCTTGAATAAAACTTGTCGGGAATCTCCATTTCAGGATCTTTACTTAATTCCAGAAACATGTCTTTTTCTCTTAATATCAGGCCGTGAAGATCGGTTTCTCCGCTAACAGTTGCTACTTTTACAGTTTGCGTTGTGTCAGATGTTAAGTTTGTACGGATAATTCCGTAAATTAAAATCAGTGTAAAAATCCCGCCGTAGAATATCAGAGCTTTCTTCAGGTATTGAGACCGGAATTCATTTTCTATCAGCCAATGGATAACAGAGGCAAACCAGCATATTATAAATGAGATGCCGGATAAGCCGGTAATTGTACTTAATTGTGCTAGGATTTTAAATGAGAATTGAGTTTGTGCAAGAATCCCGGCGTTACCGATAAAACCTGAAATTATTGTTTCAATAACAATATAAACCGAAGGAAATATTAAGGTAGATAAGAAGTTTTTCCCTGATCTGTAAAACAAGCGGTCAGCAACGTATGTTACGGTGAATATCAGAGAGTAAATAATACCGTTGATTATTCCTAAAACCGGATTATTAAAAAGATTGTGTGTCTTTTGTGTAATATATCCGACAACAGCCATTAATATGAAAAACAGAAGAAAATGCTTAAATTTTGCTTTCCGGGTATAGATAATCAAAAACAATGGTGTAGTCCAGGCAAATATCCCTATTGGATTAACCGGCCCGATTAATAAACCTGAAATCAGTCCCGATAACAGCGACAGGTAAATGACCGGTTTTTTATTGAAAAATAACTTTATTTTATTCATGTCCAAGGTTTTTTCGTAACTTTATTTTTCAAAAATATGCTTAAAGGCCGATAAGTCAAATAGTTAATTATCATCATTTTTATGAAAAGAGATATAAATAAATTATATGCCAGAAGAGAGAGCGACCAACAAGAACATAAGTGTGAAGTTACAGATGATGATTATAAACGGATAATTCCAAAGATTGAAACTATAAGTCGTTTGGCAGAGATTGAGAGTGCAGTATATGCAGTTTACGATTTGCATAAAAGCAATTATTTGTTGCAGAGCGAAGAACAAAAGAAGATTTATGGACTGGCCGGGTCAAAAGGACAAAATGTCGATTCGGCAATGCATTACGGACGGATTCATCCCGATGATCTCGCATTTGTTCTGGAAACCGATAATATGGTTTATGAGTTTTTCTCAAAACTTCCTTCGGAAGAGAAAAAGAATTATAAACAGGTTTATGATTTCAGAACAAGAACCGTTGATGGTTTTTATGTAAGGCATATGCACCAGTCGGTTGCTTTTGAACTTGATAAAAACGGCCGGACATGGCTTTCGTTGGTAATATCGCATTTACTTCCCGATTATCGTAAAAATGAGAAGCCTCAGCGCCGTTTGATAAATTTCAAAACCGGGAAGCAGTATTTATTTAACATGGAAGACAGGGAGAATTCCCGCGAGATAATCTCAAAACGCGAAAAAGAAGTTTTAAGTCTGATTGGCCGCGGCTACGACAGTATAAATATTGCCGGAAAACTGAATATCAGCGTTAATACTGTTAATAATCACAGGCAAAACATACTCAGAAAAACAAGATCGGATAATACAAGTCAGGCACTTATGTTTTGTAAAAGACTTGGGATGATTTAGATTGCCAGGAATAAGATAATTTGCGACATTGAAAGTTGGTTGAAAATTAATATTTTTAGTAAATAATAATGTTATTTAAAGAGCAGTTGTGGTTTTTAATTTTTAGTTAACTTTGAGTTTTTAAACTAATAGAGTTCTTAAACCCGATAAAAACAGCAATAGTTGCAATGTATGGAAGTCCTTAAACAGAAAGAATCAGATGTAAATTATTGCCCGGTGATAATAATGTTTTAATTAACTATTCATAAATCTGGCTAAATATTTAATTATGAAAAGAATGTTTTTTTTATTGACACTGTTGATGCTCTTTAAAATGGGAAGTGCTCAGGAATTTGTTTTTTCGATGTATTTTGAAGATGCCGCAGGGAACAGGGATACATTAGCTTTAGGCTATGATATAAACGCTACGGATTCTATTGACGATACATTTGGCGAAATTAATATAATTTCGCAAGCCTGGGATGAAGACTTTGATGTGCGGGTTACAAATTCGCATTATAGTGTAAATCCGGGACCTCATACCATGTATCATACAAAAAAGCAGATTATAAAAAATTCGTGCGGCTTTGATTATTCTGTTTTACCGGTTTTAACAATAGATATAAAATCAAATAGCTGGCCTGTAGTTGCAACCTGGGATAGCACCTTGTTTATTGAAAATTGTCTGGATTTTAGCAACTATGCGAGTTATCCGTTTTGGGAGGGTTGGGATGTTCTCAGACCAAATGATTTTGAAATATCACTAAAATCACAATCCGAAGTGTCTGCAACCAATGAAGAATATTTCTATAGCCATCTGACTTATTATTTGAACGAAGACAACGATACAATACGAATGTTTTATATGGGGCTGGATGATGAGCAAATAATGGTAAATATCGAAAACGAAAAGCCTGATGAGTATAATTTTAAAGTGTATAATGACAAGGAATTTCTTTCAGTATGGGCTGATAATGTCCTGATCAATAATGTTGAAATCTTTGATATATCCGGTAAACTATTGAAGTGTGAAAATGAAAAAATAATTGATATTTCAGATCTTCCGGAAGGTATTTATTTGTGTAGAATTCTGTTTCATTCAAATAAAATCAAGACGATTAAATTTGTAAAATAGTTTTCTTCTCTGGTTCATCTGATATTTTACAAGGTGTCAGCTATTAAACCTTTTTTATCTTTACAAAAATTCTTTTTATGATTAAATATTCAAAAATAAAATCGCCGACATTTGTTATTAACACGGAAATTGTAAGGGAAAATATCAAAACCATGATGGATAAATTACCTTCAACATGCGTGTTTCGTCCGCATTTTAAAACTCATGACAATAAAGAAACTGCTGCCATCTTTAAGGAATTCGGGGTAACACATATTACGGTTTCCTCTGTCGAAATGGCTTTGTATTTCAGGCTACTGGGATTTAAAGATATTACCGTTGCTTTTCCGGTAAATTTGCGGGAGCACAGAAACCTTAATAAATTATCGAAAAATACTAAACTGGGGCTTACATTTTCGAATCCTGAGTCGGTAAATATTATTGCAGGTAAGCCGCTTATAAAAGCCGGAGCATGGATAGAAACTGACACAGGTTATAACCGCTCGGGAATTGCATGGGATAATTACGATCAGATTGAAAAATGTATTAACCGGATTAACGAAACCAAACATCTCAGTTTTAGAGGTTTTCTCACACATAACGGATCTACCTACAACTTAATAACAAAAGAGGATATTCTCAGGTCATCCGAAGAATCTATTTCGAAGATGAAAAGCCTTAAAGAAAAATATGCCGCGTATAATCCTGAGATTTCGGTTGGAGACACCCCGGGTTGCAGTTTAATGACAGATTTTGAAGGAATTGACGAAGTTCGCCCCGGCAACTTTGTTTATTACGATTTTATGCAACTTGAGAAAAAAGTCTGTAAAGTTTCCTCTGTTGCAGCTACAGTATTGTGCCCGGTAGTAGATATAAACCGGGAGCGTTACGAAATAGTAATTCACGGCGGAGCAGTACATTTCAGCAAAGAATTTGTGAAGTCAGGCAATTCGCAAAGCTTTGGCAGGGTAATAAAACATATCGGAAAAACTGTTGATGAGGTTGACGAAGATATTATTTCCTTATCGCAGGAACATGGAGTGATTAAAATCGAACATGGAAATATTGCAGACTATTCAGTTGGCGATCTGGTCGAAATTATTCCGGTACATTCATGCCTTACTGCAAACCTTATGAAGGGAAAAACCCTGCATTACCGGTAATTTTTATCAGGTACGGTAACGTTCAGCAAATGCCGGTCAGTCATTCGAATAATACTTGATAAGCCTTCTGTACTTTGCAAACACATTTGCCTTTGAAATAAAGCCTATATATTTCCCGTTGTGAACAACAGGTAAATTATACTGTCCCGTTTTATGGAAAATTTCGGCAATTTCTTCAACAGACATTCCGATATCGAGTATTATTTCCGGCATATACATTAAATCTTTAACAAAGGTTTTTCTGTACAAATGCCGTTTAAACATCAAGTGCCTTATATCATTCAGAGAGATAATTCCTTTAAGAGTGTTTTCATCGTCAACCACAACAAATATATCTCTTGTAGAGTCAGCAATAACTCTGACCAAAGCACTTAAGTCTGCATCTTCTCTGATAGTTAAAAAGTTTTTTTCGATAAGAGATTCCATTTTTATCAAAGACAACATGTTTTTGTCGGCATTATGAGTAAGCAATTCACCTCTTTTTGCAAGTTGGAAAGTGTAAACCGAATTCGGTGTAAATATTTTTACAGTAGCATAAGATATGGCAGCAACTATCATTAGAGGCAGAAACAAGTCATAGCCACCGGTTATTTCGGCAATAAGGAAAACGGCTGTAAGCGGAGCGTGGATTATTCCGGCAATAGCTCCGGCCATTCCCACAAGTGCAAAATTTATCGAAGAAATATTCCAGCCGAGCCGTTTTATTATAAGGCTGAAAATCAGGCCTGTGTTTGCTCCCAGAAATAAACACGGTGCGAAAATTCCGCCGACTCCACCGCTGTGAAAGGTCACACTTGTTGCGATTACTTTTAACAGGAGAATTAACGCGAAAACAATTATAATAGCTACGAATTCTCCCTGGTAATTATAAAAAAACGTATTTTCGAACACCTGTCCGGCACTTCCGCTTAATGCAGCATTTATTATTTCATATCCCTCGCCGTATAAACTAGGCAATAAAAAAATGAGAAGCCCCAGAATTAATCCGCCGACGATTAATCTTGATGTCCATGATTTGAACCTGTCGAAAATATTGCCTATAAAAATGTACATCTTTGTAAAATATACGGACAGAAAACCAGTAAAAACACCAAGAATTGCATAAAAAGGTAAGTATGAAATCACGAAAGCATCTTTTAAATCAACAGGGTACAACACATTTTGTCCCATAAACAGGTATGATGTTATAAGTGCAGTGGCCGAGGCCAGTAACAGCGGAATTAATGAAGAAAGAGTCAAATCGAGCATAATAACTTCCAAAGCAAAAATTACGGCTGCGACAGGAGCCTTAAATATGGCAGACATTGCTCCGGTACATGCACAGCCAAGCAGTAAAATAATTTGTTTGTGGTTTAGATGAAACAACATTCCCATCCTGCTTCCATAAGCAGCACCTGTGGCTACCACAGGTCCTTCAAGTCCTACAGATCCTCCGAATCCTACTGTTAGTGCTGCTGTGATTATTGATGAAAACATGTTGTGTCCCGGGATCTGACCTTTGGTTTTACTTATAGCATGCAAAACAGTCGGAATGCCATGGCCTACCTTACGCTTGATTAAAAACCGGGAGAAGATAACGGCGAGGCTTATCCCGATAATAGGGTAAAAAATAAATAATATATTTCCCTTCTCTATGCTGAACCAGCCTTTGAGTATATCCTGAATTAAAAAAACAGAATTTTTCATTACCACGGCAACAAACCCGGCAATAACACCTATTATCAGGGCAAGAATAATAAGAAAAACACGATCACTTACATGACGTATTCTCCATATTAATATCTTTTTTAACAGTAATTTTGCCCTTTCCATGATCAAAAATCATTTTCCGATTACAAATATGCAAAAAATAAAACGAGATGTCAATATTTAAGTACTTTAATTATTTATGATGTAATACACAAATTATTCCCAACTCCCGGATGTTAAATATTAAACATTGGAAATTGGAAATAGAATATTGAGTGTTAACCATTCTTCCTTCTATTGTTAATAATATACTGTTCAGAAAAAAATACGCGTCAGCCAACTTCCAACTCCGGACTCCGGACTCCGAACTTTATTGAACATTAACCATTCTTCCTTTTCTTATTCATATCTTCCTTTTTTTGATTTTTTTCCCCCTCAGGCAACTTCCCCTAAACAATTTGTGTTATTAGGGTTGTACGGAATAATATTTTAAAATTGGAAATACAGGAATTAATAAAACATTGTCAGAAGGGAAGTCAGATTGCGCAGGGGGCTTTGTTTAATACTTTCTATAATCCTATGTATAATCTGGCAATGAGAATTTTGTCCAATCATCATGACACGGAAGATGTTTTGATTATTTCGTTTTTAAAGGTTTTTGACAGTATCGAAAAATTTGAATACCGCGGAGACAATAGTCTTAATAAATGGATAAAGACAATTGTAATAAACGAGTCGATAAGATTTTGCAAAAAGAAAACAAAGTTAACTTTTGATGATGACATTACAGGATCAGATAAAAATTATTCCGATGACGGACAATTGGAAATAATTGATACCGAGCAGGTTTATTCTATAATCGAAAATATGCCTGCAGGATACCGCCTGGTTTTTAATCTGTTTGCAATTGAGGGCTACTCGCACAGGGAGATTGCAGAACTTTTAAATATAACCGAAAATACCTCAAAATCCCAACTAAGAAAAGCAAGAATTAACATAATTGAAAAATTAAATAAAAACAATAATTATGGAAACTAACAATATTGATTCAGCCATAAAAAAAGCAGTTGATGAATCAGCCGGTTTTTATAACGATTATGCAAATGAAGCAAAAGACAGAATATGGAAGCAAATCCAGACACCTGAAAAAAAACGTCAGGGATTGTTTTTGGTTTATTCACTGTCTGCGGCTTGTGTAGTACTTTTGATTATATCTGCAGTTTTAGGATTGATGCTGTTGAATTCAGAAAAGAATATAAGTTACAGGTCAGGATTAAGTTGTAATTTCAAGGTGACAGATATAAACAAACAAATTTGCAGAACCACTACAGAAAAAACAGACATTGTTGTTCCCGATACCGTTTTCATTATAAAAAAAGAGATAGTCAGCCAGCCGGTTGAAATAATAAGCCATGTAACAGACACGGTGTATATTCCGCAGATTATTTATAAAAATAATGAAATTGAAAATGATCCTGTAGTCATAAGAGAACCGGATATAAAAACTGTTCCTGAAATTCGAAAAGAGGACCCTGTAAACGGAAGAGAAATACTTATAAGCAACAGTAATTCAGGTAAAGGCAAAAAAGACAGAAAGTTCAGATTTTTATTGGGAGGAAATACAAATCAGGTTAATAGCGGAACACTGGCTTTATCTGCAAAATTTTAAAAGTTAATGTAAGGCGCCACATTATAATAAATTCAGATGATTAACAATTAAATTTAAAAAAATGAAAAATTTAAAGCAAATACTTATAATATCGCTGATTGTAATTGGTTGTACAACAGTTGGTTATGCACAGAATCCCTTTATGGATTCAATAAATATCCGTATAGATAACAGGATGGAAGTCTCGCTTGTGATTTATAATTCCGGAAATCCTGCTGCTGAGCTTGAAAAAGATCTCAGAAGCATGCAGTCGATAATTTCAGAGAATAATGATATGAGCCGGTATTCCTCTTGTTTAGTCAGGTATATACCCGATAAATCATTGTCGATAAAGCAATCAGAGCCGGTTGAGATAATTATTCTTGAAAATGGTAAACAAATAAAGAGTGATTTCAGAAACCTTTGCGAGGTAATTGCCGGAACATATAACTTGCAAATTCGCTATAATAATACTGAAGATTTATTATCGGAGAGTTTAATAGAGCAAATTAAAATTTCTCTGGATACACTTGCTACATCCAGAAAAAGATATGTTACCATAAATAATTTTGCTTTTAAAGGCCAGGATCTGATTGAAAATAATCAAATACGTTATCCTGACAGGCCGATGGATTGCATGGTGTTAAAAGGTGGAACAGGGGCGAGCATTATAAAAAATCAACTGTTGACAGATATTTCTGCCGAACTTGCTTTGGAATTCAGCAAAAAGGGGATATTAAAAAACGGGTATTATGTGTCAGATAATGTGTTTTTTAATTTTGATGAAAATCAAAAAATCTATTCAAATAATTTTCTGAATATTGGTTACCGTCATAATTTATCCAACAATATTAAAACTCCGAACTGGATTGGAATAGAAGCCGGCTATCTTATTAAAAGACATGGTGATTTTTTTGAAAAGAATACCTTTAAACTTGGTATTAATTGGGAAGTTGGAAAGTATATGTCCGTTTCGCCCCAGCTTTATATTTCCGGAGATATGACAAAAATGTATCCTGGTTTAAGAGTGGGGTTCGGGTTTTAAAGGCTTATAATATTAATTGCCGGAAGTTGACAGGTGGTTGTGGATTTATTCCACAATCACTACTTTGCCGGCTTCCCGGAAAAGACCCATGAAAATTAATCTGAAAATCATTCCGGATTTATTTCCATCAGAGCTGACGAAATTGAAAATATAATTCCCATCCCGGAATACATGCGTAAATATTTTTATTGCTTGTTCTAAGATTTTGCTTTAATAAATTTACCAAAATGCTGATCTTCTTTAAGTACATGGTTAACAATCCAGTCAATAAGTAAAATCTGAGTTCGGAACATAATATAGATTTTGGTCATACTGCCGGAGTCAATTTCTTCTTTAAGCAGTTTAAAAGATCGCCGGAAATTTTTGTGTTGTCTTTTCTGTCTTTCAATAAAAGGGTAATTGTGTTCAGCCAGATATTTTTCTTCAGCAGAAAAGTGGTAATTTGTGTAATTTTCAATAAACCTGATCAGTTCGTAGATATCATCTTTTACAGCATTTCTGTCAATTGAATTCAAAAGTTTAACAGAATTATTAATAAGGTTATAATGTTGTCTGTCGATTTCAGGATCACCAACTTCAAATTCTTTGCTCCATACAACCTGATGATTTAATTCTTCGGCACCCTCATGATATCCTTTTTCAAGAAACTGATTGCATCTGTCCAGATATACCTGAGCAGGTTTATCATCGGGATTTATTCCTATACACTTTTTTAATAATATTTTTGCAGTGTCTATTTCTTTATAATGATAGTGTGCCAGGGCTTCTTCAAATATAGTTTTGGTTTCCGTTTTCAACCTTTTTAACTTGTAACAGTCACTGTCGTAAACTTCATAAACAGATTGTGGCTGAGTTTTTCCTTTTACAACAACCCTGTCGATAAAACGTATTGAAAACATTTTAGCATCATTCAGACTGTTAAAAGTATTTTCGCCGATTAACAAATTAACATTGTAGTTTTTTGTAAGAGTCTCAAGTCTCGAAGCAAGATTTACAGCATCACTTATAACGGTACATTCCATTCTGCCTGTGCCGCCTATTGTTCCAAGCATACACAATCCTGTATTTAAACCTATTCCTATTCTTGTCGGCGGATAGCCTTTAAGTTGTCTTTCTTCGTTGAACCTGTCCAGTTGTTGAAGCATTAAAACCGAACAGTTTACAGCATTGTCGGGGCAAGCCGGGAAAACTGCCATTATGCCGTCTCCCAGAAACTTGTCTATTATTCCTCCGTGACTGCTGATGACAGCATCCATACGGCTTAAATAAGAGTTTATGAAATCGAAATTCTCTTTAGGAGTCATAGTCTCCGACAATTTTGTGAAGTCCCTGATATCCGCAAAAAGTATTGTAAGTTCTTTTTCTGTCTGATCGCCGAGCTGAATGTCCCTTATGCTGTCTTTATCCAAAAGGCTTAGCATGGAGTAGGGAACAAATCTGTCTGTAAAATCTGAATTCCGGCTGTTCTTTTCAGAATTGGTTTTCGATACAGGCTTTAAATTCTTTTTCATGGTTCTGTAATTTATTACGGCACTGTATGTATTATTCCCAATGACGTAATTCAGAAATATAAAACCAATTACGTAAATTTTTCTATTTTGTTATAGTTTTAACAAATAATCTTTGATTTACACGCGAAAATGTTGAATTGTATTTGTTATGAGAGACTTTTAAGAAACTCAGTTATGAAACTTTATTCTGTTTTTGGTTCCCGGAAAACTTCTGCATTAATATTCCCCCGATTATCATTACAAGTCCGGTTATAGTTGCAGATTTTATTTCTTCTCCGATGGTAATATTAACGATAAAAAGAGAAATAAACGGAGCAAAGTAAATCAGGTTACTTACTTTTGCTGTAGTTTTGGAAAGAGACAAAGCTTTCATCCATAAAAAGAAAGTTATTCCCATCTCGAACATACCAACATAAGCTACTCCGATAATTCCGTTTAGGTTTGGTAATATCAGACTCCCTTTTACTACAGAAAAAATAAGAATATATAAAAACCCGAAAGCGAAATTCATTAACAGTTTTACCGATTCGTCACGTTTGTCTTTAATATTCAGAATCCAGAATAAGGCCCAGACAACAGTGCTGATTAATGCCAAGATTACTCCGTAAGTATTTGTGAATCTGAATTCCAGAATATTTCCGCCGGTGGCAATGACAAAACTACCTGCAAACGAAACCAGAATTGCAACAAAACTTAACAATGATATTTTTTGTTTCAGAATGGGAACAGACAAAATTACCAGCACAACCGGCCACAGGTAATTTAATGTTAATGCTTCCTGTGCCAACAGAACATCGTAAGCCTGAAAAAGAATAAAATAGTAAAAAAAAGGATTCAGAAAACCCATTGCTGCCGACATAAATATTTCTTTTTTAGTCTGACGTGCAACAAGCTTCCACTTTTTTTGAAAACCTGTAAAAGCAACAAATATTAAAAGCGATACGGCTACAGACCAAAACAACAGATTCATAAAGTCAACTTCACGCAGAGCAAGTTTAAATGCAGAGCCGACTGTTGACCAGCAAAGAACTGCTGCTCCTGCAAAAATATATGATTTGGTCTGATCAGACATATAAGGTTTTTTCTGCAAGTTTATGAATTTTTCTCAGACTGACAATAGGCTGTTGTGCAGAATGTGTAAGCCCGGACTACTCTGTTTTATTCCCAGATGATTGAGCCTGCTTCTTGTGTTCAGCTTCATTAAATATTTTTTATTATCACTTATGTTTTATTATTTTGCAGCAAAATAATTTTCGATGAAAAAATATACTCTGAGTATTCTGTTACTGTTTAATTTTATTATAATTGGTTTTTCTCAAAATAATAGTTCAGTCGCTACAATTCAGTTGCCGGACTCAAGTCAATTGGTTTTTCATAACATCCCATTTGTAAATATTGAAATACATGATGTGAAAGTACGGTCTGTATTTGACTATAAAACAACTTCAGAGTCTGTTAAAAACATTCAGACAGTTCTCAAAGCATTCAATTTTATAAATGAAGAATATGTTGATTCTGTAAATGTTGTTGAGAATAGGAATTTTGTTGAATTATTTAAGGATGCGAAAAGAAATAATGCAGAAATAATAAGTAAATTATCTGAAATATCAGGGCAATACAGCCAAAGGTATGTATGCGTGGTTTTTCAATATGGTTTTAGTTCAACGCCATTACTTTATGAAGCTAAGGTTCTCGGGAATAAAAATGCTATGTCCGGAGCATCCATATCTAATTTTGGCTTGTGTGAAATAAATATAATTGCTTCATCCCAAATTCTTTTTGTTGTATTTGATAAAGTTTCAGAATCTATTATTTATTCTGAGATGTACAGCAGAATGTATCAAAACAATTCAGGATTTTTTACCCTGAGAGAAACACAAAAACAAATGTTGTATTTGAAGCGAAAGCTTAAAAGAAATATAATAAAAAACCTGCGAAAGAGAGGGCACGCTTTTTAAAAATTAAGCAAATAAATATCTGTGAAAAACCAGCAAAATTTCCGGACAAACAAACCAAAGTTTATGAATCCGTTTAGTATTGCAGAAAGTATAAGAAATAACGGTAATGACTTTTGCTGAATTAATAAAGATGATAAGAGTAAAATTAGAACTGTAAGCCGATCATAATGTTAAAAACACTCTGCAGAATCATGTGTCTTGTGAGAGTGTCAAAAACTTTTTAAAAATTTCATATATTTATTTTTGTAGAATAAAGAGGTTAAATTTTTGAATAAAAGCTTTTTTTATTCATTTTTGTCCGCTTAAAATTTACATGAGTGAAAAAGACAATTCTTATTCTTTTCAGCTTAATTATTACAGGACATTTTGTCAAAGCTCAGGATATCCCTGTTCCAAAGGTTGTAGATACAGTAAAAAGTGGTGTTTATAATGTGGTTTTGTTCAGCGACCGCACATGGCAATATGTTAATCACGACAGCGTTTCAGCAATTGTGAGAGCAGAAGATTCTGCAAAAGTATATGCATACATTTTAAAAGAAAAACTATATACTCCCGATAGTGCAGCAGTGTTTTCCGAAATGTGGGATACTGTAAATATTTTTGCTTATGGAAATATAGATTACAAAAGAGCGTTGGATACGTTTGCTATTCCGTTGTTAAGAGATACCGGCAAATTTGTTATGCCTGTTCCCGGATATAAGCAGTCTGGTTTTGGCTGGAGATGGGGCCAGATGCATAACGGTGTGGATCTTGATTTAAAAACCGGAGACACTGTTGTTGCTGCATTTGACGGAATTGTGAGATATGCCGGCTGGAACAACGGAGGTTACGGATATCTCGTAATTATCAGGCATTATAATGGACTGGAGACATATTATGCACATTTGTCTGCTTTGAAGTGTACCGATAATCAGGCTGTAAGAGCCGGGGAACTAATCGGGCTCGGAGGAAGAACCGGCCGCGCATACGGACCTCACTTACATTTTGAAACAAGGTTTAAAGATAATCCTTTTGATCCTGAGTGGTTGATAAATGTAGAAACAAAACAGTTAACAACAGATACATTGTTTTTGTTACCAGAGAAATTCGGACATGTAAAAGAGATATGCGAAGCTCAATATTATGCGGTAAAAGGCGGAGACACACTTTGGGCAATTTCCAGACGTTATGGTGTTTCAATAAAATATCTGTGTTCCCTTAACGGTATAACCGAAACCACTACTCTTAATATCGGACAACAGGTAAGAGTAAGATAGGGGCTAATTGTAATCAGGACGGAAGACCGAAGTCAGAAGACGGGTAGGGTGGTGGTTCTTCTTTTTCTGCGATTATATATGTGTGGCTATGGGAAGAATGTACCAACTTGTCTATGAACACAGTTTTTTTGTTATTTCTCCCGTCTCCCGTCTTCCGACTCAATTAACAATTTTTTGTTTTAAACTTATTCCGGCATTTTGTTTGTCAGGTTCAATAAGTTTTTAATTTTGTCACAAACCAGTTTTATGAAAAAGCTAATACCTTTATTTTTAATAATAATTACCGGATTAACCTGTTGCAATAATACAGGAAAATCAAATTTTACTGTTGTTGATACTCAGGAAGAATCTGTTAAAACAGACACTGTCGTTTATCCCGGAATATATCAGACAGAGCAGTACATTAAATTAATCGATGGCAAAAAAACAGGAATTGTAAGCAATCAAACCGGAATTATAAACGGGGTTAGTCTTGTGGACACTCTTATTTCTTTGAAACAGAATATTGTTAAAGTTTTTTGCCCGGAGCATGGCTTTCGCGGGAATGCAGATGCAGGAGCAAAGGTTGATAATTCAATTGATGAAAAAACCGGATTGCCGGTAATTTCTCTGTACGGAAATAATAAAAAGCCATCTGCAGAGCAATTGTCAGACATTGAGGTTGTTGTGTTCGACCTGCAGGATGTAGGTGTAAGGTTTTACACATATATTTCGACATTGCACTACGTGATGGAAGCTTGTGCCGAAAGTAATATCCCTGTTATAATCCTTGACAGGCCAAATCCTAATGCACATTACATTGACGGTCCTGTTCTGGACACTGCAAATTTCCGTTCTTTTATAGGCATGCACCCGGTCCCTGTTGTTTACGGAATGACAATAGGAGAATACGGGAAAATGATAAATGGTGAAAAATGGCTTAAAAACGGAGTCCAATGCGACCTGACTGTTATTCCATGTAAGAATTACACACATAATACAAAGTACTCGTTGCCGGTAAAGCCATCACCTAATTTGCCAAACGACCGTTCTGTGGAGTTATATCCTGCTATATGTCTTTTTGAGTCAACAACTTTAAGTGTAGGGAGAGGAACAAACAAACAATTTCAGATTCTGGGGCATCCCTCATTAAGTGTTGTTGAAGAAGCAGATTTTACTTTTACACCTCTTCCTAACGAAGGAGCATCTGATCCTGTGCTTAACGGCCGGTTATGTTACGGCTTTGATCTGTCGGAAGACAATTCTGTTTTTGAGTGGAAAGAAGGCAAGCTTAACATAGGAGTAATGATTGAGATGTACAAAATGTTTCCTGAAAAGGATAATTTCTTTAAAAAATCAAATTCAATTGAGCTTTTGTCAGGATATACCGGATTCAGAGAACAGATTAAGAACGGGGTCAGTGAGGACGAAATAAGAAAAGGTTGGCAGACGGGGATAGAAGAATTTAAAAAAACAAGATCAAAATATTTAATTTATGAATAAGAATCTGATTAAAATAACACTTGTCCTGCTAATGTTTTCAGTTATGTTTTTTACTTTTTGTACCGATCAGTATGAAAATCATGCACTGGCTTTCAGAAATAATACAAACGACAGCATTCAGGTTGACAGATATTACAATACAAGCATAAGACCACGTACAATAATGATTGCTCCTGATGAATACGGTAAGTTTTACGAAACATCTTCCGATATGTGGGTTACTCCGCAGGTAGAACTGGAGAAAATCTGCGATTCTCTGGTTTTGACAGGAAAGGTAAATAATAAAAATTTCAGGATAAGATTTATGGCAGACGATACCGAAAATTATTGTATTTCACCCTTTTCAGAAAGTGCGGATTGGGAGTTGGAGGTAATTGTAAACGAAAAACCCAAATTCTTAGGTAAAACTCTTGAACGCTTTAACATTCATATATTTGATATAAATACGGGTTGTATCACAACTGAATAAATCTGAAAATAAAAAAACGCCTCTTTTGAAGGCGTTTTTTTGTTATTCAGTGTTTATAATTACATGTATGATTCAATCGGATCACAGGTACACATAAGATTTCTGTCACCGTAGCCATTATCAATTTTACCTACATAAGGCCAGAATTTATTTTCTTTTACCCAGTTAAGCGGGAAAGCTGCCTGTTCTCTTGTGTATTTGTGGTTCCACTCACTTGCAACACATTCAAACTGAGTGTGCGGAGCGTTGCGCAACGGGTTGTCTTCTTTGTCAAGTTTACCGGCTTTAATTGCTTCACATTCGTTTTTGATAGCTTTCATTGCTTCAACAAAACGGTCAAGTTCCTGTAAGCTTTCGCTTTCGGTAGGTTCAACCATTAATGTTTCGTGAACCGGGAACGAAAGAGTAGGAGCATGGAACCCGAAGTCCATAAGACGACGTGCTATATCTGCAGCTTCAACTCCGTATTCTTCGCGGAATTTGTTAACGTCAAGAATCATTTCGTGAGCACAACGGCCTGTTTCGCCGGTATAAAGTACTTCAAAATAACCTTTAAGTTCGTTGGCAATATAATTTGCGTTTAACATGGCGATTTTGGTAGCGTTTTTCAATCCGTTTTCGCCCATCATTTTAAGATATGCATAGGTTATCGGTAAAACCATTGCCGATCCGTAAGGAGCAGAAGCAACAGCACTTACAGCTTTTTCTCCGCCTGTTTTAACAACAGAGTGTCCCGGTAAGAACTGAACAAGATGTTTGGCAACAGAAATTGTTCCGATACCTGGGCCACCGCCACCGTGAGGAATTGCAAATGTTTTATGTAAGTTCAGATGGCAAACGTCAGCGCCTATAAATCCGGGATTTGTTAATCCTACCTGTGCGTTCATATTTGCTCCGTCCATGTAAACCTGTCCGCCGTTTTCGTGTATTATGTCAACAATTTCGAGAATTTTGCTTTCGAAAACACCGTGGGTTGAAGGATAGGTTATCATTATTGCAGAAAGATTATCTTTATGCTCAACAGCTTTTGCCTTTAAATCATCAACATCAATGTTACCTTTTTCGTCGCATTTTACAACAACAACTTCCATACCTGCCATAACCGAAGATGCCGGATTGGTTCCGTGAGCAGAAGAAGGGATAATACAAATGTTACGGTGTAATTCGTTTCTTGATTTATGATATTCGCGGATAACCATTAAACCTGCATGTTCTCCGGTTGCACCTGAGTTAGGCTGCAATGAAGTACCTGCAAAACCTGTTATTTCGCTTAAATCTTTTTCCATTTCGGCTATCAGTTCGTGATATCCTTTTGCCTGATCTGCAGGAACAAACGGATGAATATTTCCGAATTCCGGCCAGCTTAAAGGAAGCATGGAAGTAGCAGGATTCAGTTTCATGGTGCATGATCCCAACGAAATCATTGAGCGGTTAAGTGCAATGTCGCGGTTTTCGAGACGTTTGATATAACGCATCATTTCGGTTTCGCTGTGATACAGGTTAAATACTTTCTGTTGCAAAACTGCATCTGTACGGGCAAAACGTGCATCGAAACAAGCTCCGTCGCCGATTGTGTCAACATGACGGTAAACTTTATTGTTTGCTTTTGCAAATATTTCAAGTATGTTGTTTACTTCTTCAACTGTAATAACTTCGTCAGTACTTAAACAAACAGTATTATTGCATAAGTAATTGAAGTTGATTTTATAATTTAAGGCAATTGCCTGGATTTCGCATGACATTACGTTTGCAGGCAATTCAACCTGAATTGTATCAAAGAAATCCTGATTTTTTATTGTATAGCCAAGTTTTATTAATTCGCAGGCAATAAATTTTGCAGATTCGTAAATGTTTGTTGCAATTCTTTTTAATCCTTCGGGACCGTGGTAAACTGCATACATCCCGGCCATTGTAGCCAGTAAAGCCTGAGCAGTACAAATGTTCGAAGTAGCTTTTTCGCGTTTTATGTGTTGTTCACGTGTTTGCAAAGCCATACGTAAAGCTTTGTTTCCGTGCTTGTCTATACTTACACCGATAATACGTCCCGGCATGCTGCGTTTGTATTTGTCAGCAGTTGCAAGAAATCCTGCATGAGGACCGCCGAATCCCATAGGAATTCCGAATCTTTGAGTTGAGCCAACGGCAATGTCAGCACCCCACGAAGCCGGAGATTTTATCAGAACAAGAGACATTATGTCAACAACTGCGGTAACAAGAGCTTCTGCAGCATGTGCTTTTTCTGTAAATGCAGCATAATCATTAATTTTTCCGCTTGCAGCAGGATATTGAACAATTGCTCCGAAAGTTTTTTCGGTAAAACTGAACTCTTCAAATTTACCGGTAATAATCTCAACCCCGATAGGCTCTGCTCTTAGCTTGATAACATCAAGGGTCTGAGGAAAAATATCTTCGTCAACAAATAAAACGTTGCGGTTTTCTTTTACAGCCTGTCTCGATCTTGCACCCAACATCATGCTCATAGCTTCGGCAGCAGCAGTACCTTCGTCAAGAAGTGAACAGTTGGAGATTTCCATTCCTGTAAGTTCGGTTACAACAGTCTGGAAATTCAATAAAGCTTCCAGTCTGCCCTGTGAAATTTCAGCCTGATAAGGAGTGTAAGAAGTGTACCATCCCGGATTTTCGAAAATGTTACGCAGAATTACAGAAGGAACAGATGTCCCGTAATACCCCATCCCTATGAATGAACGGTAAATTTTATTTTTTGAGGCAATATCTTTGATTTTATTCAAATATTCATATTCTGTAAGAGCTTCGCTCATTTTTAGATTCTCTTTTAATCTGATAGATTTCGGGATAATCTGTTCAACCAGTTCATCAACAGATGAAACCCCGATTTTCGACAACATTTCAGCATACTCACTTTCGCGTGGTCCTATGTGGCGCGCAGAGAAATTTTCTTTTATCATTACAGCCTGTTTTAAAGTTAGACGATTTGTTATTTTTAGCCCGTAAAATTAAACAAATGTTGGAAAACCAATTAAAACATTAGTCATATTTTATTAATGTTTTTGAACAATAAAAAATGCTGACGGATAAGCGAAGTAAAAAACTGCATATATTAAAAAAAACTGACCCGTCATTTGTAAAAATGAAGAGTATGGTTTTAACAGCTCCCGCTTAAACTAAAGTTTGAAATTACACGTTTTATTTAATAAAAATTATTATTTTTGAACATTAAAAATTGAATTTATGAAAAGAGTGTTTTCTTTGATAATTATTTTTGGTTTAAGCTTACCCTTGTTTTCTCAGGTAAAGTTGAGCCTTCTCGACGGACGTCAGATAAAACTTGAATCTTATGTTTTTCATAGCGAACAGAGCTATATGGACTATTCGTTTATAAAGAAGAACGGAAAACTGAAAAATTCTTTTGCCGATCTGGAAGATGTTTATTCGATAAGTATCAATGGTAAAGATTCGGTAATATACGCACCTTTTGAGGAGGGAGAATTTGAAATAAGTCAGATGCAGCAGATTGTTTATGCAAAACAGTTTGTCCAGATAGAGTACAACCCATGGTGGGCCTATGTTACGGGCATGGTCGTAGGTTGCGGATCAATGTTTATCCCTATGGACGACATGACCAAAATGCTGATTCCAATTGCTTTCACGGCAGGAATGGGATTTGCAAAGCCATCAAAATCGCTTATAATAAAGAAACATGACTTTGCTCAGGGAGATGACTGGTTTGTTTACGGATATCAAAACGGAGGACGAAAAAAAATATTTAAAAATACGGTTATTGGAACAGTTGGCGGGATATTTATTGCAGGAGTAGTAGTCGGAACACTTTCGCTGATAAACAACTGAGATTAAAAATACTTATCAGTTTGAAAAATTAGTTTCCCTGTAAGTAAAATTATTTATTTTTGATGTCTGAATAATAAAAGAAAAGTTGCAGACGTTATATTCTAATTTTGTATTATTTTGAAGATGAAGATTTTAAATTATATTTTTCTTGTTTCATTGTTTGTTGTCGTTGCACTAAGTGCTTCAGCTCAGGAGAAACGAATAAAAAAGGCGGACGAGATTTTTGAAGCAGGCGAGTATTTCAGGGCAATTACAGAATATAATTCTGTAATGAAGAAAGTTGAAAACAAGAGCCAGAAAAATGAAATTTATTTTAAAATAGGCGAATGTTATTATATGATCGGAGACTATAAGAAAGCCCGGTCTAATTTTAAAAGAACCGCGAAGGTTGATGATTTTGAAGTTCCTTCCAAGGTAAGACTTGCCGAAATTGAAATTCAGGAAGGTAATTTTGAAGATGCTGTTGCTTTTTATAACGAAGTGCTTCAGATTGCTCCAGGAGATTCTATCGCTTTAAAAGGAATTGAATCTGCAAATCTTGCAATTCAGTGGATGACAGAACCTACGCGTTATAAAATAGATAAGGCAAAGCAATTTAACTCAAAGCGTAACGATTTTTGCCCGAGTGTTGATGAAAAATCAGGATACGACCACGTTTATTTCAGTTCGACACGTGACGAGGCAAAGGGAAAAAAGAAAAGCGGAATTACAGGTGAAAAATTCTCTGATATTTTTGTAACCAAACTTGACAGAAAGCAGGAGTGGACAGATGCTGTACCTGTAGATTCGCTGGATACCGAATTTGACGAAGGAACACCCTGCGTTTTTGATGAAGGACGTAAGTTTTATTACACATCGTGCCGGGCGGAAAAAGGGAAAAAGGTTGGCTGCCAGATTTATGAAGCTATGAAAGTTGAAGGCGAGTGGATGAATCCCGTTAACCTCAAAATTGTCCCGGATAGTGTTTCAATCGGTCACCCGGCAGTATCTCCTGACGGTAATACAATTTTCTTTTCTGCCCGTATGCAGGGTGGTTTTGGAGGTGCCGACATCTGGTATGTTGAAAGAGGCGGAGACGGTTGGTCGAAACCTAAAAATATGGGGCCGGCTATCAATTCGGCAGGTGATGAACTTTTTCCATTTATGAGAGCCGACGAAACCTTTTTCTATTCAAGTACAAAGCACCCTACTATGGGAGGACTTGATATTTTTATAGCTAAAAAGAATGAAAAAGGCCGCTGGGAATCAGAAAATATGAAACCTCCGTTCAGCAGTAACGGAAACGATTTTGGGATTTATTATTACTCTGACGAAGATAAAGGTTTCTTTACGTCTGACCGTAAGGGCTCGAAGCAGGAGGACATTTACTGGTTTGTAAAACCGCCGCTGGAGTTTAAACTAACAGGTCTGGCAAAAGATAAAGATAACGGACAGATAATAGATTCCTGTGTCGTTATGTTGTTTGGCAGCGACGGTTCTGTATTCCGCGATACAACTTCTGTTGAGGGAACGGAAGGAAAGTTTGATTTTAAACTGAAACCTAAAACTGATTACGTTTTTGTTGTAACAAAAGACGGGTATTTTAACGGTAAATCAAGATTTACAACCGATTCTCTGGAATTTGACAAAACCTTTGATTACGAAATTCAGCTTGAATCTTTCAATAAAACATTCGAAATTCCGAATATTGAATTTGAGTTTGGCAGATGGGATCTTACCGAACCGTCTAAACACAATCTGGACAGTATCGTCAGAATAATGATTGATAATCCGTACCTCATAATAGAAATGTCGGCACATACTGATATGATAGGAACAGATGAGGCTAACAACGAACTTAGTCAGAAACGTGCAAATTCAGTTACTTCCTATTTCCTTTCAAAAGGTATTCCTGAGGGCAGAGTTATTGCCAAAGGTTATGGTAAAACAAGGCCTAAAGTAATTACAACCCCTGATCCAAGATATTCTTTCTTACCGGTAGGTACAGTTCTTTCGGAAGATTTTGTTAAGAGCCTTCCGCCGGAGCAGCAGGTTGTGGCAAATCAGCAAAACAGACGTATTGAACTGAAGGTTATTTCTAACGACTATGTACCAAGTTTAGATTAAGAAATTTCTGAACTGCATAAGCACAAGGCCTGAGGCTGTTGCACATTTAAAAATTTTCTTTTGTTCAAAACTTTGTTGATACAAATAATGCAATCCTGTTAATTCAAGAGATTTCAGGATTAATTTTACTCCAAAATTAAAACTTTGGTACTTAATTATATCTGGATAGCGTTTTTCCTTATTGCGTTTGTGGTAGCACTCGTAAAGCTGATTTTTTTTGGTGATGTAAGTGTATTCCCGGCTATAATGAACAGCACTTTCGATAATGCAAAACTGGGGTTTGAACTTTCTTTGGGGCTTACCGGGGTAATGACACTCTGGCTTGGTATTATGAAAGTAGGAGAAAAAGGAGGAGCAATAAGTCATCTGTCACGGGTAATTTCGCCCTTGTTTAACAAGCTGTTTCCCGATATACCCAAAAATCATCCGGTTCACGGATCTATGGTAATGAATATTGCAGCCAATATGTTAGGCCTTGATAATGCTGCAACTCCGCTTGGACTTAAAGCTATGACCGAATTACAGGAGTTAAATGCCGATAAAGAAACCGCTTCAAATCCTATGATAATGTTTCTGGTTTTGAATACATCCGGGTTAACCTTAATTCCTATAAGCATTATGGTTTACAGAGCCCAGTTGGGAGCTGCAGATCCGTCCGATATTTTTCTGCCTATTCTGATTTCGACTTTTGTAAGTACTTTAATCGGAATTATTACCGTATCAATTTTCCAGAAAATCAATTTGTTTTCAAAAGAAGTACTCTTATATCTTGGAGGAGTAACTTTACTTTTGTCCGGGGCTGTTTACGGGTTTACGCTGATGTCAGCATCTTCACTAAGTACAGTTTCTTCTGTTGTGGCAAATATTATTTTGTTTACAATAATTGTTTCGTTCATACTGCTGGCTATTAGAAAAAAAGTTAATGTTTACGAGACTTTTATCGAAGGAGCAAAAGAGGGGTTTAAAGTTGCTGTCAAGATAATTCCGTTTTTGATTGCAATACTTGTAGCTGTCGGCGTTTTCAGAGTTTCCGGAGCTATGGACTATCTTCTGGATGGTTTAAAATGGCTTTTTGGCTTAACCGGTATGGATACAGTATGGGTTGATGCAGCACCTGTTGCTTTAATGAAACCATTGAGCGGCAGCGGAGCAAGGGGCCTGATGCTGGATACGATGAATACAACAGGAGTTGATAGCTTTGTAAGTCGCCTTGCCTGCACATTTCAGGGCGCAACAGATACAACCTTTTATATTTTGGCAGTGTATTTTGGCTCGGTCGGGATAAAAAACTCCAGATATGCTGTTACTGCCGGACTTATTGCAGATTTTGCAGGTATTGTAACTGCAATTTTTGTGTCATACCTGTTCTTTGGTTAAATTACATAATGCTCCTGCCCATCCGTTAATCCGGCTGAAAATAATATATGCGCCGGCTTTCTTCCGTCTCCGGTCTTCCGCCTTCTGGCTTCCATCTTTTTTATTTAGGATTTCGTTTTTCTTTTCTTTATTTTTGCGCTTTAAAAATTTAATTTATGATACCGTTTTCACCTCCGAGAATTGACGATGACGTTATTGCTGAAGTTGTTGATACTCTTAAATCAGGATGGATTACTACAGGTCCTAAAACCAAGTTGTTTGAAAAGAAACTGAGCGAATACACGGGGGCTAAATCTACACTGTGTTTAAATTCAGCTACTGCCGGGCTCGAACTTATGTTAAGATGGTTTGGTGTTGGCCCGGGAGATGAGGTAATAGTTCCGGCCTACACTTATTGTGCTACTGCAAATGTTGTTGTTCATTGCGGAGCAGTTCCTGTTATGGTTGATGTTGACGAGAAAACATTCAACATGGATCTCAGAAAATTAAAACTGGCCGTATCTGAACGTACAAAAGTAATTATGCCTGTTGATATAGGAGGTTTTCCATGCGATTATGATGAAATAAACAGTTTTGTAAAATCTCCGGTGGTAAAGGCTTTGTTTAATCCTGAGAACGAAATTCAGAAAACTCTCGGGCGAATTCTGGTATTGTCTGATGCTGCTCATTCGTTAGGGGCAGAATATAAAGGCAGAAAAACCGGATCGTTGACAGATCTTGCAGTATTTTCATTTCATGCTGTTAAAAACCTTACAACTGCCGAAGGCGGGGCTGTTGCATTGAACCTTCCCGAACCTTTCGATAATGAGGAACTTTATAAATTCTTATGTGTGCTTGGCTTGCACGGGCAAAACAAAGATGCACTTGCCAAGACAAAAGGAAACTGGAGGTATGATGTGATTACTGCAGGTTTTAAAGTAAATATGACAGACATTCAGGCTTCGATAGGCATGGTTGAACTCGAAAGATACGACAGGGATACAATAGTTAAAAAGAAACATTTCTTCGATTTCTATAACTCGGCATTTAAGAACGACAGCAGGTTTATTTTGCCTGTATATGAAGATGGCGATTTCAGGTCTTCATATCATGTATATTTATTACGTGTTACCGGAATAAATGAGGCTCAGCGTGACGAAATAATTCAAAAAATATTTGCACGTGAAGTTTCTGTAAATGTTCATTTTCAGCCTTTGCCATTATTGTCTTTTTACAAAGATCTGGGATACAAAATGAGCGATTATCCGCAGGCATACAATAATTACATGTGTGAGATAAGCCTTCCGACTTTTTATGATCTGACTGATGAAATGCTTCAGACAGTAGTAAACGCGGTTAAGGATTCCGTTGCAGAAGTAGTGTCTGACTAATTTGCAATTACCGGCGTTTTGGTCGGGAAGAAAGAAAATATTACTAACTGAAATTATTAATGAAAAGACTTTTCGACATATTTGCTTCATTCATGGGATTGGTTTTTCTTTTCCCGTTTTTGCTTGTGATCGGTGTTCTGATTGTTGCAGATTCCAGAGGCGGGGTGTTTTATCGTCAGGTAAGGGTAGGAAAAGGGAATAAAGATTTTCGTATTTTCAAATTCCGCACAATGCGTCCCGGTTCGGATAAAGCAGGGTTGCTTACTGTAGGAGCCAAAGATAACCGTATAACCGGAATCGGAATATTCCTGAGAAAATACAAAATTGATGAATTCCCGCAATTATTAAATGTCCTTATTGGAGATATGAGTATAGTGGGACCTCGTCCCGAAGTGCGGAAATATGTTGACATGTACAACGAAGAACAGTTAACAGTATTGAATGTCCGCCCGGGAATTACGGATTATGCCTCAATAGAATATCACAACGAAAACGAACTTCTTGCAAAGTCGACGGAACCCGAAAAAACCTATATTGAGGAGGTGATGCCGGCAAAGTTAAAACTTAATCTCAGGTATATCAGCGAAGCTGGTATGCTTACCGATATAAGGATTATTTTCAGGACTCTGGCGAAAATTATCTCCTGAGAACTTTCAAAAGAACTGCTATTGCTTATGGTTATCGGGTAAACGCATCTAAATTTTTACAAATTATAAGTTAAACGGGATCTGGATAGTCAAATTAAGCCCAAAACAGCATTCGAAGCTCCGCGGGCAGGCCTGGCAAAAAGGCGGGAAGAACAGGCGGTGAGAGCAAAACAATTAGAATTGTGTCGAGCCGACATGTCGTTCTCTAAAACAAATTTTAGTAAAGGGCAAAGGAGTATGACAATTGTTTTAGGCCAAGGTCGACGTACAATTCTTTTGTTTTGTCTCGAGGTGTGTCGGGTAGCTTTTTTTTGCCTTGATTTCTTTGTAACTTCTATGTTGAAAACCAAGAGAAATTTCTAAAATCTTTTAAATTTCTTTTTTTAGCACCTAATATCCCATTTTTTTGCATCTGCTAAAGCCCATGAATTTGTTTATGGAACCATAACAAATGCTATAAAACAGTTTAACTATTTTTATAACTAAAATAATTTTATTTAAACCCTTTTAATCAATCTTCTATCAGCAGTCATCAAGCTGCAATGTAATTTTAGATTCATCAAAACTTTATTTCTTTAACTTTGTTTAGGTAAAAAATAAAATTAAAAACTATGAGTACCTCAGCAGAAAACTACATCCATACCGATGTTCCCGGATTTTACAAGATTATAAAACTTCATGAATTCCGCAGAACGCCGGGCGTGTCGTTTGATATTTTACCGATGGATCTTATCCCTCACATAGACGGGGTTGATCGTGTTATTCATCATTATAACGCTGTTTCTCCCGGTCCGGTAGGAGATGTCGAACGTCCGTGGTATATGCATCCGGGGCAGGACGATTACCTGATGGTACTTTCCGGAACCAGGTATGTGGATATTTATAACCCGGATTACGGCAAAACGGAAAGTTTTGTAGTTGGTCCCGATTCTGTTGAGAAAGACGGTAAAATTATTTACGATGGCCCGGTTATGTTAATATGGCCACGCGGAGTTTTTCACAGGATACGCTCCGGCGAAAAAGGCTCTGCATCTTTAAACTTTGCAGTTCGTTACGAAAATTTCGATATACACCACAATTTCAGTATTTACGACATTAATACCGAAACCGGTGAGTACAAATTGCTGAGAGAAGGTTATAAAGATCAGAAGTAGAGGATAAAGGAATCCGGAATCAGAATCAGAATAGTATATAGGTAAAAACACTTTCGTGATGCTGTGTGCATCCCGGAGCTATGGAGTTGTTGTTAATTTTTAAACCTGAACAATTCGTAGTAACTATTATAATCACTTATAAATAGTATATCTGACATTACAGATGTTTCGCCAGATACAACCTGTTAGTATTGAATTTTATGAAAATTAACTTGTGATTTTTGTTGTTTATAAAAAATAAAAGTTAATTTTGAGGAAATTGAGTCTGGTTGTGTTGTAAGTATGGCAGAGATGCATAATTACAAATAAATAACCTGAAAATCATTTAATTTTTTTGTTTTATTTAAACAGTTAACCTGCTAATAAATTTTAAAATAAAATTACATTTTATGAGTGAACTTGCCTTACAACTGATACGGAAAGAAAAAGAAGAAAAAACCGGTAAACTGGATTTGGGAAACTGTGGTTTAACTGATTTCCCCGAAGAGCTATTTGATCTGGTTTGGCTGGAAGAACTGAACTTTTGTTCTATGTTTTGGGATAACACGCAGCAAAACTATATAAGCAGCTCAAATATTGGTAAGCATAATGTTATCAATAGTCTGCGGCTTCCTGAAAAATTTGCCCTGTTTCAACAATTAAAAACACTTCAGATTGGAGGAAGTGTTTTTGAGAACTGGCAAATCATTGATTGTTCGGTTTTAGAAAAGCTTACAGGGTTGAGCAACTTAGACCTTAGCTCCAATCAAATCAGCGATTATAGTTTTTTGGGGAAGCTCACAGGATTGACCAATTTATACCTTCGCTACAATGAAATCAGCGATATTAGTTTTTTGGAGAAACTGATCGGATTGACCAACTTATACCTTAGCTACAATGAAATCAGCGATATTAGTTTTTTGGAGAAGCTAACCGGATTGACCAACTTATACCTTAGCTACAATGAAATCAGCGATATTAGTTTTTTGGAGAAGCTAACCGGATTGACCAACTTAGACCTTCGCTACAATGAAATCAGCGATATTAGTTTTTTGGAGAAGCTAACCGGATTGACCAACTTATACCTTAGCTACAATCAAATCAGCGATATTAGTTTTTTGGAGAAGCTAACCGGATTGACCAACTTAGACCTTAGCTCCAATCAAATCAGCGATATTAGTTTTTTGGAGAAGCTAACCGGATTGACCAACATAGACCTTCGCTCCAATCAAATCAGCGATATTAGTTTTTTGGAGAAGCTAACCGGATTGACCAACATAGACCTTAGCTACAATCAAATCAGCGATATTAGTTTTTTGGAGAAGCTCACAGGATTGACCAACTTATACCTTAGCTCCAATCAAATCAGCGATTATAGTTTTTTGGAGAAGCTCACAGGATTGAGCAACTTAGACCTTAGCTCCAATCAAATCAGCGATTATAGTTTTTTGGAGGAGCTCACAGGATTGAGCAACTTAGACCTTAGCTCCAATCAAATCAGCGATATTAGTTTTTTGGAGAAGCTCACAGGATTGACCAACTTAGACCTTAGCTCCAATCAAATCAGCGATATTAGTTTTTTGGAGAAGCTCACAGGATTGACCAACTTAGACCTTCGCTCCAATCAAATCAGCGATATTAGTTTTTTGGAGAAGCTCACCGGATTGACCAACTTAGACCTTAGCTCCAATCAAATCAGCGATATTAGTTTTTTGGAGAAGCTCACAGGATTGACCAACTTATACCTTCGCTCCAATCAAATCAGCGATATTAGTTTTTTGGAGAAGCTCACAGGATTGACCAACTTATACCTTCGCTCCAATCAAATCAGCGATATTAGTTTTTTGGAGAAGCTAACCGGATTGACCAACATAGACCTTAGCTTCAATCAAATCAGCGATCTGAAAAATATGATTCCTTTGATAAAAAAAGGACTTCCCGTCAACCTTCATGAGTACTGGGGGGGGGGCATCTCGTTATTTAAAAATCCGATTACAAACCCGCCGATGAATATTATGGAACAAGAAGCTAATGCTATATTGGAATGGTTTTCGCAAATTGATGAATCAGGGGCAGCACCTTTTTTTGAGTCAAAAATAATGATTCTGGGACAAGGAGGAGCAGGAAAAACAACTTTTGCCAACTTATTACTTGATCCCGATTATGAGGTTAAACCCGGGAAATTAGACTCTACAATCGGGGTAGTTGTAAACAGAGGAAAGGAATTTACTCATGCTTATCTGGAAAACATCAATGTAAAAGCTCATTTATGGGATTTTGGAGGACAGAACATTCAAAAAATGTTGCACCAGTTTTTTATTACTGAAGACTGTCTTTATGTCCTGGTATCCGACAAACGTGCCGAAAATACCAACTTTGATTATTGGTTTCAGATTATAAATCTGCTGGGTACTAAAAGCAATGTAATTGTATTGGAAAACCCCAAAGAGGCACAACATGCCAACGAAGAATTTGCATTAAATAAGTATCAGGAATTATACCCGGAGCTTAGAATCAATTCAATTGAAGTTAATCTGAATTCAACCCGTACAAAACATAAGAAACGTTGGGAAACATTACTGGAAATGATTTCAGAAAAGCTCTCGGAAATTGAATTGGTCAACCGAATGGTTCCTAAGAAGTGGGGATTAGTAAGGGAAGCATTAAAACAAAGAGAAAAACAGCGATACATAAGAAAAGATGATTTTTATAAACTCTGTGAAGTCCCTTCCATTAGCTTCAATAAGCGTCAGGCAGATTGGTGTCTATCCTATTTACGTTCAGTTGGTGATTTGGTTTATTTTGAAGACAGAGATTTATGTACCCACATTTTTTTAGATCACAACTGGCTCACCCAGGGAATGTATTATATACTTTCAGATAAAAGAATTGAAGAAAACGGAGGCCGCTTTACTCTAAAACAAGCCTTTTCTAAATGGGATTCTCAATACTCCGAAGAAGAAAAGGTAATGTTGATTAACTTGCTGCTTAAAGACAAATTTGATATTTGCTACGAAATACCAGATGAAAAAAATGTATTTATTACTCCTTTATTATTACCGGCAGATAAACCGGAAACAAAATGGAATCACGAAACCCAACTTCGCTTCAGATACCATTATGGTTTTATTCCACACGGGCTTTTTTCCCGTTTGATTGTTCAGCTCCATGATAAGATTGATGCTGAACAGCATTGGAAAACCGGGGTTAGATTAAAAGATATAATTAGTGGTGAAAACGTCTTTGCAGAGGTACAGCAATTTAACGATCCGGAGGAAAACCAGCCGGTAATAGACATAAAAATCAGCGGAGATAAAAACGGCTGCAAACAAATGTTGTCCTATATCCGAAACGCGGTAGATAAGTTACACAAAGACTTTAAAAATATTAACGTTAGACAGATTGTTGCATGCAATTGCGATACGTGTACTGAACGCATTAAATCAGAAGGCAAGCCTTCGTTTTACGATTATGAAATGCTTTGGGATAAAGTAATTCACCGGAGTTATTTTGTAGATTGTAAAGAATCCAAATGGAAGCCGGTAAACATAGGGCAAATAATAAACGATATCGTTATTGAAAATGCAGCCAATGAAAATAAAGATAACTATTTATTGAAACAATTAAAAGAAATGGGTATGAGTATAAATCAAATTATTAATAACAATAACAATAACAATCAGGCAACAGCTACATCTACCTCAAAAGCAGAGGCAACAGCAAAAAATGAAGTAAGCATCAATATAAATAATATTCTTGGTGAAGTTCGGAATCTGAAAGAAGATTTTGAAGATGAGAAAAACATACTTTTAAAAAACGGGTTATCCGAAGATGATTACGACATTACTTTAAAGGATATAGATAAGGCAGAGAACGCCATTAAAGAACTGGAAGCTGCGAAAAATCAAAATCAGGAACTCCCTGCTAAATCAAAAAGTCGTCTTACACGTTTTATTAATGATCTGGGTATTGAAGATTCAACTTTGCATAAAGGATTAAAACTGATGCGTAAGGGGCGTGATTACGGTGTTCAACTGGCAAAGATATACAATAAAATTGCAGCCAATACCGGAATGCCTGCGGTACCTCCTCTTATTCTGGGAGTGATTAAAAAGTTATAATGGCTTAAAATCATTAGAGAAAACCAGCACACTTGTAAATTACACAAGCTGATAACACTACCAATATTACCCGTCCAATTTATTTTCCGGCTTTTTCTGCTTTTAATCATATTTAATTAAAAAACAATTACCTTTGTCCCGTCAAAGTGACAGGGGTGCCAACAGGCTGAGATCATACCCTATGAACCTGATGCGGGTAATGCCGACGAAGGGAGGTACATGATTCATTCCGTTTAGTTTCATCCCGATTAATTTTTTAAAACTTAAAAATTTAATTATTATGAAACGTTTTTCTTTTTTAGTGTTGTTAATGGCTATGGTTGTTTTTGCCAATGCCCAGCAAATTACCGGTAAAGTTGTCGATGAGAATGGCAAAGCTTTAACCGGTGCAAGTGTATTTATCGAAAATTCCTATCTGGGAACTTCTACTGATTTAAATGGTGATTTTACAATTAAATGTAAATCCAAAGACTGCAAACTTGTGATTTCTTTTGTAGGTTACGAAAAATGGTCACAGGAAATCTCTTTTAATTCCGAAAATGAAAACATCGGAAAAATTACTCTTAAAACTGCTGCCTACATGAGCGATGAGGTAGTTGTAAAAGCTACACGTGCTGATGAAAATTCGCCTGTTGCATATTCCACAATAGACTCTGAAGAACTTCAGAAACGAAATGTTGCTCAGGATTTGCCATACATGCTGGAGCTTACACCATCGTTTGTAGCTACCAGTGAGGCAGGAACAGGAATTGGCTATACAAATTACAGAATCCGCGGAACTGATCCTACCAGAATAAATGTAACTGTTAACGGGATGCCTCTGAATGATGCAGAATCTCAGTCGGTTTTCTGGGTTAATATGCCCGACTTTTCCAGTTCTGTAAATAATGTTCAGATTACCCGCGGTGTTGGTGAATCTACAAACGGAGCTGCCGCTTTTGGCGGAAGTATGAACTTTTTTACAGGTTCACTCAGCGAAAAACCTTATGGCGAAGTATCTGCAATAGGAGGAAGTTTTAACACTTTCCGTCAGAACATAAGCATGGGAACAGGTATTCTCAGCAACGGGTTTTCTTTCGACTTGCGCTTGTCAAATCTTAACAGTGACGGATATGTCGAAAATTCGTTTTCCAAACATCAGGCAGTTATGATGACCGGGGCCTGGAGAGGTAAAGACAGTTTTCTCCGTTTTAACCTTATTCATGGTCGTGAGAGAACCGGCATAAGCTGGTGGGGATGTCCTCAGGAAATACTCGAAACAAACAGAACATATAACCCGGCCGGAGAATATTTTGACGAAAACGGTAACCGTCAGTATTACAAAGATCAGACTGATAATTACATCCAGACACATTACCAGCTTCTTTATTCTAAAAACATAGGAGAGAAGCTTGACCTTAATGCCGGCGTTCATTACACCCGCGGAGACGGTTATTATGAACAGTATAAAGAGGACAGAACTCTTGCAGAGTACGGATTGCCGGATGTAATTATTCCGGGTGGAATCTTAATAAACGGGTCGGATACTTTGCAGGCTCCCGATATTGCAATTTCAGAATCAGATATTATCCAGCGCAAAATGATGGCTAATGATTTTTATGGAGGAACTCTGTCTGCAAATTATAAAGCCAAAAAGTTAAAACTTAGCGTTGGCGGTGGCTGGAACCAATACGACGGAAACCATTTTGGCAATATTATCTGGATGCAATATGCCGGAAATACAGAAAAAGATTTCGAATGGTACCGAAGCACAGGTCTTAAGAATGACCTTAATGTTTTTGCAAAACTTAATTACGAATTAATTTCCGGCTTGTTTGCTTATGGCGATGTTCAGTATCGTAATGTATATTATAAGATGGCAGGTCTGGATTATGATCTTGATGCAGAAGGTAATCAGAGGGTTTTAGATCAGGAGCATACTTATAATTTTGTAAATCCCAAAGCAGGTTTGTATTACAGTATAAGTGACAATATGAAGACTTATGCTTCTTTTGCAACTTCGCACAGAGAACCTACACGTACGAATTTTAAAGATGCAGCAGGCGATCCTTCAAAAATGCCGTTGGCAGAAACACTTTATGATTATGAACTTGGTTACACTTACCAGTCTCAGAAGTTTTCTGCTTCTGCAAACCTGTACTATATGGACTATGTTAATCAATTGGTACCTACAGGCGAAAAATCAAGTGTGGGTTATGATATCATGACTAATGTGCCGGAATCATATCGTGCCGGAATTGAGATATCAGCAGGAGTTAAGCTAATAAGTAAATTGAGTATTGATGCAAATCTTACTTTGAGCAGGAATAAAATTCAGAACTTTACATCATGGGCATATACTTATGATGATGACTGGAACGAAGCATATGAATCATTTAATCTGGGAGAAACCGATATTGCTTATTCCCCGAATGTAATTTCATCAGGAATAATCTCATATAAGCCGTTTGCAGGTTTTAACATAAGCTGGATTTCGAAATATGTAGGTGCTCAGTATTTTGATAATACTTCATCTGCAGACAGAAAACTGGATGCATATTTCCTTAATAATGTTCAGGTGGATTATAGCTTTGAAACAAAATTCATCCGCGAAATACAACTTAAATTTCTTGTTAACAACATTCTTAATCTGGAATACTCAAATAATGCTTATGGCGGAATCTGGTACGAACAGGGCTCCGAAAAAACCTGGGCATATTATTATCCTCAGGCAGGTATAAACTTTATGGGCGGAGTCGTTCTTAAGTTCTGAAAATCGTGAATAAAAAGCGGGGTTAATTAACCCCGCTTTTTTTGTGAAAATATTTCCCGTATGCAGGAAAAATTCATACTTTTGATAAATTCATCAAAAGACTGATACATGAGATTCATACATCCGGTTGTAATATTTTTACTGATTTCAACACTTACACAGGCCCAGTTTCTCCAAAATAGTGTTATTAAAACAAAACCTGTCAGGTGTGCAATTACATGGAATCCGGTTCTGGGCGTTGAAACTCAGATAAAAGACAGCAGGTTTACCATCAGCCAGGAATTTACATATATCTTGCGTACCGAAGAGTGTATCGGATTTGAAAGCACTGTTTATGCATGGAGTAAAGGTTTTAGTACGTTAACCGAATGCCGCTTCTATTTTGACAGAAAATTAAAGTACCCCAGAGGACATTATTTTACGCTACAAGCCGGTTACTATTACTCATTTATCGAAAATGTTGATTATTTTGATTTTAGCGAATATCTCTATACTGCAAACACTACAATAAAATATCCTGAAATAAACTTTGCAATTGGCAAGCAGATTTTATGGTTTAACAGATTAAGTATCGATTTTTTGGTTGGTCTGAGTACTAAAATAGAATTCTCCAGAAAATTGAATATACTGCAAAGTTACGACCACCGTGAACTGATTGGAACAGATATTTACGATACCCGAATGACTTATGTCGATTGGTATTGTCAGTTGAATTTGGGGATACTGCTTTTTAAACCTCAATCAAACCGTTCTTAATTGCATACTTGATTAAATCGGCAGAAGTACGCAATTCCAGTTTGTTCAGAATACTGTTTTTGTGAGCTTCGACAGTTCTGGGGCTTATGAAAAGTTTTTCCCCGGTTTCTTTGTAAGTCATCCCGTCGGCAAAGCATTTAAGCACTTCAGTTTCACGATTACTTAAAATCTTTTCGGGATTTAAACCATTTTTTTCTGAATTTATACGGGAAAAACTTTTGAAGATTATTTTTGAGATTTTGCCTCCGAAATATTCATCACCATCATAAATTGTTTTAATTGCTTCAATCAGCTCTTCGGTTCCGGCATCTTTTGATAAATATCCGGTAGCTCCGGCTTTAACTGCACGCATAA
>QKHS01000074.1 GCA_003249955.1 Bacteroidales bacterium | reverse complement strand
TGAGAAAAAGGAAATGAATTAGGGGTTTTTAAATCAAGCAAAATACACAAATTCAATAATAAAAATATTTTATTAAAAAATAAATATTAAGATTTTCTAGATTATCTTTTTCTTTTGTCATTGCCACAAAAGAAACAAAAAGGCTAGAAAAAACAAAGCTTCACCCCGCCTCAATCAAAACAACAGAATTGTACGGCAACCGAGCCTAAAACAAAGTCCCAACACGCTTTCCTTTGCAACTTTGTTTTAGAGAATGACATAATAATGTCAGCTTGCCACAATTCTAGTTGTTTTGATTTTTCACCTCCGGAGCTGGCCCGCTGTTTTTCCATGGCCTACCCGCGTCGCTTTTATGAATATTTTTCGCTATAATTCTTTTATTTATGGCAGAAAGAATTCTTGCTTGATCCTCCTAGCCATAAAAAAAGCCTCAACTTTCGCTGAGGCTGTGGTACCACCTAGGGTCGAACTAGGGACACCAGGATTTTCAGTCCTGTGCTCTACCAACTGAGCTATGGTACCGTTTCGGGACTGCAAAAGTAAATCAAAATTTTATATTTGCAAATATTTTAGCGAAAAAAATCAAAAAAAAATTCATGTTTTTGGTAATGTCCTGACTATCAATATATTTAAAAAATATAAAATTAAACAAAAATACAATGAAAGAACATGACAAGGTCAAACCTGTCTCTGTTCATGCTTTTTTACATGAATTTTTAATGTTGAATTATTATTTATCATTAGTATCTTTGCCAAAATTTTATAAATTGTACAACACAGCATTATTAAATAACGGGATCAGAATTATACATAAACATGTAGATTCTGATGTGGCACACTGCGGGATAATAATTAATACCGGCACCAGAGACGAAGATTTTAATCAACACGGGATTGCTCATTTTACCGAACATATGTTGTTTAAAGGAACGAAAAAACGCCGGGCTTTTCATGTCTTAAGCAGGATGGAGGATGTAGGCGGAGAAATTGATGCATGGACAACCAAAGAAGAAACTGCAATTTCGGCAAGTTTTCTCCACGAGTTTTACGAGAGAGCTATAGAACTTATCAATGATGTGATTTTTAATTCTACTTTCCCGCAAAAAGAAATGGAAAAGGAGAGGGAGGTTATTATTGATGAGATAAATTCATACAAAGATTCTCCGGCCGAGAGTATTTTTGATGATTTTGAAGATCTTATTTACCCGGGACATTCATTAGGACGCAATATTCTGGGGACAAAAAAACTATTGGAAAAATATACTGACAAAGATATTATACGTTTCACTTCTGAAAAATATAATACCGACCAGATGGTTTTTTGCTCCATAGGGAACATTAAATTTGAAAAACTGGTTAAGTATTGCGAAAAATATTTTGGTTCCAATCCTGAGAATTTACGGGCATATAAACGTATTGCTTTTGACGGTAATGTTGCTGTAACTAAAACTGTCAAAAAGAAAACTCATCAGGCTCATTGTATTCTGGGAACTTATGCATACCCGTTTAATAATCCAAAACGTTTGCCACTGTTTCTGCTGGCTAACATGCTGGCTGGCCCGGGAATGAATTCCAGACTTACAATGTTACTGCGCGAGAAAAAAGGTATCTCGTACAACATCGAAGCAAATTATTCTCCTTATGAAGACACAGGTTGTTTCAATATTTATTATGGCTCTGATAAAGAGAATCTGGAACTTGCCAATAATGTTATTTTCAGGGAACTGGATTCTCTTAAAACAAAGAATCTCGGGCCTGTACAGTTGTCAAAAATAAAAAAACAACTTATAGGGCAAATTGCTATCGGGAGCGAAATTCATTCAAACACCTTGCTTTCGATGGGAAAGACTTATTTAATCTACAACCAGATTGAAACACTGAAAGAAACCATTAAAGAAATTGAGTCTGTTACTGCGGCTCAGATTGCCGAAGTTGCAAACGAGATTTTTGACAGGGATAAATTTTCAACTTTAATATATCTGTAAAATGAAAGATGTTGAAAAGATCAGCAGCGAATTTATCGAAACTTTTGTGTCGCCTGAAGACGAAATTCTTGCTGCATTACATCGTGAAACTGCTTTAACACAGCTTCATCCTCGCATGCTTTCCGGCAATTATCAGGGTAGTCTCCTTAATATGCTGGTAAAATTATCAAATGCGGAATCAATTCTCGAAATAGGTACTTATGCCGGATATTCGGCTATATGTATGGCAAGGGCATTGCCCGAAAACGGAAAACTTATAACTATCGAGATAAATGACGAAATTGAGTGGCTTTCGTCAAAATATTTTAAGCTGGCCGGACTTACTGCTAAGATTGAAGCTGTAACCGGAGATGCTGTGGAAATTATTCCCGGTCTTGATACTGAGTTCGATATGGTTTTTATTGATGCCGATAAACGTGAATACCTTAATTATTACAATCTTGTTTTTCCAAAAGTAAAATCCGGCGGACTTATAATTGCCGATAATGTTCTCTGGGATAACAAAATATTTATGACTGTAGAATCAAACGACTATATGACGAAAGGGATTATCGCTTTTAACGACTTTGTAAAAAACGATACACGGGTAGAAAAAATAATTCTTCCTTTGCGTGACGGGTTAATGCTGGTAAGAAAGGTTTAACGGTTGGATAGTTCAACAGTTTGACTGTTAATCAGTTCCCGGTTGGACTTTGGCATGACCTGTCAGTGTCAGCAATGGCTTAGCATCAGCATGAAAAAACTGTTGAACTGAGAACAGACCAACATATAAAACTTTTTTTTATCTTCGCAAAAATTTTCAAAGACTTAATGCTTAGACTTCTTTCTTTAGGACGACGAATAATTATCGCTACTGCCGATTGGTTTTACAAACCTTTCAGCCGTTTTGTGCCACAGGTAACTTTTCGTTACGGTTTTACCGGAGGATTAAATACTGCATTGGATATTTTTCTGTATTTTATTTTCTATAACTATGTATTTGACAAACAATTGTTTGAGTTTGCAGGAATAACAATAGGAGCACATATTGCTGCTTTTATTTTTGTATTCCCGATTACATTTACAACCGGATTTATGCTTGCCAAATATGTTACATTTACCCAATCAACAATAAGAGGACGAAAACAGCTTTTTCGCTATGGACTTACTGTTATAGGCTCCATAATTCTGAATTATATTTTGCTTAAATTTTTCGTTGAATATTGCAATTTCTGGGCAACTGCATCAAAAATTCTTACCACAATATTAGTGGTTATTTACAGCTATTTTGCACAAAGATATTTTACATTTAATGTAAAAAAGAAAAACATATTATTATCGTAAATAAATTAAATGCAATTGTTTTGTAAATATATATTGCTCTTCTATAATTTATACCCGGACAAAGCAACTTTAGGAAAACCTTATGATAGCACTCTTGGGATTCCTGATATTGTAGGGTGGGTAGTTTTGATAATTTTTCTGACATTTGGATTATTTATTACTTACAAAGTTCGGAAAGAATTGAAAAAAGATAAAAAGAAGAAAAATAATAAAGCCAAGATTAGCAAACTTAGAAATAGTAATTAACCTAAAGCTTTACCTTACTTTTTTAATTTCTCAAGCACTTCCTGTTCCTTCCGGCGTGAAACCTCAAATTACAAAGCAAGGACCTCCGCCTTTATCAAAAGTATTATATAACGCAACGCTTAAGATTGTTTAAACTCATAGGCCCCTCATTAAATATTAAGTCCAGAATACTAAGGTCGGGGCAGAAGCCATGACGTTCTGAAAAGACCTGAATATATTCTGCCGGTTTAAATTTAGTATCTTCAGAATTTTTTTGAGGCTTTGGGTGAATTACTTCCCGGAAATCATGAATGTTGTTATCTGAGACAAATTCTTCACTGTATCTGAAGTTTGGGTTTAACCTTATTATTTTAAAGGACGTCTCAAGTATTTTAGAATTCAAATCAAACAAAAACTTTTCTTTCCTTTCAAAAAACGGCATAATATCATCTATATAATATTCATAGAATGCCGAGTTCTTATATGCTGAGAGTATTGCTCTGTAATGGTTGGTCTGCCAGTTTTCCGAATAATCAATTTCTACATCTTTCACATGACAATGAAAGTTCTTCTTAACCGGAACCGAAAGCTGACTTATTCCGTTAGCCGACATTATATTACACCTGTTACGATAAGTCTGTTTTGTGTAATTTTCAAAAATGTCAATAACGATACTGTCATAAATTAAGAATTTACTAAAGTATCTTATATTGGGAAAATATGAAGAGAAAAGAACAGCCTCCATTAATTCATAACTTTTCCTACAATCAGGCTTTCCGGGATAAAGCCCCAGATTCTTGAATCGGGCTGGTTGTATCTGTTATCATTTAAAACAAAATAATAATTACGTCCTATAACGTATTTATCTGCAGGTTTATCATCAATGCTTATATTTTCTCCCGAAAAATACAGATTGTGATTTTCATAATCTCCTATAATTTTTTTGTATATAGCGATATTTCTGTTGTTTAACAAGACTGTAACTCCTTTTTGAGGAACAGCAACCGGCCCGAAATTATCCATATTCCATATTACTGATTGTCCCACAAAAGAATTTACATCTCCTCTACCGGCAGGTTCATAAATTTTTCTGACATTTAAAACACTGTCAATATCTGCAATCTGATCTGCGATATATTGTGTTGCAACAAAGTTACAGGCTTTATTGTCATTTAGTGAATCTATAATCTGAACGCGGAAATTTTTAAGTAATTTGTCAAAATTTGTATGCTTAGCCATACTCACGCGGAACAAGAAATATCTGTCATATGTTTCATCTACAGCAACATCATTAACAAAAACTTTTGTGTCTTTTATGGTAACAATGTCGCCTGGGCCTGCAATTACCCTCGAACAAATATTCTCTCTTTTTTCAAAAGGAGGATCATGTAAAACCGGTGATTTATATATGATTAAATCCCCCTGTTTAATTATTGATTCAGGATAAGGTTTTAGAAAATTCATAAACATATTTTCGTTTTTGATTTTTCTTACCAGAAACTTCTTTGGTCCTGAAGGATATTCATATGCTTTATAAAAGCCAAAAGTCGTAAAAAACACAAGCAAAGCCAATCCTGCAACACAAGATATTATTATAAAAATTGCAAGTTTTTTTGACATAACATAAATAAATTAATTATGAACAATTTTCCCTATTCTGTTCCACCTGATTCCACCATATTCTTTGTCGCGGGAAAGCCATATCATCCATGCTTTACCAACTATATGATTTTCGGGAACAAACCCCCAGAATCTGGAGTCAGCAGAATTGTGCCTGTTGTCACCCATCATCCAGTAATAGTTCATTTTAAATGTATATTCAGTTGTTTCTTTTCCGTTAATAAATATTTTACCATCTTTCACTTCAAGGGTATTAGACTCATAATAGCCGATTATTCTGCTATATAAAGGTAAATTTAAAGTGTCAAGTGTAACTTTTGCCCCTGCAGCAGGAATATACAAAGGCCCAAACCAGTCTTCATTCCAGTTGTAGTTAGGATTATGAGGGAAAATTCTGAAGTTTGGATCTCCTTTATCTTTAGCATCTTTTGTGATTTTCTTTACAAACTGCATGTTGCCAAACTTTTCACGGTTAGCTTCGGTCAAAGGAACAATAAAAACAGAATTATCCATCCTTATATCAGATTTATTAATCTCATTTTCACGAAGTACTCTTTCCGGAATGCTGGTTCCGTCAGTCTGAACGCGATAATTAAATTGTTTTGTAGGAATATCTTTCTGTTTTTTACCGTTTACATACACTTCTCCGTCACGTACTTCAACAGTATCGCCGGCAACGGCAACACAACGTTTTATGTAGTTTTCCCTTTTATCTACAGGACGTACAATAATTTCGTAAACATCCAGAATTATCTGTCTGGCCATCTTGTCATAATCAGTTTTTGTTTTAATCCTGTTACCGGATTTATAAAATACGTTGTCATACTCATACATTTTTTGAGCAGCATTTTGTAAGAATTCCTGGGTATGTGCAGAATTTGCTTCAGGATTAAAAAGATGATAAGACAATTCGTAGTAATAATCTTTTGTCTTCGGACCTGCCAATTTGCTTGAGTCAAAATTAGAATTCATCAATAAAGCGTAATCATATTCTTCCATTATAAAAGATGCGATTCTTACAATATCATAAAAATCCTGAGCCTGATTTTGTACAACAACAGTATCTCCGGTAGGATAATTAAATACAACCATATCGTCACGTTCAACATTTCCCCATCCGACCATGCGGTGATATTCCGTTTTAATCCAGGTAAGATATGAAGGAGTAGTTTTTGACAGCGGCATAGTATGATGCACAAAAGGGAAGGAGAGAGGAGTCATCGGAACTCTCGGTCCGTAAGCAACCTTGCTTACAAAAAGATAATCTCCTACCATTAAAGTCTTTTCCATCGAAGAAGTAGGAATTGTAAATGCTTCGAAAAAGAAAATCCTGATAAATGATGCTGCAATGACAGCAAAAATAAGAGCATCGACCCATTCAAGAGTCTTACGTCCCAATTTGGAATATTTTTTATCTTTTTTGGGTTTCCAGAATGCCCATTTTACTTTTTTAGTAATGTAAATATCTATGATAATTAATTCTCCGATAAGCCACCAAAAATTACCCAGCCATATAACCCACAGAATGTAACAAACACTTACAATTACAAACCAAATCCATTTGTTTTTAAGTTTCTGAAAAAAACTGCTTCCTGTAATTTTCGATTTTAATCCTGATACTTTTGCCATAATTATAGTTTTAATAAATCACGCATAGAAAAAACACCTTTTTTGTCTGCGACAAACTCTGCTGCCAGAACTGCACCCAATGCAAGCCCCTTACGGGATTTTGCAGAATGTGAAATACCTATTCTGTCAATATCATTTTCCCAGAAAACAGTGTGATCTCCGAAAATTTCACCTTCCCTAAACGAAGTAATTTCAATATTTTGTATGTCTGAAACAGGATTTAACTCCCATTTAACATATTTAGAATTATTTTTTATGATTCCCTTAGCTAAGCTTATTGCCGTGCCACTGGGTTTATCCAGCTTATGAATGTGGTGTGTTTCCTCTATTTTTGCGGAATAATCCCCAAAACCATTCATAAGACCGGCAAGCTTTTCATTTATTTCCATAAAAATGTTGGCTCCGATGCTAAAATTTGAAGCCTGAAACAGAGATGTAGAATTATTGTCACATAATATTTCCATTTCAGATTTGTCGAAGTCCCAACCTGTAGTGCCGCTTACAACAGGAATTCCGCATGCTATACAATCAAGAATATTTTGTCTGGCAGAAGCAGGCGAGGTAAACTCTATAGCCACATCTGCAATATCTGCAAGACCGGCATTTATTTCGTTATTTCCGTTTAAATCTATAATTGCACTGATAGTGTGTCCCCGATCTGCCGCAATCTGTTCAATTGCTTTACCCATTTTACCGTATCCTATTATTGCAATTTTCATAAAAATAAATATAGCGTAAAAATACAATTATTTTTTACAAGTGAGAGAATTTTAGCACAAATGTATCCGGGTTTTTAACTTTTAGCCAAACCACTTGATTATTAATGCAACTATATTCTCTTCCGAATAAGGTTTGGCTATATAATCATTACAACCGACATCAAAAGCGTTTTGCATTTCTTCTTTAAGGGCAAATGCCGTTTGTGCAATTATTATTATATCTTTATTAAATTCTCTTATCTGCTGCGTCGCTTCAAGCCCGCTTAGTCCGGGCATCTTAATATCCATAAAAATCACATCGGCATCCTGATGCATGCGGCATATTTCAACAACTTCATTCCCATCATAAGCAAGATAAACAGAAGATGAATAAGCCTGCAGATAATTCTTTAACAACATCATAGAGACTTCATTATCCTCTGCAATAATTATTTTGAGTTTTCTTTCTGTAGCTTCAGAATCATCTGCCATATTTATCTTTACAGACTCCTTAACAGAATCAGAACTGCTGTTATCTGCAATAGTAAAATAAAACACCGAGCCACTGCCACATTTACTTTCTACCCGAATAGAACCACCAAGCATTTCGACATATGCTTTTGAAATTGACAGCCCGAGGCCGGCACCTTCATATTCCCGGTTATGAGATTCACTTCCTTGTCTGAAACGTTCAAAAATCAGTTTTTGCTGGCCTTCAGGAATTCCGTTTCCAGTGTCACGTACATAAAATGCAAGAAAGTTTAATTGTCTTCTGTATCCGAATTCGACACTTCCCTTTTTGGTAAACTTCAGAGCATTCTTTACAAGATTGGCAACTATAGCATAAAGTTTATCAGGATCTGTATTTATTATGCAGGTTCCTCCGGTATTTTCATGTAAAAGTTTTAATTCAATGCCTTTTTCTGTAGCTTCCGGTAAAAAGAAATCATAAACATTTCCAAGTATTTCATTTACATCGGTCTTCGCTATAAATAAGGACATCTGGCCTGATTCAATCTTTGAGATATCGATAATATCGTTAATAATATTCAGCATTCTGATGCCGCTTTTTTCAATAAGGTCAACATAAATCATTTGCTTCTCACCTGCAATATCAGGACGCTTCAGCAAACTTGCAAACCCCATTATTCCATTCATCGGAGTACGTATTTCGTGACTCATATTAGACAAAAAAGCCGATTTAAGCCTGTCACTGTCTTCTGCTCTTTCCTTTGCAAGTATAAGTTCTTTTTCGGTTTGTTTTCTGCTGGTTATATCTCTTGTTACACCGTGAATGCCAATTAATGTACCCGTATCATCAATATATGGAGAAACTATTAACTCTCCCCATTTATAAGTTCCGTCTTTACAAACATATTCCATTTCCAGAATCCTGTTATATTTGTAATTATCTTCGGGAGCAGCTATGATTTTTTTTATTTCTTCCTCAAAAATTTTCTGTCCGGCTTCAGCAGATTCGGGGGTAAATCTGTCTGATATTGTCTGTTCCATATATTCTTCTACAGTATAACCTGTAAATGATTCTATAGATGGAGATACAAACAGACTTTTCCCTTTAAAATCCATAAGCCATACTACATCTGTCATTTTATCAGCCAGTTGTCTGTACTTTTTTTCTCTCTCTCTAAGAGCAATCTCTGTTGTCTTACGGGTCTGTAATTCAGTCTTAAGGTTTTTATTCTTGGTTCTTATGATAATCACAAATAAAAACAATGAAAATACCATGAGTACAATAACTGATGATTGTGCTATTTCAAAAAACGAATGGCGGTTCCATAATTCTGCATTAAAATCCATCCCGAATACTGCGGTTACCTGACCGTCATCACTTTTCTTAACAGGAATAAGCACACTTATCCATGTTCCCCACCTGTCGGGCTCAGGATCACTCACTATTTTTCTATCCTCCGTAAATGCAATGTAGCATGCACTGTCTGCCTCAGGATATTCCTGTCCTGCCGGAGAACAATCAGGAGACTCAGACGGCTCAGAATCTACAATAAAGTAAATCTTTCCGTCTTTCATGGTATATAAATAAGAAAACCTGGATTCCGGGTTGACTGCCATCACCTCAATCAACTTTTTTTTGAGAAAAATATATTCATCTTTAGTCGTATCTTCCGGAACTGCTCCAAGACTGTCAATTAATTCGTGGGGGAGTAATACTTCTATGGACTCTGCAACTTTAAGAATATTATTACGATTTTTATCCTCTATTCTGTGCCACGTATAATTAATATACAGTACTCCTGCAACAAGAACTGTCAGGAATAAAACTATTTCAGGAAGATTCTTTCTTAAATTATACTTTCCTCTTACCATCAGGGTCAATATCTGATTGTAAATAATTTTTAATAATTACCAAATATACTTATTTTTACGATAAGCACATGCTTTTAGTAAAAATAATTTTATCAGAACAAGAGGAATACTGCTTTATATTTATTAACTTTTCAGTCCGCCGATAAGTTCATTTATATCTTTTACACCATATTTACGACAGTAATACTTTATCCCCTCAATAATTTTTATTGTTGCATCCGGTTCTACAAAGTTTGCAGTTCCAACCTGAATTGAAGATGCTCCGGCAAGTAAAAACTCGATAGCGTCCTCTGCCGTCATGATACCTCCAAGGCCACAAACGGGTATTTTAACTGCTTTGGATACTTGCCATACCATACGTAGCGCAATAGGTTTAATTGCAGGACCTGATAAGCCCCCGGTTATAGTTGAAAGTTTTGGTTTTCTGGTTTTTGCATCAATGGCCATTCCGAGGAATGTATTTACAAGTGAGACGCTGTCTGCACCATGTTCTTCAACTGTTTGAGCTATGGAAACAATATCGGTAACATTAGGTGAAAGTTTAACCATAAGGTGCTTTTTGTAAACTTTACGTACTTCCTTTACTACTTCGGCAGCAGAAACACAACTTGTTCCGAAAGCCATTCCGCCTTCTTTTACATTAGGGCAGGAAATGTTAAGTTCTATACCGGGAATATTATCCAGGGTATTTATCATTTCGGCAGTGGCAACATAGTCTTCTATAGCAGACCCGCTGACATTAACCAGAATATTGGTTTTATAATCTTTTATTTCAGGGTATATTTTATCACAAAAGACTTTAACGCCTTTATTCTGCAGGCCGACAGCATTAAGCATTCCCGAAGGAGTTTCGGCCATTCTGGGATAAGGATTACCTTCTCTGTGGTTAAGCGTTGTCCCTTTAACAATAAAACCGCCAAGACGGTTGAGATCAATAAAATCTGTAAACTCAGTACCGTAACCAAACGTACCGGAAGCAGTAAGAACCGGATTTTTAAGTTTTAATCCGTTAAAATTTATTTCAAGATTTACCATATCAAGTCTTTTACATTAAATACCGGTCCTTCGGTACATACACATTTATGTCCTTCATTTGTATTCTGCACACAACACAGACATGCTCCCACACCGCAAGCCATAAGGTTTTCCAGAGAAACTTCGCAGTCAACTCCATGCTCTATAGCCCATTTGCCGAGATTTTTAAGCATAGCTTCGGGTCCGCATGCATATATTTTTGTAAAATTAAAAACTTCGGGACTGAACAGTGAATGATTAAGTACATTTCCTTTTTCACCAAAACTTCCGTCTTCAGTAGTGTAAAATACATTTCCGTATTTTTCAAATTTCCCGCGACGTAATACGCTTTCTTTATCGCGATAACCTAAAAGCAAAGTCGGGTCAAAACCAAACTGCATAAAATATCTGGCTGTATATAACATAGGTGCAACACCACAACCACCTCCAACAAGCAAAACCTTATCTTTTAACGGTAAAGAAAATGAATTTCCCAGAGGATATATCATATTTAATATCATCCCCTGACGTATCTCTGACAATTTTGCAGTTCCGTCACCGGCAATTCTTATTAACAGAGTTATTGTATTTTTCTCGTAATTCACATCATGAATGCTGATAGGGCGACGTAAAAATGTTGACGGAGAATCATTTATTTTAAGTTCTGCAAACTGCGCCGGCATTATCACCGGTAATTCTTCTTCGCACCACAACTTTAAAAGATAATAGTCCTTGCTAAGTCTTTCGTTGCGGAGTACTTCAAAATCCTGAATGTATTTTTTCATCTTCATAGAATAATAGTATGACAAAATTAAATTTTTTTCCGTGTATGTAAATTTAAAATCGTTAATTGTTGATAAAATTTCTCTGATTGATAATATCTTTAAGGAATGATTCTTGTTTACAGTACTGAAACATTAAAATATTATGAAAAAGCTGAAGTACATTTTTTTAATTATTATTGTTTGTATTACCGCCTCATGTAAAACAAAACTCGGGTTAGCAGACGGAAAAACAAAAAACGCGGATAGTCTTTCGAAAGATAATTTTAACCCTGTAAAACCCGACGACATAATTGATAATATATCTCAAATCGACGGATTAACTGATTTTTCGTTTAATATTTTCAGAAAACTTTCGTTGAAAGAAAGCGGTGAAAACATATCTTTTTCACCGGTTTCACTAAATATTGCAATGGGAATGGTTTATGGCGGAGCACGAAACAATACTGCTACACAAATAAGTTTTGTAATGGGTTTTCGTCCCGGTAACGAAGAATTTTGTAAAGAATTCGGAGAATATTATAATTATCTGAATTCTTTCAAAAGCGATACAAGCCTGATATTTAACCTTGCAAACCGTGTCTTTCTTGACAGGAATTATCTTATAAAAGAAGATTACCGGTTGTTAATAAAAACATTTTTTGACGGAGCTTTTGAAAATGCCGATTTCAGGAACAATTATAAAGCTGAAGAAACGCACATAAACAAATGGGTTTCGGGAATGACAAAAGAAAGGATTAATAATCTTATCCCGGAAGGAACACTTAACGATAAAACCAAAATGGTTCTTGTTAATGCCATCTACATAAAATCGGAATGGAAATACCCGTTCAGGGAAACAGCTACAAAAAACAAGGATTTTTACAGCATGGCAAACCAGCCTGTAAAAACAGATTTTATGATACAGCGCAAAAAAGACTTCAGATATGCTTACTTTGAGGAAAAACAAATTCTGGAATTACCTTATAAAAGTACAGAATTGTCCTTGATTATTATTTTGCCGGACAACAGTGATGCCGCTAATATAAGCAGCTTTATCCCCGATAATGAAGATTATGTTTCGATGTGTAACCAATTAAAGTATAATGATGTCTATGTGGAAATTCCAGGGTTTAAAACAGAATCATCTTTTAAGCTTGCAGATGTTATGAAGGAAATGGGAGTAAAAGATGCTTTTGATGGAAGTTCAGATTTTTCAGGAATAACCGGGAACAACGATCTTGCAATAAGTGAAATTATTCAGAAAGTGTTCTTTGAAATTAACGAGAAAGGCTCCGAAGCGGCTGCGGCAACTGCTGTTGTTATGTATCAGACTTCGGCTGCTTATAATCCTCAATTGGATCAATATGTAAGTTTTATTGCAAACAGGCCGTTTATTTACATTATTAAAGAAAACAGGTTTAATACTCCGCTTTTTGTAGGGCAATATGTAAAGCCTTAAATAACTGCTTTAAGTTTTTTATTCTGATTTTTGATATTATTACAAAATCTTTAACATTTGTAATAAAATATAGAAGTTAAATTCTCTATATTTGTTTCGCATTATCAAAAACTTCAAAACTATCTTTTATGAAAAAATATATTTTTCTGTATGTTTTTATTCTTATTTCAATGCTTGCAAGTGCTCAGAATTATTACTGGGTATATTTTACAGACAAAGCAGGTACAGAGTTTGACCCTTACAAATACTTTGATTCAAAGGCAATTGAAAGACGTTTGAGTAATGGAATTTCACTTTATGATATTTCAGATTACCCGTTAAATGATTTTTATAAATCCGGGGTTGAGAAATTCAGCAGTGAAATTATCGGAGAATCAAGATGGTTTAATTCAATAGCAATTTATACCTCGGAAGAAAATGCAAATTATATTTCTGGTTTTAACTTTGTAAAAAAAGTCAGTCTTATTTCAAATGATGCCAGTCTTGCATCTATTAATAATTCTGTGCCTGCAGACCCTGATAAACACGAAGATCAGAACGTCAGGCTCCTGCCTCAGGTAAGAAGAATGGGAGGGGAAGAATTCACCGCCAGCGGCATTGACGGAAAAGGAATCAGAATTGCTGTTTTTGATGCCGGTTTTCCCGGAGCAGATACCCATCCTGCTTTTAAACACTTAAGAGATAACAAGCAAATTATTAAAACCTGGAATTTTCCTAAAAAATGTGAAAATGTTTATGGATGGAATAGTCACGGAACAATGGTTTTAAGTTGTATTGCCGGTATTTATAAAAACGGGGAGAAAATGGGGCTGGCAACAGGATCGGAGTTTTTGCTTGCGAGAACCGAAGTGGGAGCAGAGCCTGCCAAAGAAGAAGTTTGGTGGATGATGGCAGTGGAATGGGCTGACAAAAACGGGGCAGATGTAATAAATTCATCTCTTGGCTACGGAGCCGACCGGCATTCCGTTGAAGAGATGGACGGAAAAACATCTATTGTTACAAAAGCGGCAAACATGGCTGCGTCAAAAGGTATGTTGGTTTGCAACTCTATAGGAAACGAAGGTGACGATCGCTCCTGGAAAACTATGGGGGCCCCTGCCGATGCTGACAGCATTCTGTCAATCGGCGGAACCGATCCGGAAAATGATGCTCATATAAGTTTCAGCTCGTACGGGCCAACTGCTGACGGCAGAATGAAACCAAATGTAAGTGCTTACGGAACCGCAAAAGTGGCAAATCCTGATGGTTCTTACGGAGAGGCTTCCGGCACATCTTTTTCAAGCCCTCTCGTAGCCGGGTTCGCTGCATGTGCATGGCAAACAAGAAAAGGCTATAGCGCAATGGAAATGAAGTCGGAAATTGAAAAATCTGCAGATATGTTTCCTTATTTTGACTATGCTACAGGCTATGGAATACCACAGGCAGGATATTTTACAAACAATACAAAACCTGTTGCAGAAAAAAGTTTTGAAATCACTCAGGATAACAACTATGTATATATTAAACCTGTGCGCAGTGATTATTCCGTTCCTGCCAATATATGGTATCACATAGAAAACAAAGACGGGCAACTTGAGTATTATTCCCATGCAGAATTATGGTTTGGATCAGATGAAATGATTACTTTGAAAAAAGAAGCATTGTCAGGTGACAGGACATTACGGGTTTTTTACAAAGGATATACAGAAAGCCTTAAACTTAAACCGGAAGAAATGAAATATTCCACCAACATTAAGAATATAAAAATTTATCCGGCAGTAATGAACGGGCAAAGACTGTTCGTAAGCAGATTTACTTCTGATAATAAGCCAGCTAAATTCGGGGCAAACGCGAAATATTATATCCATCCTTATTTCGCAAAAAGCTTTATAACTCCGCCGGCTCCTGCAGAATATAATCTAAGATACATGAAATCAGGGTCGTTTAATTTTGGAATACGATACAAACGAAATTTTGCAAAAGCATATAGTGCCGGGTTTAATGTTGAGTTGGGAAGTACTAAAATCAGTTTGAAAAATTTCTCCTATGAATCTGATATGGGTTATAATATAAAAGAAAAGTTTAAAGCAGAATACATGAACTTTGAATTATACCAGAGAATAAGGCTTTTACCGGCAGGTATTACCGGACTCGGGTTATTCTGGGACGCCGGCGTTTACGGAAAATGGGTTTACAAAGTAAGGTATGATTTAAAATATGAAATATCTGAAGATGTTGTAGAAATAACAAGCTTGCTTTCCACCTATAATAAGTTTCAGTATGGTGTAAGGACAAGAATAGGTTATGGTATATTATCTGCTTATGCTCAATACCGGATCAGCGACTTTACACTAAATAATCTATACACAATGCCCCGGCTGGAAGCAGGAGTAGAGTTAGCAATTCCTTTGGGAATGTAACAGGATTTACAATATGCCGGAATAAAAAATTACTTAACACAAAAATTATAATTATCCGGCACTTACGATATCGGAAAAGAAATAAGCCAGATACTGGTATTTTTATCGCCTGATATCAAATTTACCTTTTAAAATTGTTTCGGATTCCAATTCCAGAGCATCACTCCAGCAAATATTTCCGTTTTCGATACGAAATTGCTGAAAAAAATCAAATTTAAGACATTTGCGAACATCCGGAGATTTGCTGTTGTTGAGGAAATCGAACAAATCAATCTCTTTGATAATGCTGTTATCAAAGAAAACTTTCAACTGATATCCCTTTATATATTCTGCTTTTTCTATCATTATCAATCATTTAAAGTAAAAAACCTGCTTATATAAGCAGTCGTAATCTAACAAATTATATTGCCACAAAGATACAGGTTATTATTCACATCTGATAACAAAAAAGTATTGGATCAAGCAAAATTTCTGGGGGGGAGCTTTGTGCGTTAAATAAAAAAGCATAGCGAAGAATATTCAGAAAAGCGACGCGGGCAGGCCATGGGAAAACGGCGGGCCAGCTCCGGAAGTGAAAATCAAAACAACTAGACCCGAAGAGCGGCGAAGCCAATTGAGGCAAGCTGACATTATTATGTCATTTTCTAAAACAAAGTTTTAAAGGAATGTGTGATGGAACTTTGTTTTAGGCCCGGTTGCCATACAATTCTGTTGTTTTGATTGAGGCGGGGGGAAGCATTGTTTTCCATAGCCCTTTTGTTTCTTTTGTTCACTTTAAAATTATTTTCAATGGTGTTCACGAGTTCACCGCCAAAGGCGGTTCAGTTGTGGCAATGACAAAAGAAAAAGATAATCCAGAATATTTTCTTGTTTTTCTGAATGCAAATATTCTTACTCCATGTTTTTGTAATCCCCCCCAGAAATTTTGCTTGATCCGTATTTCCCACTATTTTAGGTAATATAACAACAAAAAAGCCCACATTTCTGTGAGCTTTTTGCGGACTGGACGGGACTCGAACCCGCGACCCCCGGCGTGACAGGCCGGTATTCTAACCAACTGAACTACCAATCCTTGAATTCGGCTGCAAAGATATGTCAGGTTTTTGAATCCTCCAAATCTTTTTTCAAAAAAAATCACTTTTTTGCACTCTTTTTTTGACAGCATTTTCTATTGTACTGATTATCAAGTTCTTTTGAATTAAAAAAAGTTTAACTTTTTTGTAAAATACATAAACTACAATAAGCTCCGTCTGTCCAATACACAAATATATATGTGTCGCTGCAATTTGTAAAACCTACGTTGGTATAGTTTTGGCCTTTATTATCAACATACAAAAGATTATTCTGTTACTTTTGCAACTTAATTTTTTCTAATGGAAACAAACTTAAAGTTAACTATACCTTTTTATCTTGACAGATCATTTGAAAAATATCCGGATAATCCATTCCTAGGTTTCTCAGACGAAAAAGCATTAAGCTACTCTGAAGTTAAACAGAAAATAAATAATGTAGTTGCAAATCTTGAACGTTGTGGCGTTAAACACGGTGATAAAGTTGCGATTTTGTCCAACAATATGCCCAATTGGGGAATTTCTTATTTTGCAGCTACTTCTATGGGGGCTGTAGCAGTTCCTATTCTGCCTGATTTTAATTCTGCCGAAATTCACAATATATTGATACATAGCGAAGCAAAAATTTTATTTGTTGCCGAAATACTTGCAGGAAAGGTAAAAGATCTTGAAACAGATTCACTTACTACAATATTCAGATCAAATGATTTTAGCCTTATTCGCAGCAGTGATATTGAAAGTTTTGATTTTAATGCTGTTTCAAACACAAAATATCAGGTAGAAGAATCTGACCTTGCCCTGATAATTTACACATCGGGCACAACAGGAAAATCAAAAGGTGTGATGCTTACTCATAAAAATGTATGTTTCAATGCCAAACAAAGCGGGATCTTACAACCTATTTTCCCTGACGACAAATTTTTATCGTTTTTACCATTGTCACATTCCTATGAGAACACATTAGGCTTATTATTGCCAATGCAAAACGGAGCCTCGGTTTATTATCTGCGAAAACTCCCGACTCCGGCAGTATTGTTACCGGCAATGCAGGCTATACAGCCGAGTATTATGTTGTCAGTGCCTTTAATTATCGAAAAAATCTATAAAAACAAAATTTTACCTTCGATTAACTCAAAAAGAATCACCAGACTGCTATATAAGATTCCTGTAACCCGTAAAATTATGAATGCTGCTGCAGGCCGTAAGCTCATGCAGTCTTTTGGCGGTAAAATAAGATTTTTTGGCATTGGTGGCGCAAAACTTGATTCCGTCGTGGAAAAATTCCTTATCGAAGCAAAATTCCCTTATGCTATCGGATACGGTTTAACAGAAACTGCTCCGCTGATTGCCGGAGTAAACCCGCAAACTGTCAGACATCAGTCAACAGGGCCTAAAATAGAGGATATCGAATTAATATTAAATGACATTAATCCTTCTACAGGAGAAGGCGAAATATGGGTAAGAGGCGATATGGTTATGAAAGGTTATTACAAAGAGCCTGAACTGACAAAAGAAGTTCTTACCGAAGATGGCTGGTTTAAAACCGGCGATCTGGCAACTTTGGACAAGGAGGGGTTTGTATTTATTAAAGGAAGAAGTAAAAATGTTATTATCGGGTCAAGCGGAGAAAACATTTATCCTGAAGAAATTGAATCCGTAATAAACAACTTTGACTTTGTAATTGAATCTCTGGTTGTTGAGGAAAAGGGCCGGCTTGTAGCTATGGTTCATTTAAATATGGAAGAACTTGAGAGTAAATATCGTCATCTTAAAGAAGGGCTTGATGTAAAAATTGAAGAACTGAAAGCAGATTTGCTCATTTACATTAATTCAAAAGTCAATAAATTTTCTACAATCAAAGCTATTACTTTACAGAAAACGCCTTTTGAGAAAACACCAACTCAAAAAATAAAAAGATATTTGTACAGAAAATAAAAACCTCTGCCGGAACTCATAAAACACTCTTTTTATATAATTACCAAATAAAGATATAAATCACCCTTTATATCAAAAAAGAAAACTACTTTTGCAGCCTGATTTTTTTGAAATGGAAGATATTAGAAATATTGCGATAATCGCACACGTAGATCACGGAAAGACAACACTTGTTGACAGAATTTTGCATCAGGTAAAACTATTCCGCGATAACCAGCAGGTAGGAGAATTAATCCTTGACAGTAATGATCTGGAAAGAGAAAGAGGAATTACTATTCTTTCAAAAAACGTTTCCGTAAGATATAAAGGTGTCAAAATAAATATTATTGATACCCCGGGCCACTCTGATTTCGGTGGCGAAGTTGAGCGAGTTCTTAATATGGCTGACGGAGTTTTACTTATTGTTGACGCTTTTGAAGGCCCGATGCCTCAAACACGTTTTGTTTTGCAAAAAGCAATAGAGCTGGGATTAAAGCCTATAGTAGTTGTAAATAAAGTTGACAAGCCAAATTGTAATCCCGAACTTGCAAACGAAAAAGTTTTCGATTTAATGTTTAGTCTCGATGCCAGCGAAGACCAGCTTGATTTTCCGACAGTTTACGGTTCTGCAAAGCAGGCTTGGATGGGGCCGGAATGGAATAATCCGACAACAGATGTAAGCTACCTTCTGGATGTTATACTTGATACTATCAAACCTGCCACATATCCTGAAGGATCTTTACAGATGCGTATTACAAGCCTTGATTACTCTTCTTACACCGGACGTATTGCTATAGGTAAAATTACACGCGGACAGATAAAAGCAGGTGACCAGATTTCTATTGTTAAATCTGACGGAACAATAACCAAAGCTCCGGTAAAAGAACTTTATCTTTTCGAAGGCCTTGCCAAAGAAAAAACCAAAAAAGTAGTTTCTGCAGGCGAAATTTGTGCAATATTAGGTATTGAAGCATTCGATATCGGTGACACTGTTTGCGACTATCTGGAACCGGAAGCTTTAAGTCCTATAAAAGTTGACGAACCGACTATGAGTATGCTTTTTGCCAGTAACGATTCTCCGTTTTTTGGCAGAGAAGGAAAATTCGTAACATCAAGACAATTGCGCGACAGACTGTTTAAAGAAACCGAGAAAAATCTTGCACTTAAAGTTGTAGAAACAAACTCAGCCGATAAATTTACAGTATTCGGACGGGGAATCCTTCATTTGTCAATTTTAGTAGAAACCATGCGCCGCGAAGGTTTTGAACTTCAGTTGGGACAGCCTCAGGTAATTATAAAAGAAGTTGATGGTGTTAAATGCGAACCTATCGAATACCTTACGGTTCAGGTTCCTGAAAACTTTGCGGGGAAAGTAATAGAAGTGGTAACCCAGCGTAAAGGCGAAATTCTTAACATAGAAGTTAAAAACGAAAGAACAAATCTTGAATTTTACATGCCTTCACGCGGATTGATAGGAATAAGAAACATTCTGCTTACAGCAACAGAAGGCGAAGCTGTTATTGCTCACCGTTTCAAAGCTTTCGAACCATGGAGAGGAGATCTGGGAATTCACAGAAACGGGTCTCTGATAAGCATAGAAACAGGAACTGCAATTCCTTACTCAATTGACAAACTTCAGGACAGAGGAAAATTCTTTATTTTCCCGGGCGAAGATATTTATGCCGGACAGATAATAGGTGAAAGTACAAGACAGGACGATCTGGGAATTAATGTAACAAAAACCAAAAAGCTCACAAACGTAAGGGCTTCCGGTACTGACGATAAAGCATCTATTGCCCCCCCTGTAAAATTCTCTCTGGAAGAAGCAATGGAATATATTGCCGAAGACGAAATGATTGAAGTTACACCAAAATCAATGAGGTTAAGAAAAATAATTCTTAACGAAAACGACAGAAAGAGAGCAAATAAAGACAAATAAAGATCTTTGTATTGCATAAAATATCTCCGGGTTTCAGCCATGTGTTAATATGATTGAAATCCGGTTTTTTTCATATCAACACCCGGGATCTGTTTTGGTTGTAAAGTCATGATTTGTAACAAGATATTTAACATATCCCAAACTCCTTTTTACTTAATTTTTCTTATCTTTGGCAAAAAAATAATTATGAAAAAACTTTTTTTCTTTTTTGTTCTGACAGCAATTGCCGTTTCGTCATTTTCTCAGAATTATGATACAGGAAAATTTCGCACATATCCTGCCGGATTTTACCATAAAGTAATAATAAGAGATATAGTTGGTGAAGACGCATTCGGGTCGGTAAAATATGATCCTGTTCCGGCCTTTAAAATGGATTTCGGGGAAAGGATCTATCCGGTTCAGATCAGTAATTACACAACGGTTTTTCACTCAGAACCTGTATCTCAGGGAAACAGCGGGACTTGTTGGGCGTACTCGGCAACTTCGTTTATGGAAGCAGAATCATATCGTATAACAGGCAACAAAACCAAGTTGTCCGAAATGTTTACTGTTTATTGGGAATACGTTGAAAGAGCTGAACAATTTGTAAAGACCAGAGGTAACACATCAATAGGTGAGGGTAGTGAATCGAATGCTATTTTAAGAATAATGAGAAACCATGGCATGATGCCTTATGCTGCTTTTCCCGGATTAAAAAGAAACTTAAACTACAATGATCACAGTAAAATGTTTGAACAATACGAGAATTACCTCACTTTCGTAAAAAAGAACGATTTATGGAACGAAGAACAGGTTACAGACAGTGTTAAAAAAATTCTTGACTACTACATTGGAACACCTCCTGCCACTTTTGAACATAAAGGAAATGAATACAATTCCGAAACATTTATGAAAGAAGTGATGAAATTAAATCCGGGAGAGTATTTTTCATTTATGTCAACCAAGGAATTTCCGTATAATGCAAAACATGAACTGGTCGAATTTGATAACTGGTGGCATTGTAATGAATATTACAATCTTGCTCTGGACGATTTTATGAAACTTATAAATTACTCTATTACCAACGGTTATTCCGTAAGTCTGTGCGGAGATGTTTCAGAGCCCGGCTATGACCAGATTGCCGAAGTAGGTGTAATTCCGACATTTGACATTCCGTCTGAATATATAAATGAAGATTCACGACAGTTGAGACTTTCCAACGGAACAACCACTGATGACCATTGCATACATCTCGTAGGTTATCAAAAAGTTGGGGACGTTTACTGGTATCTTATTAAAGATTCGGGTAGCGGAGGTTTTGACGGACGTAATAAAGGCTACAGGTTCTATCACGAAGACTATATAAAACTTAAAATGATGAACATAATGATTAATGTTGCTCCGGCAAGATTAATGCTGGATAAAATAATCAAATGATAAAATGACTGATAATTTTAAAAACGAAACGGATAAAGATAAAATTCCTGTTCTGGAGGAATTTTACTCTGTGCAGGGAGAAGGATTTAATACAGGGAAAGCAGCATATTTTGTAAGAACAGGCGGTTGCGACCTTGCATGTCACTGGTGTGACTCCAAGGAAACATGGAAACCTGAAATACATCAGTTTATGCCGATTACCGGCATTATAGACAGAGTAAAACAAACTGCTGCAGACACTATTGTTGTTACCGGAGGCGAACCATTAATTTACAATTTTGATAATTTCTGCAGACAGGCACATAATTCCGGGCTTACCCTAATGATTGAAACCTGCGGTGCGCATAAATTCAGCGGAGTGTGGGACTGGGTCTGTCTTTCGCCAAAAAGGCAAAAACCTCCGAAACCGGAATATTTTCAGATTGCCGATGAGCTTAAAGTAATTATTTACGAAGAAGATGATTTTATCTGGGCTGAAGAATGTGCCAATAAAATTACCAAATCCTGCGTTTTATTCCTGCAACCGGAATGGAGCAGATTTGAAAAAACCGGCAGGATGGTTGTAGATTATGTAAAAAATAATCCGAAATGGAACGTATCTGTACAAACACATAAATTTTTGAAAATACCGTAGAAGTATGGTTTATTAATGCCGGATTCTACTGTGTTTTAAATATTCATATTTTGAAATATTTATAAATGAAAAAAATAATATTTGCACTGATTTTAATTTTACCTGTTTTTTCAATTTCATGCCACGCACAGGAAAAATCGGCATACACTACATCCAAACCTGCTATTAAAAGCTTTAACAAAGCTGTAAGTTATATGGAGACAGGCCAAAACAGATCTGCTATTAACGAAATTACAAATGCAATCGAAAAAGATCCCGGATTTCTTGAAGCATGGTTACTAAAAGCTGAAATACATGATTTTCTGGGCGATCCCAAGCTTGCATACGAAGCCTATTCAAAAGTCTTTGATATTGACCCCAATTATGATCCTGCTCTTAGTTTTAAACTTGCTGCAAACAGTTTCAGAATAGGAGAATATGAAGTGGCCAAAAAGTACATTGACTTTTTTTGCAATAATGTGGATACTGTAAAATACAGAAGTTACGATTTCAGACGACTTAAAGAATTTATATATTTTGCCGAAAATGCATACAAAAACCCTGTTGCTTTTAATCCTGTAAATCTGGGGCCGGGAGTAAACACTCAATTCGATGAATACTGGCCTTCGTTATCGGTTGATGAGAAAGTTCTGGTTTTTACAAGACAAATTCCTATAAATCCGAATAATCCTTCACGTGCGCAGGAAAGCATGCACGAAGATTTGTTTTATTCTGTCTTTGATGAACAATCTGACCAATACGGACCATCTCTGCCTTTACCTGGAGGTGTTAATACAAAACTTAACGAGGGAGCCCAATGTATTTCTGCCGATGGTAAAACATGCGTAATCACCGCTTGTAACCGTCCGGACGGTCTGGGAAGCTGCGATTTATACATCATGTTTTTGCAGGGGAACAAATGGTCAGAACCTCAAAACCTGAAATCGGTAAATTCCGGTTCATGGGACAGCAACCCGTCACTTTCCGCAGATGGTAAATACCTGTATTTCTCTTCGGGACGTCCCGGAGGATACGGAAAAACAGACATCTGGAGAATAGAAATAGACAGCAAAGGTAATGCTCTGTCCGAAGCCGAAAATCTTGGAAAAAAAATAAACACTCAATACGAAGAACTTTCCCCGTTTATTCATCCTGACGGGAAAACTCTTTATTTTGCATCTAACGGGCTTCCGGGAATGGGAGATTTTGATTTGTTCTTTTCCAAACAAAACGACAAAGGCGAATGGCAGACTCCTGTAAATGTAGGATATCCCATAAATACATCCGGCGAAGAAAGAAGCCTTATTGTAAATGCAAAAGGAGAAATAGCAATGTTTGCGTCTTCTGCCGGAAAGCGCGATCTGGACATCTATTATTTTGTAATTCCTGATGAAATAAAACCAGTAACAGTAACATATGTAAAAGGATTTATTTATGACAGTGTTACAAAAGACAGATTGCAGGCCAAATGCGAAATGATTGATATCGAAACCGGGGAAAAAGTTGTAGAAATGATGTCTGATGAAACGAACGGAGAATATATGGTTTGTTTACCTGTTGACAGGGACTACGCATTTAACGTGGAACGTCAGGGATATTTGTTTTATTCTGAAAATTTCTCACTGACAAACCTTAAAAACCCCGAAGAACCTTTCATTATGAATATTCCGCTGCAACCTTTATCTGACGGCGTTACAGTAGTTCTCAAAAACATTTTCTTCGAATTTAACAGTTTTGAACTTTTGCCGGAGTCTTATGCCGAATTAAATAAAGTTGTGGAATACATGACCACAAATCCTAAATTAAAAATCGAAATAGGCGGACATACCGATAATGTTGGCTCACAGGCATACAATAAAACTTTGTCCGAAAACAGAGCAAAATCTGTTTATACATACCTCATTTCAAAAGGAATTGATAAAACAAGACTTTCGTACAAAGGCTACGATTTCTCAGTTCCTGTAGCAACAAACGACACAGAAGAGGGCAGAGCTATGAACAGACGAACAGAATTTAAAGTAATAAGTAATAAATAATAAACAAACACGGATTTTAACTGTTTGTGAATAACAACAGAAAATTATAGAATTAAAACAAAGTAATAAAATAGGGAACTTAAATATTGGAAGAATCACGGGATTTGCAAAACCCTGATCTTCCAATATTTCATTTTCAAAAAAAACAAACAGAATATGAGAAGATTACTAATACTCGCTTCCTTTTTAATTGCTGCGGTTTCTTTAACAGCACAGGTAAAAACCATAGACAAAGAACTGCTTGACAAGGAGTTACAAAACGTTATCGACAAATGGGATGATTGTCCTGCTATGGCTGTAGTCATTGTAAAAGACGGAGCAATTGCATACGAAAACGGGTTCGGAGTTACGGAAGAAGGGAAAAGAAAGAAGACAGACGAATATACAAATTTTGCTATTGCCTCAAATACCAAAGCATTTACTGCTGCGGCACTGGCGATTCTGGTTGACGAAGGTAGAATTTCTTTGGATGATAAAGTAAGAGAATACATTCCGTGGTTTGAACTTTACGATCCGTATGTGTCTGAAAACATGACAATACGTGATTTGCTTTGTCACCGTTCCGGACTTAAAACATTCAGCGGAGATCTTATCTGGTACGCATCTGACCATTCCAGAGAAACTGTTATCAGAAATGCCAGATATCTGGAACCTGTTTATGGATTCAGAGAGCATTTCGGCTATTCGAACATTATGTTTCTTACTGCCGGACAAATAATTGAATATGTAACCGACACCACATGGGATAACTTTCTGAAATACCGCATTTTTACGCCGTTGGGAATGAGCAGAACCAATACCAGCATTACAGAAAATAATAAACTCGACAATGTGGCATCATGTCATACAAATGTTGACGGCCAAAATGTTGTAATTCCTTACATTAACTGGGATAATATTGGCCCGGCAGGCAGTATTAACTCAAATGTTCACGATTTGTCACAATGGTTAATTCTGCAATTAAACAAAGGAATGTACAAAGGAACCAGAATATATTCCGAAAAAATGGCAGATGAAATGTGGTCGGCACAAACTGCAATGACAGTAAGTTCTTTTACAAAAAGCATTAATCCTTCAACTCACTTAAAAGCATACGGACTGGGCTGGTCTATGTTCGACTATAAAGGCTATCTTATTGTTACACACAACGGTGGTTATGACGGAATGATATCCCAGACAGTTCTTATACCTGAACTAAACTGCGGATTTGTAATTCTGACAAACAGCCTGTCAATGATGTACAGTGCAGTTATGAATCAATTAATGGATTATGTTATTGATGATAAAATTGACGGTTCATGGAGTGATTACTATCTGAAAATTAAAGCTCTGATAGCTGACTATGATAAAAAAGATCAGGCTGAATGGAAAAATTCCAGAATTCCTGATACCAAACCATCTTTCGCAAATGAGGAATACACAGGGATATACAGATCTGATATTTACGGAGATGTTGAAGTAAGCATAAAATCGGGTAAATTATATCTTAAAATGCTTCATACCGACATATATCAGGGAAAATTAAATCACTGGCATTACGATACATTTTCGGTAAAATTTGAAAAAGCACCGTCATTGCCGGCCGGGACTGTCAGTTTTATAGCTGATAAATACGGAAAAATCATTGAAATGAAAATTGATATTCCAAATCCCGATTTTGACTTCACCGAATTAAAACTATACAAAAACAATCAGACACAAAATTAATGAACAAGGCAGACAGATTAGGAGAGGAGAAAATAAGCAAACTTTTGTTGAACTTATCTTTGCCGTCAATATTGGGTATGATGGCAATTTCGATTTACAACATTGCAGATACCATTTTTGTAGGACATGCAGTTGGGAAATTAGGTATTGCAGGAATTTCTGTTTCGTTACCATTGCTTATGTCAATCGGGACTTTCGGCCAGGCAATAGGACTTGGAGGAGCTTCAATAATTTCAAGGGCATTGGGAGCAAAAGACAAGGCAAAAGCTACGCTTACTTTACACACACTGATTACAACAATTTTAACTATAAATATTGTAGTTTTCACAATTGCTTTTTCGAATCTCAGGTCTTTACTTGAACTGTTCGGGGCAAACGAAGAGATTATGCCTTATGCGTACAACTATGCAATATGGGCGCTTCCCGGTACATTTTTTCAGAATCTTTTATTTGTTCTGATGAACCAGATAAGAGCCGAAGGAAATGCAAAATTCCCGATGATAAGCCAAACCATTGCAGCATCTTTAAACCTTATTATTGATCCGATACTTATATTCGGCTTAGGTTGGGGAGTAGTCGGAGCGGCTCTTGCTACTTCATTCAGCCAGTTTGTCGGCATGTCACTTACAATCTGGTATTTTACCTTTAATCCTAAATCCGTATTAAAAATAAGTATTCCTAAAATCCTTAGAATCCCGGATAAGAAAATAACGCTTGAAACACTTGCAATCGGGGCATCATCATTCGGCAGACAAATTGCATCATCTGTAATGACAATTGTTCTTAACAATACATTGCTTGTTTATGGAGGGACTGCTGCTATTGCTGCATTTGGAATAGTATTCAGGTTATCGATGTTTATCTTTATGCCATTGTTTGGTATAAATCAGGGATTTATGCCTATTGCAGGTTTTAATTACGGAGCAAAAAAACACCACAGGGTATTTTCAGCTATGAAACTGGCAAGCATTTGGGCAACAACATTCTGCATTATTGCAATGTTTTGTTTTTATCTTTTTGCCCCTTCATTAATACGTATTTTCACTACGGATAAAGAACTTATAGATATAGGCAGCCGTGCTTTGAAAATATTTATTCTGGCTTTTCCTGTAATCGGCTTTCAGGTTGTAGGCTCAGGATTATATCAGGCTCTCGGAAAAGCCTGGTCATCTCTTTTCCTTGCATTGGCAAGACAACTTTTGTTTTTAATTCCTTTTGTATTGATTTTTCCGCCTATCTGGGGAGAAAAAGGGATATGGTACTCTTTCCCTGTGGCTGATGTTCTTGCTGCAATAGTAACAATGTTTATGGTCATAAGCCTGATGCGGAAACTTAAAAACAATTTTCCCTCTAATGACTCATCAGACACAAACCCGGAATTGTCCGAAACATTTAATGAGTATGAAGATGTGCTGATTGGGTAATGGGAGAGACGGAAGACCCAAGGAAGAATATCCAATAGAGCTGGAAGACCGAAAATCGAAGTGGGCTGGCGCGTATCTTGTTTTCTGCAGAGTCCGAACTTTGGCTGTTCGGTTTTTTTACTTCAAGGTATTTTAACTCAGGACAGAGTAACCGAAGGAAGAATATTCAATTTTCAATATCCAATATCCAATGAAGTTGGCTGGCCGCATGTATTGTAAGCGGAGAAGAGAAAGAGTAAGAAGCAAGCAGTATGTCGTAATGGTTGACAAATTTTACCAATCACTAAACTACAGATTACCGGTTACAAAGCTACAGATTACCGATTACAGAAAAGAGTTAGTTAAATTTTATTTATAAAACAACAACCTGTTTCTTGATTTTGAATATTATAAAACTTATATTTACGCCCAAAATATAATTTCTTAATCAAAATATTAAATGGAAGATTTGAATCAAAGTAATATTGAAAATTTTAGAGCTATCCTTAAAGTTTTACCAAAAGATGGAACAGACAAAATAAATTTTAATTTCGAAAAGCTATCAGTAGTAGTTCATCCGTCAATTAGAAAAGAGCAGAAGTATATTGATTATTTTGAACAATTGGTGCTGGCTCATGAATTCCTTATTTACATGCAGAATAATAAAAAGACTCAAAATACAGAACAAATTCTTAATAACTGGAATAAATCTGAAAAAGAAAGGGTTGTTTCAATTATTGATAAATATAAATCAATGTCGCTATCAGCTTACAAAAAAGAAACAGAACCGGACATAGCTATCTTTGAAACTTTTAAAACAATTATTTTTGCAGGACTTGGGATTAGTTCAATAATAGGAATTATTTACATTGCATATATGTTTATTACGAAGTCAATGTCAACCCCGGAATATATTGTTTACATTATATCAATTATCTTGTTGTGTATTTTCGCTTATGCAGGGTTGAAAAAACGAAATTTTTGGCTTAAAAAGAAGTAATCTGATAATGGTAATATCTCAAACAAAACATCTGGGGTTTTCGGGATTCTTAATTCAAAAAATTAAACTCAGAACAATTGAACAGCATCACTAATACACCACCGTAACAATTCCTTTCCTGATTTCGGTTCCGTCGTTTAAGTCAAGTAAATAAACATAAGGGCCGGAGGGAACGTATCTGTCATTATATTTTCCGTTCCATTTTTCATTGCAGTTTCCGCTGTATATAAGCTGTCCCCATCTGTTGTAAACATACAATATTGCTTCTGAATAA
>QKHS01000007.1 GCA_003249955.1 Bacteroidales bacterium | reverse complement strand
TCATGCCCGAGTATCATCTGCAATGAACGAATATCAACATGACCATATTTGTACATTAATGTTGCTGAAGTATGGCGTAATTTATGTGCAGAAATTGTATTTGTATCAAGTCCTGCAAGGGCTACATATTTTTTGACAACATCCTGAATTGCCCTTGTTGTGATACGTTTTTTGTTTCGTGAAATAAACAAAGCATTTGTCCGAACATCCATTGCATTTCTGATACCCAAAAAGTTTGAAAGTGATTTCTTTGCAGCTGGGGTGAGAAAGATTTTTCGTTCATTATTTCCTTTGCCTATTACAGACAAAATATCTGAGCTTACTTGGTCTACATTTAAACTTGCCAGCTCTGAAATCCGAAGTGCACAATTCAAGAAAATTGTTATTATACAATGATCACGTGGAGATATTTTGCATTCAAGAAGCAAACGAACAGATTCTTCTAAAGTTAAATATTGAGGGATTCTTTTTGGAAGTTTCGGAGTTCCAGTTCTTCAGCAATATTGTTATCAATCAAATGAGCTTTTGCTTCAAGATATTCCCAGAATTGGCGAAGTGAAACTATTTTTCTGGCTCTTGTTCCGGGTGAAGATTGAAGCTCTGTTTGACAATGCGAAATAAATCCATACATATCACTTAAAGTTATAGCTTTAATAAAGTCAACATCAGCAAAAAAAAATTTCGATTATCTATTGACATTTGACGTTGTTTTGCAAGATAATTAAAGAATGTAAGAATATCAGTTCTATATTCCAGAATGGTGTTTTCACTTCTACCTTTAATGACGGAAAGATACCCGAGATATTGCTCAACTAACGGACAAGCTTTTTTTGATTGCATAAAATCACTCCTTTTTGGGAGTATTGATCTTTAATTAAATTGTTATGCAATTATTGAGATGTTTGAGGTAAGTTAACTTCGCATTAGCCCGAAATTTGCTCAAAAATGTATCTCCCCGAACTTCCGGGTATTTACATTATATTACAGTTATTTATTTGGCGTTAGCTGCCGATTATGTTTAATACATCATATTAAATATAGATAAGAATCATATCAATAATACACAAAAAGCGTATAATATCATAATGATTTTTATATAAATGGTATCGACAAACACTCGGAAATTTGATATAATTATAATTTATAAAAAGCAAACAAATTTATGTATAGTGGAGGATAGGAATATGGCGAAAAATGAAGTAAAAACTGACTTGTGGGTATATGACCTACTTAAACAAGCCAAGATTAAACTTGATCCACAAGGAAGTTCTGTTAAAGAAATAAATAGTGCCTTAAAAACAGCTTCGAAAAAAGGCACTGGAAATGTTGGGTTTCCTGAATATGTTGGAGTGGTTAAGGATTACCTATTAGTAATAGAGGATAAAGCAGATTTAAGCAAGCATATTAAGTTGGATGAAAAAGGATGTATTAGTACTGAAGTAACTGCCGTAACTGATTATGCCGTAAATGGGGCTTTGTTTTATGGCAAACATTTAGCTCAAAATACTACATATAAAAAGGTTATTGTATTTGGTGTTTCAGGTGATGAGAAGAAGCATAGAATAACACCTATATTTATTGATGAAACGGAATATTATCGTGAACTTCCTGATGTTGAGTCGTTTATTACATTTAGCGAGTATAATATTGACGAATATTATACAAAAGAAGTATTAAAGGAAGATACAGACCAAGAAAAAGAAACTGCTGAAATTCTTAATGATGCTGCCGAATTACATGAAGATTTAAGAAATTACGGTAATTTGAAAGATACTGATAAACCTTTAGTTGTATCAGGTATTTTATTGGCATTGAGAGAAAGTGAGTTCAAAAATTTTTCTATTACTGATTTAACAGGGGACGATATTAAAACAGATGGTCAAAAGATTTATGATGCTATTAGTGCAAACTTACAAAGATCAAAGGTTGCTCCAGAAGTAAAGAAGGATAAGCTTTTGAGCCAATTTGCTATAATAAAAGATACCGTCAAACTTAATGAGATTGAACCTAAGTTAAAAAAGACACCTTTAAAGCATTTTGTAGAGTTTTTAGATAAAAAAATATATAAAACAATCCGTTACAATAGAAGTGCTGAAGACTATTTGGGTAGATTTTATGGTGAGTTCATGAGCTACTCAGGTGGTGATGGG
>QKHS01000030.1 GCA_003249955.1 Bacteroidales bacterium | reverse complement strand
TGATTTTTATTTAACTAAAATTTAATAATATTATTACAATTGTTATTTGTTAAATAATTACATCTGTAACTGAATTATAATATAATTCAATTTTTTCAGTCTGTTTACATTTGTAATCCACTGCTATTTGTAAACATTTGAATTACAAATGTAACTCGTATTGATTTTTTGGAAAAAGTAAAAATCGCGTATTTCCCACGATATTAATTTTTGTAATAAAATATATGTCAAAAAAAAATCGTGGCTCCTACCCTTTTAAAATGAAAATATACGGAGTATTTTATTGTTCATTTTGACGTTTTCCTGAAAAAATTATACAGAAAAAACAGATCGGATTTTTAAGATTTATTTATCTGTTTTTCTAAAAATTTTACTCCTGCAGAAAACCGAATTTATTTTTCAGGAATTTAAAATCTGATAAAAATTTATTATTGATTATTTTTTGTTTTGAGTTTTTTTATTTTTTTTGAATAATGTTCATTATTATTCAAATCATCAAAAAAATAATAAATTTACAAATCACACTTCAATTTTATTTTTTAACCGTTTTATTCGTAAAATTTCAGTCCAACCTCCCGGAAAAATATTTTTAAGCCAATACAGAAAGCTTAAAACTGGGGAAAAATAGCCTATATCCCTTGCGAATTAAGGGTAATAGTGACTTTTTGCATGTGTTATAAATTTTTAAAAATAATTCTGATTTTTATTTTTTCTTCATTTTACTCAGAATGTTCACGAATTCTACTTCAAAATTTGGGGTAAACAGATTTTTTCCGATGTTTTTCTTCAATTCATCAAAACTCCAGAATTTTATTTCATCAACTTCAGAATTTGCCTTAAACTTAAATTCGTCGTGCTCAGCAAAAAACACAAATACTAATTCTGATTCTATATCAGATTTCCATATATATTTTGTAATAAAACTGAATTTAAGATTCTTTAGCCCCAGCTCCTCTTTAGTTTCTCTTTCGAGAGATTTTTCGAGTTGTTCTCCGAACGACACATGTCCTCCGACAGCAGTATCCCATTTACCTGGTTGTATTTTTTTTGCCGGTGAACGTTTCTGCAAAAGTATTTCACCATTACTATTAATTATGTGAACATGAATAACAGGATGTAATTTTTTAGTTCCGTCATGAGCCTGAGTTCTGCTTATTCTTCCTATGATTTTACCGTTTTCATCAACATGAGCCAGCATTTCTTCCTGTGGTTTTGTTCTTCTCAGTATAATGTTTCTAAGCATTTCGAAAACGAAAAAGCCTGCAAATACAAGATAAAACAGAATTCCGCTAATAAAAGCCCAGGCTTCTTTAGACATAAAGAAAGCCGAATAAAATACCAGCAAAGTATGCCCCAAAAATATCCAGAACATTATTCGTATATTTCTTTGCATAGCCTTTTGTTGCTGTCCGTTCATTTCAAATCCTTTCAGATATCTTCCCGACATCATCATCATTATATTCTTTGGAGAATATGCCGAAATACCAAGAACTGCAACCAGAATTACACCAATAACAGCAGGTTTTAGTTTAAAGAAAATATCATTATCAAGAATAATGGAAATTGCTCCCATTATAACTATTAAAAGAGTGTCAAAAAAAACGAACTTATCGAATTTTTTTTCTCTGAAATAAATAACAATAAGCTGTATCACACCAAAAGCAACGGCAATATACAATCCTGTCTCCGTTCCCCATATCTCGTCAGCAAGAATAAAAACCAATAATGGCAATATTCCCGGCAATATTGTTTTTAATAATTGTGTTGTTTTCATAACCTACAAAAATATGAGATTTTATCGTTAATGTTTACTGATTGTTAATAATTAATATAATCATGAAATAAAAAAAATAATTAGTTTTACATTCATGTTATACATAACTTTAAAAATATAACCATGAAGAAATTCAATTCGTTTTTATTAAGGAATCAGCACTTGCTGATGTTTATTTTTATTGTGCTTATTGCAACACTTGTAAGTACAGACATGTATGCCCGCATGGGTGGTGCCGGCGGAGGAAGCCGCAGTAGCGGCGGCAGCGGTGGTGGTGACGGTATAGGAGCATTAATATTTTATTTGTTTATGATGTTACCTTTCCCGTTAAACTGGATTGTTGTTATAGCTCTGGTTGTCGGTATTTTTGTTTTCAGCAAACTCAAAAAACAGGGGTCTATTCTAAACAAGGTTCAGGGTAGTATTATTCCCGGAAAGAAAGATGTTAAAGGACTTGCTGCATATAAACAATTGCATCCTGATTTTAACGAAGAGCAGTTTGTGCAAAAAGTAAGCAAAGCATTTACAGATATTCAGGCTGCCTGGTCTGAAAAGGATATTTCAAAAGTTCGCCGTTTTATTTCTGATGGTATGTACCAGAGAGTAAACACTCAGTTTAAAATGATGAACATTTTAAAACAGAAGAATATTCTTGAAAAGCTTGAAATTAAGTCTGTAATTATTGATAAAATTGAAACTGACGGAGTTTTTGATGTTATTCACGTTGGAGTTTATGCCAGTATAAAAGATAAATTTGTTTCGGAAAGTTATGCAAACCTTAATTCTGCTTCATTTGAAGAATTTGTGGAGTACTGGTCATTTATACGGAAAAATTCAGCCGTAGCAAAAGATATGTACAACACTTACAATTGTCCTAATTGTGGCGGAGACTTATCTGCCAACATGGGCGATATGTGTAAATGCCCGTATTGCGGAACCATTACAAACAGTGGAGAATATGATTGGGTACTGGCAGAAATAACTCAGGCCGATGATTATGTCACTACATCTCATTTACATGACATGAGTAATACTCTGGCAAACAAAGTAGAAGAAATTTCGGATTCAGATTCCGAGTTTGCCGTACAAAATATCGAGGATAAAGCCAGCAACGGTTACCTTCAGATTGAAACAGCAAGAGTTATGAAAGATCCTAAACTTATGCGCAGATTTGTAACCGATGAGTATTACAATAAGTTTGAAATAGAAATTAAATCGGCTTCTCATTTTGTTTACAACAGGATTTTCCTTAACGACGTTACTCTTATCGGTGCCTTACAGAAAGACAACAAAAACATACTGGCTCTTTCTGTAAAATCTTCGTACCAGAGAGTTGTTATAAACGGAGGTAAAGCACAGTTACTGGATATGGCTGTTACAAGTAAAAACGAAGTAGTGATGATGTCGAAAGATATTCTTTCAGGACAGAACAAAGGATCAATTTATGCACACCAATGTCCTTCATGTGGCGGAACAATCTCGGACACTACAGATCTTAATTGCCCGTATTGCGGATCTCAGATTAATTCTACCAAAAACGAATGGATTATTTCAGACATTATGAGTCAGAATGATTACCTGAATTATTTCAGAGAAAATTCTAACCTGTTTATTGCCAACGTAAATCCTAAGAAGTTTGACGCAATGTATAAAGTAAGAGACTATGCTTTCAACAATATCCTGATAATGATTGCTGCTGACGGAGTTTTCGATGCCGAAGAAATTGATTTTGCAAAAAAAATGGCAAAGAAATGGGGATATGCTCCTTCTAAAATTGAGGGGATGCTTGACATGGCAGTTAACAACCAACTGGTTTTAAGAATGCCGGAAGACCGTAAAGATCGTGAGAAAATTTACAAACTCATGGTAAAAACTGCTGCGGTTGACGGAAATGTTTCGCCGGAAGAACAGGCTCTGCTTGACAATGTAAGAGCACAATACCTTAGCTGATAAATTAGTTTTGCACAATATGAAAATGCTGCCCGAAAGTTATCCGGCAGCATTTTTTGTATCATAGCATTTCAGATTAGTTTCATTTGTAAAAAATACCTGATTACTATGCTGACTAAAGAACTATGTTACCTGAATTATATTATTACTGAATATATCAGATAATCACAAAAAATATTAAATATTAGTTTGACATATCTAATTATTATTATCTTTGCATTGTTGTATTATTATAAAAGAACATGAATTACAAACTGGAACAGCTTATAGATATTCTTCTCCATAAATCAGAACAGATTGAGGATGAAATGAAGCTTAAATGCGAACTTAAAAACCTGACTACCAAACAGTTAATTTGCATTGAAGCCATAAAAGAATTGCAAAATCCAACATTATCCGAATTGTCTGTAAAGCTTGAGATAAGCAAAGCTTCTGTTTCTGTAATGCTTGATCGTCTTGAAGAAAACTCTTATCTATATAAAATAAAATCGGATAACGACCGCCGTTCTGCTCATGTACATCTCACAGAGAAAGGAAATGAAGCTGCATTATTACACACAAAAGTTCACCATCATATTATGCAAATGCTTACAGCAGAACTAACTGAGGCAGAAAAAGAGATTCTGGTTGTACTTCTGAATAAAGCACTGAATTCATTTAGAAAACTAAAATAAAAATATAAAATTTAGACAACAAGACAACAATTATTAAAATATTTGGTTAGATAAGTAAAACAATTAAAATAAATAAAAATGGATAAGAAAAAGGCCGGTTATACGGAAGGAGTCGTTTCAATAATTTTGAATTCTGCTTTATTTTTATTGAAATTCTGGGCTGGTATTGTTACAGGATCACTGGCATTAACAGCGGATGCATGGCATACGCTATCAGATTCATTGAGTTCTATTGTAGTAATTATTGCAGTAAAGTTATCGTCAAAAAAGGCGGATAAAAAACACCCGTTCGGACATGGCAGATGGGAACAGATTGCTGCAATTTTCATAGGTTTTATTCTGGCGGTTATAGCATATGACTTTTTACGAAACTCTATAATTCAGTTTACAGAACATGGTTCGGCAAAGTTCGGGACACTTGCAATTGTTGTAACAATAATTTCGATACTGGCAAAAGAAGCCTTGGCTCAATATGCTTTTTATATTGGCCGTAAAACAGAAAACCTGTCGGTAAAAGCAGACGGCTGGCATCACCGTTCCGATGCATTATCTTCGCTGGTGGTTTTAATAGGAATTTTCTTCTCATCAAAATTCTGGTGGATTGACAGTGTGTTGGGAATAATAATATCACTGATGTTGTTTTATGCAACTTTTGTGATTATTAAAGAAGCCATAAATAAGATATTAGGGGAAGAACCTGATGAAGAACTAATTGCAAAAATTGAGGAAACCATAAAAAGTATTTATCCTCATGATGTTATGCCACATCACTTCCACATACACAACTATGTTTCGCATCACGAGCTTACATTTCACATAAAACTGGATGAAAAACTGGACATCCTTTCTGCACACAAAATAGCTACGGATATAGAAAACAAGATATTGGACGAGTTTGGAATTACAGCTACGTTACACATGGAGCCAATGAATTACGAACACAGACATGATTAAAAAACAGGTAAAATGCATGGGAAGACGATAAACGGTAAATCGGGAACCGGCATGTCAGTAATCAGTAATCTGTAATCAGAAGGACTGACGAAAACAAGTGTTTACATATTTCTTATTTTCAGCAGGACATTTGGACATTCTGGCAAACATGATATATTGTAATAAAATGAAGAATATTCAATATTCAATAAAGCCGAATGTTGGAAGACTAGAGGACTGTTTTAGTGCAAAATTCATGCTTATATATTCATACGTTTTGGGTTTTCCAACGTGTAAAACCGAACGCCCGGTATGTTTATTTTGGGAAATTAAACTCAGAACTTGAATATCCAACAAACCCTAAGCATTGCAACAGAAGGAAGAATATTCAACATTCAATATGCAATGAAGCAGGAAGTTGAAAGAAGTCACAATTACAAACATCTCAATATAGTTCAAAGAATAAAGAAGTGACAAAAAAATGTAATTTACCAGAAAATAAATTATGATTATTTTAATAACTCCATAATTTCTCCTGCAATAATCTTTTTAAATCCCTTATAATCAGACACTTTTGATTTTATAAACTTAAGACTTTCTTCTCTTTCGGCATCCGGAATGCTACCGGCGCTTTGCTCTACAACAGATAAGATTTCTACTGCAATAAGATCATCGCCATTATCAAATATTCTTAAAAAAGGCATTAGACTACTGAATTTAGCTGCAGACTGCCATAAAGCAGACAAAAACTTCGGCAAGTGCTCTTTGTCCTTATAAGTTTCTATATTTTGCTCCAGAATATCTGCAATTTTATTGTCTTTTAAATCACATATTAATTCATAAATCGAATTCCTGACTGCTGTATATGGTGTCGAAAAATAAATTTCCAGTAATGGCTTTATACTGTAGTCTCCACCTTTATCTCTTATCTTTTCAATACTTTCAAGTACAGCAACTTCATTAGTGCTGAATAATCCCAACAAAATCTCTTTTTGTTCTTTTGTTATTTTAGATTTATTATCTTCCATTTTTCAAAATTTTGACAAAAATAGTTTATTTTTTCATTGCTTCTGCCTTTAAATCTGCCGGCATTTTTTCGATTGCATACCTCAATGCTGTTCTTGGCATAACCGATTTGTTTCTAACCACATAATCAAAGACCTCTTTCTGATGTGTATGTGAGGCAGCTTTAAGCATCCATCCATAACCTTTCTGCACCATATCATCTTTATCCATAAGCATAATATCTGCAATACCGAAAATATCGCTAAGAAACTCACCTTTTTTACCCGGAATAATCAACGAAACGGCAGCTGCTCTTTTTACCCAACGGTTCTCTGACTTTGCCCATTCTTTTAATTTTGCAAGAAATTCGGGATATTTCACAATAAAGTCACCCATACTATGATTACAAAATGTATCGCACGATGCCCAATTATTGATATAATTTTTAACCCATCTTTCAAATGTTACAAAATCGGCCTCTACAAATTCATTTCTGCGGTTATATGTCCAGTCACAAGCAATAAAACTTAGTTCCATACAGCCTGTTTGCCACATTTCTTCACAAATATCAAATATTTCAGACTTTGACAAATGTTCAATATCCCGGTAATAGTTTTTGCTTATGTTTTTCACATCCTTAGTTGTAACGCCGATTAACGCGACTTCTTCTTTAAAATATCTTTTACCTGAAATTCTGTTTTGCTCTGTTGAAACTGCTTCCAGTGCGGTTTTTACCGATTCTGTGATATCTGTTTTCATTTTTTTATATTTTTGCTAAAATACAAAAAAGGCGACAAATTGTCGCCTCATTTTTATCTGGTCTTTTTATTTTTAATCTTTTACACAACGGACAGAATAGCCGGTAAACCTCATATAGCCATGACCAACAACAGACTGGTCAAATTGCAGATTTCTGTCTTTAACATATTTATCATAGTACGGATATCCTGACTCCCAATAAGAGCTTGAATAAAAATAACCGGATCGTCCCAAAATGCTAAAAGAACCATTATATGCATTTCTTGTTCCTGCAGGAAGAGCATCAAATCCTGAATCATTGTTGGATGCCGGATCATTTCCCACGTTTCCTTCAGTTGCCGAAGCAGACCATAAGGTGTTTGAGGCATAAGATTTTGCAATATTTGTTTCATCAATTCCATAAGCGTCATTCAGTAAAAAATCTTCGAGTTGTTGCCATTCTGCATCACTTGGCATATGCCAGCCTGAGGGACATGCTCCCTGAACTCCGCTGGGGTTTGTTTCGCTGGTTTCAGCATTTCTCAAAGCTCCGTCAATACTATAAACATAACCATAAACCGGAACATTTAAAGCATCATAGTTATATGCGTAATAAGCCGGAATATCATTCCCGTCTGAGTACTTTGTTGATTTAAGATTTTCATCCATCCAAATCTGATTACCGATTTTAACCCAGCCATAGATATTTCCTTCGAAGTCTGTTAACGTTCCGACCAGACCGGCTGCAATTAAATCTGCTTCCAAAGCTCCTGCTTTTCTGAGTGTTCCAACACAGACCCCCATTTCAAAAAGCTCACTTACACTTACGCCTCCTGCAATTAAATCTGCAATCGGGGCTTCTGCATCAACAAGCTCTTCTATAGAAACACCAGCGTCAAGTAATCCCGCAACATCAGCACCTGATTCAACCATATAATTCAGGAGCATCTGAAACTTCATATCTGCATAGGACTTTGTTACTGCATCCTGTTCATTTACCGGATCTGCAAGGTTTGAGATATTTTCAGCATTCATATCTTTTGTTGCATAAGTACTTAAGTCAGGATTTCCCGAAAGATCCGAATAATTACCGGAAGTTGCAACTGCAGATAATGCCGGAGCATTTGACAAATCAGCGTAGTCCCCGCTGGTTGCAATAGTTGCAAAAGTTGGTTTTCCTGTCACGTCAGTCCAGGCAGGAACCCAGGTTGAAGCCCGGTACAAACCTGCATGATTACCCCACGAATAAGCAGTATTCCAATTACTTATATTTGTTGAAGTAATTACGTTTGCAGCATGAGAAGTTGTCATAGCATTAGTAATTCCATAGCCTGCAACAGTTGTAGGTTTATTTATCAAATCATTAAAATTGCCACTGGTTGCTACGGCTGAAAGTGATGGTTTATTCATTATCTGTGCATCGCCACTGACTGCATTCCAGTCCGGATTTACATTAACTTCTGCACCAGCCTGAATTCCTGCAAGTTTTGTTTCATCAGCCAAAGGATAGCTGCGTTTAAGTGTATTTGCATCAATTGCATTTGCCTGAGCAGCACTTATAGTAATTGGCTTATTTGTTAAATCATTATAATTTCCTGTTCCTGCAACGGTTGACAATGTTGGCAAATTTATAAGATCACTATAATTGCCGCTGATTGCAACTGTTGAGAATGTAGGTTTTCCGGTAAGGCTTGTCCAGGTACCGTCAAACAAAGCCGGAGCATTAATTAAATCGCTGTAGTCACCGGAAATTGCTATAGAAGAAAAAGAAGGCTTGTTCAGAATCTGAGCATCGCCACTAACGGCATTCCAGTCCGGATTTACATTTACCTGAGCTCCGGCTTCAATACCGTTAAGTTTAGCTCTTTCTACAGAACTTATTACCATTCCGCTACCTGCATCTGTTACTGCAAAAGCCGGACTTGCAGAATATACAGGATCAGACTCGGATGCTGCTGCCACATCAATGGAAATCCATTTTCCAAGACCTGCATTATATTTTAAAATCTGATTATCGCTCAAACTGTTGAGATCTACATCTGCAAGTTCACCAAGACTTCTTGTACTGATATCAGTAAGGTATGAGCTCAGATCAGGAGTATTGCTTAAATCATCATAATTGCCACTGAAAACATTTTCAGCAGTCTTTGCATGTAAAGCATAAGGAACACTTATAAGCTGAGATGTTCCCAATACTGTACCATCAACCGAAATACGTACAAAATATAAATCATTACTCCAGTCGATTCCTTCCAGAGTATTTATTGAACCTATCTTCACATTTACAACTCCATATGCATTAGTTGAGGTGGCATGTTGTTCACTAAAAACTACAGTGCCGTTGACATCGGATTTTAAAATTTCTACTGTCAGATTGATCCCTGTGTTTACGAGAATATCTGAATTTGCATCACGGACAACTGCCTGATAGTTAAACATTGCCGGGGTTTGTGCCATAATTGTCAGGCCGAATAATAAAACTGATAATGTTAAAAGTAAATTTTTCATAGTCTTGAGATTTATTGATTTTTAATAATTTTGAAATTCACTGTTTCTTTTCCGTCAGAGCTTACTAACTTAAGGACATAAGAAGCATCTGGTAAATCAGACATACTGATTACAGAATTGAATTCATCAACTTGTTTCTCCACAATCAGTTTTCCGTTTATATCAAACAGAAACAGGCTTGCTTCGGAAACGTCTCCCGTGAAATTGATGTTGAGATAATCAGTAACAGGATTTGGATAAACATCCACTTTGAATAAATCAGAAAGGATGTCATCGATTCTGGTTACTGTGTAAGAGCTTTGCTGAAAACCCTGAGTTAAAACAAGTCCGTCAGCAGAAAATGTTTCCGTAACGGTTTCGCCGATAGTCCAGGACATAGAAATATCTGTTCCTGTGAATTCTCCTCCGGCTGCTGAAACAACCTGATTCGAAATTTCCTGTGCTCCGCAGGCTATTGCCGCTAACATCAGAAATGATAAAATAATTGATTTCATAATTTTTAATTTTAAGGTTTGAGACAAATGTACGGCGGTAAAAATGCGTATAAAAGGGGTAATTAGGGAACGGAGGGATATGATTAGGAAACGGTTATCCGGTTCATCAGTTCATCAGTTTATCTGTTCATCAGCTCATCAGTTCTCGGTTATATATCATTCTGTGACCTTTTAATCTTTTCAACCGTTGAACTGATGAACTCTTAAAATGGAGAACCGGATAACCAACGAACTTTTTTTTAATGTCATCGAACCTTTTTAAACTAATTGTTACCTTTGTATTATAAACCCAAAAAACAAAACTTATGAAACATCTTATTATTCTTGTATCGGCAATACTTTTTGCCGGGAGCATTTTTGCCCAGAAACCCCTGACAGCAAAGGCCGATATCGACGAAGTAACTGTTTATCTGTATGGTGCAGAGGTAAAAGCAAAAACAAATGTAAATCTCACAAAAGGGCGCGGAATCTTCGAAATTACCAATATAAGTCCTCAGGCAATAAATAATTCTGTACAAATATCAAATGCTCAGAATATTGAAATTTTGTCGGTTTCTGTTGCTGATTACAACGAAGACGCCGAATTAATATTCCCTGAAATAAAAAGGATGAATGATTCTGTAAAAATTATTACTGCAAAGATAACCGCTCTGAATAATGAAAAAGCTTCGTTTGAAGCAGAAAAAGAGCTTTTGGTAAAGAATCTGTACATAGGCGGAGATAATGCCGGAGTAAACATTGCAGACCTTAAAACAGCCTCTGCTTATTACCGTGAAAGGACTTATGTAATTCGCCAGGAAATGACCAGAATTGACAATCTTATAAATGCAGAAAACGAGGAAATAAACAAGATTTATCTCCGAAAAAATAAGATACTGACAACAAACAATATGTTTTACAAAAAAATTATCATTGAATATGAAGCAGAAACTGCAATTAATGGAACTTTTACTATCAGCTATATAGCCGGAAAATGTGGTTGGGCTCCTTCGTATGATCTTAAAGCAAAAGAAATTGGTGAACCTGTGATTATGAAGTACAAAGCCAAAGTATTTAACAACACCGGAATTGCATGGCAATCAGTAAAAATGAAATTATCTACCGGAGATCCGCTGCAAGGGGCCTCTGCTCCTACTATTTCCACATGGGATTTAAATTTCACCAGTAATGATCAGAAAGCTTCCGGGGGTTACTATGCCAATGCAATCAAGAATGAAGAACGCCAGTTTGAATCGGCTCAGTATCAGGTTATGGACGAAAACATATCATACAATACTGTAGCAGTTTCGGAGATAAGCATAGAGTTTGAAATTGCAAAGAAATATAATCTGCCGTCGGACGGTAAGCCATATACTATTGATGTAACCGAATATTCTCTCAATGCTGATTTCAGTTATTATGCCATTCCTAAATTTGAATCAAACGTTTACCTTATCGGCAAAATCACCGGATGGGAGGCACTTAATCTTATTGACGGCGAAATGAATGTTTACTTCGGAGAAACATACCTGGGCGTATCTCAGTTAAATACAGGCTCCCTGAACGACACTCTTGAGTTATCATTCGGACGGGACAAACAGATTTCGATTAAACGTAACCGCATTGAGGAATTTACTAAAAAGAGTTTACTCGGTAACAGCCGTAAAGAGAGTTTCCAATATGACATTCTGGTTAAAAACAACAGAAAAGTGGATGTTAAGTTAACAATCGTAGATCAGGTTCCTGTTTCAAGAGAAAGCGAAATTGAAGTTACGGTAGGTGAATTGTCCGGAGCAGAGTATAATACTGTGACAGGAAAAGTAACATGGAATACTACTTTAAAACCGGCAGAGTCAAAGAAATACACCTTTGGTTATAGTATAAAATATCCCAAGGAACAATCTGTAAACACCAAACAATACAGATCTATGAGTAGTCCAAAGTTTTAAAGAAAAACATATAAATACTGAAACAGAGCTACCTTAACCGGTGACTCTGTTTTTTTGTTATGAATTGTAGTGAACTGTGAGTTGTGGACTAAAAATGTAAAAAAATTATACACAATTTTAAATGTTGTTTGACGGTAAACTACAATATTGTTTGATGATAAACTACAATGTTGTTTGATGGTAAACTACAATATTGTTGTATTCTTAGGTTACCTAAATAAATTATTAAAGCTTCTCCATCAAAACAATTACGGATTCTGCACCATCAAGGCATTGCCGGAAACTTCGTCAGCAGGAATTTTGAATATTGGTGCTTCAGAATTCCACGAAACGCTGTTGCGTAAGGGCAGATGCAATCTTTTTAGATTGTGATATCTGTCTCCTTCAAAGCAGAGTTCTCTTCTGCGCTCGTTACGTACGCTGTCGAGCAAATCATTTAAAGCAACTGTCTCAGGATTATAGTTCGATCCGAAAGCTCTCTGGCGTAAAGCATTGTAACTATCGAAAGCATCAACAGCATTAGAAGGGCCACCTTGTAAAAGATTTGCTTCTGCTCTTATTAAGTGCATTTCTGCAAGTCTTATATATACTCTGTTAAGTGGTTGCGACACACCGTCAGTAAGGGTTTCATCATATTTTTTGATGTAATACAAAACAAAATATTTATTAAGCAGGCTCCGGCGTGTATCGTTTGCGCCATACATGTTATAAAGTGCAGCAGTTGTCTGGAAAAGCGGATTTTTTGCACGGGAATATGCATCTATCATGCTGTTGCTGTTATCGGTCTGTATGTTTACAATCTGAAAAATCACTTCGGAATTATATTCATTTCCTGATAATTTAAAGACTTCTGTAACATCATCTGACAATTCATAATAAGGGCTTTCAATAACTTCATCAGCATATTGGGCAGCATTGGTGTAATCACCTGAAAAGAAACAAACTCTGGCTAATAAAGCTGTTGCCGACATTGCCGAAGCTGTGGAGTTTGATGTCATCGCTCCTGCTGATTCGAGTAATGTTTTTGCATTGACCAGATCTGCTTTAACTTTAGCATAAACATCCTCTACAGATTCTCTTGCTGCATCAAGGCTATCCGGTGTAAATGAAGGCAAAAGTCTGTACGGAATTCCCAATTGCATGTTCCCTCCTATGTTTTCGACATCATAAGGTTTTGCAAAAAATCTGACAAGTTCAAAATGTGCAACTGCTCTTATGAATAATGCTTCTCCTTTCAGTCTGTCTTTACTTGCAGCATATTCACTATCATCAACCAGATTATTATCAATAGCATAAATAACATTGTTTGCACGATTAATTGTTGAATATGCAGTACTCCAGAAACTTGCAATTTCGGTTATCTGAGGAGATGTTGTCATTGTGTAAATCTCATATTTTCCAAAGCGATTAAGTTTTTGCTCGTTACCAACTATGGCATCATCGGCAAGCAACTCTGCATAAATTACAGGATTACCACCCAACAACGAACCTGACTGCAAACCATCATAAGCCCCGTTGAGAACAAGTTGTAAATCCCTTGTACTTGTAATTGCCTGATCGTTTGGGATTCTGTCATTTAAATCTGTTTCAAGAAGTTTTTCGCATGAAGAAAAACATACCGAAAGCAGTAATACTGCTGATAAGATACTGATATTTACTGTTTTTGTTTTCATATCTTTATTTTTTTCGCCACGAAGGCACTAAGACACAAAGTTTATTTTTCTTTTTTTTTATCGCCACTAAGACACTAAAACACTAAAGGTGAATTCCTTTTTTTGTGCTTTCGTGCTTTTGTGGCTAATTAATTTATTTATGTGCCACGAAGGCACTAAAACTCTAAGCTTATTTTTCTTTTTTTAATCGCCACTATATTTTTTTTCTCTTGCCACTAAGACACTAAAACACTAAAGATAAATTCCTTTTTTTGTGCTTTTGTACTTTCGTGCTTTTGTGGCTATTTAATTTTATTTATTACAAGTTTTTTCAAAACGATATCTGTATTCCGCCGATAATTGTCCTGGCCTGCGGTGTCGCAAACGAAGGAGCAGCAAACGAAACATTTGAATCGGGATCTGATGCCGAAGTATTTCTTGCAACTTCAGGATCCCATCCTTTATATTTTGTCAATGTCCACAGGTTATTACCGGAAATATAAATTCTGAGATTACCCAGCTTCATCTTTTGGCAAACTTTTTTATTAAAACTATAACCTAATGAAAGACTCTTAAGTCTGAGGAAAGATGCATCATATAAAAAGCGGGTAGAATTCACATAAGTTGAGTACTCATTTAAGCCCGGCACTTCTGTTGAAGGATTTGTTTCTGAATATGCGCCAAGAATCTCGGGTCTTTGTGCAATAGATGTATAGTCGCCTATCATTCGTTTTGCCTGATCATCGTAAATTGTGTTACCATATTGATACATGAACATAAAATTGAGGTCGAATCCTTTATAATTCAATGTATTTGTAATACCGCCCACAATTTTGGGGAACGGACTTCCGCAGGCTTTTCTGTTATCTCCGTAAAAATCTCCGGTAGGATTTTCATAAGTCATAAGATTTCCATTGATATCATAATATAATTCGGTTCCGGCTTTTACAGTTGCAGTTTCCTGAACTCCGCCATCATTAAGAACCGGAGTTCCGTCAACATTCCATAGCGGGATCTCGCCATCTTCCTGCTGAACACCGGCCCATTCCACAAGATATGCAATACCAACCGGATAACCGAGAATTACACGGGCATCTCCGCCTGTTTTATTATCAAATGCATCAGGTGGTAACCCGCCGACATCGGTAACAACATTCTGATTGTATGCTATATTGAAATTTGTAGTCCACTTAAAGTCACCCTGAATATTATGAGTTGTGATATCGAATTCGACACCATTGTTTGTCAGAGCACCAATATTCTGCCATATTTTTGAGTAACCCGAAGATGAAGGCAAAGTAACCTGCAAAAGCAAATCAGAGCTTTGTTTGTTGTAATATGTAAGACTACCACTGATTCTGTTATCAAAGAATCCGAAATCTATATTTACATCAAACATAATAGATTTTTCCCAGCTTAGTGAGGGGTTAAGCAATGTTGACGGGACAATTGCAGAAGAACCGTTATAACCTCCGACAGCGCTGTAAAAACCAAGGTTTGCATAATCATCAATATTTGCATTACCGGTTAACCCGTAACTGGCACGTAGTTTAAGAAAACTGACTGCTTTTATTTCTTTTATAAACGGCTCATCACTTAAAATCCAGCCTGCCGAAACTGCAGGAAATGTTCCGTAGCGGTTATTCTCACCAAAACGTGAGGACCCATCTGTTCTGATGCTGAATCCGGCCAGATATTTATTGTTTATTTTGTAATTTAAACGGAAGAAGTATGAATTAAAAGCATAAGCTGTTGAATAAGAATAGCCAGTCATGTTTGAAGGGTCGGCAGAACCTGGACTGGTAAGATTATCATTCGGAAAATTCCATCCGTTAAGCCCCACTCCGCTTGTATTTGAACGCTGATATGAATGTCCGAGAGTAAAATCTGCTTCCTGCTTCTCTCCCATTTTCTGATTATATGTAAAATAATTGTTGGTGGTATAATTGAAAACATTGGTACGACGATCCCATGCCGAAGAAACAGAACCGGTATCCTGAACGTTTCGAAACCTGAATTCATCTTCGCTGAGATTCATAAAATCGACACCGAATTCGGAGCGGAAAGAAAGGTTATCAAGAATATCGTAATTTAGATACATTCCTGTGATAGACCTGAAACTATTAGCTGTAAAATTCCAGTTCTCGAGTTGCCACAACGGATTATTGTAAGGGTCGTAATAAGTGCCGTCAGCGTTATAAACCGGAAGATACGGAAGTTTTTGCTGAGCCAGCCCAAGACCGCCTGAATCACCTGTAGGAACACGTTTATTCTTGCTGTACGAAACCGACATATTGGTTCCTATGCTAAGTTTATCGGTAGCTTTATTCTCTACATTTATTCTGCCACTGAGCCTGTTGTACGAATTGCCAAGAATAAAGCCTTCTTCGTCGCGATAAGTAAGTCCTGTGTAGAAAATGGTTTTTTCGCTTCCACCCTGTGCTGATGCGCTTAATTCCTGAACAAAACCTCTTTGCAATACTTCGTCAATCCAGTCGGTGCCACCGAGAGCAGCAATACTGTCTGCCATTCCTCTGGTTATAGGTGTTCCGTTTGAAGGAGTATAAATTATTGCATCTTTCGATTCTGGATCGAGACCTCTGCGTACACGTGCGGAATCGCGCAAAGCTAACTGGTCTGTAGCTGAAATCAGGTCAATTTTATTTGCTGCTTCAACAATACCGGAATAGTAGTTTACATTGAATTTTGTTTTGCCTGCATTTCCTTTTTTAGTTGTTATAAGCACAACCCCGTTTGCCCCGCGTGAACCGTAAATTGAGGCCGCTGCAGCATCTTTCAGAATCTGTATCGATTCAACATCGTTCGGGTTAAGGTCTGACAGGGCATTAAAACCGGAACCTGTGTTATTTGCACTAAAGTCTCCGCTGGAAACAGGAATTCCGTCAATTACATACAAAGGTTGCGAACCTGCAGAAATGGAATTTGTTCCGCGCACTTTTACATTTATTGAAGAACCGGCCATACCATTCTGTGTTGTAACCTGTACACCGGCAGCGCGTCCCTGCATGGAGGATTCGAGACTCGGAAGAACAGCATCCCCAAGATCTTCAGAACTTATTGATGTAATTGCCCCGGTGACATCGCGTTTCTGACGACGGCCATAACCTATTACTACCACATCGTCAAGAACAACTGCATTTTCGAGCAACACGGCATCAACCACAGCGGTTTTCCCGGCTTCCACAGTTACGGGCAACTCCTGAGTGAGCATACCGACAAATGAAATCTCAATTACCTGAGTACCAACCGGCACGTTTGTAAGTACGTATTGCCCTTCAAAATCGGTAATAACACCAATTTGAGTTCCTTTAACCACGACATTTGTACCGTACATACCCTCACCGCTCTCATCGGTTACTTTCCCCTTTACAGTTCCTGTTTGTGCTGCAGCAATTGCAACAACGCACATTAAACCGGTAAAGATAATAAGCTTGTAAAAATTGTTCATGTTGATAAATTTTTGAAGTGTAAATATATAATTTTTTTCCCAATGGGGAAATGTGAGTGGAAAATATTAATCGGGAGGAGAATATTATCTTGAGAGATTCCTTTCTGATTTATGAAAAAGTGAATTCCAGTTCTTTTAATAATTTTTCAGAATTTGATGCTATTGGAATCTATCCGGTCCATATCTTGCTTAATATTTTATCTGTTTTTTGTCATAAATTTGCACAATTGCAGTTTTTTCTGTAAAACAGATAACCCTACAACGCTTTGCATCATATAACGAAATAAATATGTAAACGAATACTAATCAGATCGACAGAAATTGGTATCTTAGTTTTTCATAAATCCGAGTGTTGTAATGCTATTCTCACCATCGCAAACCTTTATCAAATAAAGTCCTGATTTCAGATTACCTGTAAAAATCTGTGCCTGTTCCGAACTTAAATTGTCTGTTGACAACAACTTACCCGCGATATCGTAAATCTCAATTTTATCTGCTTTTATCCCGTTTAAACTCAGGTTTATGTAATCGCCTGCAGGATTAGGATAAACAGATATTCCGTTTTCAATTATTTGATCAGGACTTGACACTTCGGTATCAACAATATTTACCGATATAATTTTACTGTAATTGCCAAGGCTCACTATAAGATTTTCCTGGCCTATGCTTAGAAGAGTAACATTTTCACCACTAAAACTCACATGACCGCTTATTTCGTCCCAGCTTACATTGTTTTCGAGCCCTACCATGAAGTTTTTGCTTACACTGTCAACATGGTTATATGCTTCCTCGCTTTCGGTATGGAGATAAACCGGTGTTGCTGCAACCAGTGCCATACTGTCGTTTTCCAACCCTAAAGGAATGGGATAACGGCCTTCGGCATATGACCAGCCTGTGCCAAACATTGCCTGAAGTTCGGGGCTTGTGCCTGTAAGTTGTGTGGTTAGTTTGCCTTCGGCCTGACCTGCAATATCGTTAAATCCCATGCCAAAGGAATTAGGTATCATTTGCTTATCATAAAAATTATTGAAAATAAAGGTGTTTTCATTTGATGATGTATCAACTATTGCTGAACCGGAGATTGTTCCTATGTTAAGGCAATTTGAAATTGTATCTCGGTGTTTCATATCTCCGCGAATACTATAAGCAATACTGTCGGCAGTTACTGTTCCACTGTTAAAACAGTTTGATACTACTGTTCCTATTGTGTCTGAAACATTCGTAAATATTGATGAATATCCTCCTGCAACTCCTCCGATATTATGCTTTCCTGAGATTTTACCATAATTTGAGCAGTTTAGTATTTTTCCTGTTTTTAAAATGCCTGTTATCCCACCCGTAAATACAAAAGATTTGGTGTAAACATCTCCTATATTTTGGCAATTAGTAATTATTCCGCCATCTTGGAATGCACATATTCCACCAGAAAATGCAATATCTTCGTAAAACACACTTGATGTTATGTTAGCTTTGTTTATACAATTGTTTATTGTTCCATTTAAATAATTGCTTTGGCATATCCCAGCAAATGAATAAGTATAAATTGAACCGTAAAAATATCCATTGTTAATGCAATTTGATATTATTCCAGAATTATTGCATGCAATTCCTGTCAATATTGCACTATTGTATAAATTGGAATTGTTAGTACAGTTTGTAACTAAACCTTGGTTATCCATACAGATTCCGGATTGAGAAGTCCAATAGTCTAAATCATCGGAAACCATATTTGATGTTACTACATTGTTAATACAATTGCTTATTTTTCCTTTATTCTGCAAAGCAAACCCATTACATCTAAACATATAACCCTCAAGTTTCAACGAATCAATTATTGAATTTTGTCCTATTCGCACAAACATATTATATAAGAAAGTATTATCAAATACATCAAAATCAACTGTAACGGAATTACCGCATCCGTGAAAATAGCCTTGAAAGTATCTAATAGGTAGCTGATCAGTACCAATAGGCTGTGTTAAAGGACTAATTATATTATTCATCAACATAAAATGTTTACCTTCAAATGAATTATGAGCAATAATACTATCTGAAAGTTCTTCAAGATGCTCTTTGGTATAGATTCTGTAAGGGTCAACTTCGGCTCCAGAACCACCCCCGAACTGAGCGAAAATAAGTATCCTGAAAAAGATCACGAAATTAGTCAGGAATGCAATTTTTAAGAAAATTGTTTTCATATAATTTAAATTAAAATTAAAATTAAGGGCAACTGCGGTAGAAATAAACAGTTGCCCTTAAAATGCTTATTCTGTAATTATTATTTTATTACTTGAAATATTGCCTTTAGAATCTGTTACTCTTATAATATAAGTGCCAGATGATACTTTCTTAAGATAATTTGTTTTACTGTTTACAGTTTTGCCTTCTTCAATTAGACTCCCAAAAACATTAAAAACTTGATAGTTACATTCTCCATCAAATTTTTCACAAACAAACTCATTGTTGTTATTAGTAAGAACTATGCCTGAATATTGATTTTCAACGTTGTCTTTGTTGACAAGAGTTAACCTTTTCTCATTAATCAATGTTTCGACAAATAACGCATTCTTTTTACCTCCACCGGTTTCTGTTAAGCACTCAACATCCATTGATAGTGGATAATTTGATGAAGTGTTTTGAGTCCAGTTTGAAAAAGAGAGAGTAGTGCCATTAAGGTAAGTCGATATATCCGGCACTGTCATAGTGGATGTTACATAAGATATATTGGCAGGGGTTAGTTCGATTTCCGTATTTTCGCAACTATCAATATTTAGATCAAGTACTTCAATTATATGTGCTTTACCCGGAGTAGATCCGGTACTGAACATATCAAATGAACCGATATTATAATTTATACAACTCTGGAAAGCCTGGTGAAGTTTATAATATGTGGTTCCCGGCAAAATGCTCATATCAATATAATCAAGACGTTTGGCAACATAGATGGTGGAATCATACAAGTCAAACTGAGCGATATATCTGCGTTCAAAACTGGATGTATCAATAGGCCCGTTATAATGCCCGAGAACAAAGAAATTCATAAAATCATGTCCTACATCTATAATATTTACCTTATTGCTCGGGAACAGGTAAGCATAGCTTGAGTAAACAATATCGTTATAATAGTCATATTGAGTTATCCACAAACCGTCATTTTCATCTCTTATATCCTGACAAAGGTAAACAAGCCCATCATAAAAAGAGCCGTTTCCAGACAATACATGTTTATTCGTAAATTCAGAAGAAATGTAATCTGTTGTAGTAAATAATTTAAAACTTCCTGTTTGAAGAGTTGAAGAAGTCCATGCATAATATCCAACTATCTGACTTAGAGTGTCACCATTATTAGTGTCAATATTTCTAAATCCGGAAACAATAGTTTGTTTTGAATCATCATCCCATGATACAGATGTCATATATGTATCGCTATCGGTAAATCTGCGGCAAGCTAATGCTGCAAATGTTCCTGCATTAACCCTGTATAATGTTCCATTAGAGTATGAAGTAATAAAACTATATGTTTTTGTCACAGGATATTGCCTGCTCCAGCAACCGTCAATAATTTGAGAATTGGCAATTGAGCTTATTGCATATCTGGCAGATACCGGCACTCCGGAAGACATTGTAATTTTGATAAATGTTCCGTATCTATAAGTTTCACTGGCATAACCGTAAACAACAATATTTCCGTCAACATCAAAAAATCCGTCTTTAAGATAGATCTTTCCCGTGGCATTTGTTAAATTAAAAGCTATTGAATTGGTGTTATCCGGTGCCGGAAGAGGGAAATTGCCATCCAGTTCCGTAATAAAAAGATTAACACTATAATCAGTTCCAACCATGTAGGTAATCCCTGATACAGGATCAATTAATGAAACGGCACTGATTATTGACTCCGGCACAGGTGTAGCTGATGAAACATAAATACCGTGAGACACTTGCCCGTTAACAAAACTACTTGCAATTAAACTTGTAAAAATTAATATATAAAGAATTTTTTTCATTTTTATAAATTTTCAGTTATTAATAAAACTATTAAAAAATCATTACTAATAAAAATCAGAAAGAGTTAAGCAGATGTTTTTTAAATGAAAAATAATTCAATCTTTTTATGCAATTGTCAGTTTTTAAATTAATACTATCTTTGTAAAACCTTTTATTTATGTAGAGGATCGTGGGGTCGCAAGCCCTGCGGTCTTCTTTTTATTTACATTCCGCTTGCACACAACCATCTGTTTCACCTGAAAAACAATGCAACACATTTAAATTCTTAATAAACATGTTAAATTTCTCAAATCCTTACAAAATTAAAACAAGTTCCCGACAAACCAAAGAAAAAATAATATTTATTTATATAATTTTATTAACAAATAAAGTATTAAATCATTATTAATCATATGTCGTAATATTTTTTATCAATATTCAAATTGAAATACTTAAAGCAGGTATTTACACATTAATTTTTTGATTCCGGAGTAAAAAAACCAAAAAAATACCCTGCCGGTATTTACCAACAGGGCAGTTTTTTGTTATAAAATTGATTTTGAAATCTACGCGAACACTTATATTAAGAGATGTGTGTCGTTTTAAAGATCATTCATTCCCTAAACAGAAATAGTTATAGACACATGTGTTTTTGCAGTAACAGACCACTGAGCATCAACAACAAGGGTTGAAGTTCCCCAGCCTGTCCATCCCGAAAGACTGATTTTTTCTCCGTTTTTCACATCTGCTTTCTGATAAATCACACTCCCGTTCATATAAACTTTGACATTCCATGTGCCGTTTGCAGGAAAAGTAATAACTCCCGTCGCGTTAAATTTAACCGGAAAAACTGTTGTAATTGACTTTGAATACTTTACATAGCCTTTATCATCGGTGTCCAGTTCGATAGGAATTGTAATGTTTTGTGCTACTGCATAATTTTGATTATCCATAAGCTTTTTCAGTTTTTCCACCTGAACACCGGATAAATCAAGATGTTCGCAAAACTGATCAATAACTGCATTTTCATGCACTTTTTCTTTTGTTTCCATAGTTTTTTTGTTTTGTCCCTACTCTCCGGCTTTTCGGGTTACGCCCCGTTTTTTTTAGTGGGTTCTGAACTCCACTTTATCTTTAACAAAGAACCATGCCGGTTATCAGCTATACAACTGTATTACCGTTAATAATCTGAACCGGAGCATTGGTAATTTCGTGCCAGTTGCCTTCGTTATCCATGTACTTGTAATTTGCTGTTCCCGATTTCCAATCGTCGGAAAGTACCATCCTCAGTTCTGAATTTGCAGGAATTACCGGACCGATTCCACCGCCATGAGGCCATTTAATCACAGGATAGCCTGTAGCTGTTACCAATACGTGACAAATGTGTGGCATTACACACATGTAAGTAAACTGGCCATTGAGATTGGTTGCAATATCAAGGGGTGGATTAACTGCCTGAGTTATGTGTCCTATTCCCGATACTGTTTCTCCCGGAGTATAAATACTCAGATTTACCTTAAACAACGGGGCTCCCGGCATTTCGCCGCCAATTGCATAACTTGCAATAAACAAACCTGTTTTTTTTGAATTTTCGCTCATAGTTTTAATTTTGAGGTTAATAATTAATTTATTAAAAGAATTTCTTTCTTTATTTGTTCCGGACTTTATGCCATCATACTTTCAGTAATACCGGTAAAGTCAACTATAGCGTAATGCATTCAGTTTCTGCTTTGTGTCCGGCTAAGCTGGCTTACCTTATCCAGAATTTCCCCGGCTTTTCCGTAATTACCAATTTCCTGATACACTGTTGCCAGGTCGTAATACGGATCAAGAAAATCATCAGGGGCATATTCTATTGACTTTTCAATATATTCAATTCCTTTTTGGGTCTGCCCCATCCTGTGAAGTGTAAGCCCCAATCCTTTGTTTGCATACGAGTGGGTCGGAGTCTGCCTCAGAATTTCTTCATTTACTTCTTTGGCTCTGGAATAATTGCCGATAAAAAAGTTAACGAATCCTGTTAAAGCAAGAATTTCCTGATCCTGAGGTTTTTTTGTGAGCAAATGTTCGAGAATAACTGATGCTTCCTGCAGATTTCCTTCCTGTGCGAACTTAAGTGCTTTAGGAAATAATTCTTCCTGACCGGCATAGTTCTCAATACGGGTTCTTAATTTATCCGTAGCAACTTTAAACGAACAATACTGATTTTCCGATTTCATTGAGCCGTTCATTGTGAGCCTGGTATTAGGACATCCGCCAAGACATACATCACCGTAAGTACATGTTTTACATGCTCCGCCCAGATCTTCTCTTGTCATATTACGCATCCATGAAAATGCATTTTCGTCGTTCCAGATATCTATAATACTCCTGTCCCTTACATTTCCTTCAATAAAAGAACGGTCTCTTATAGATGTACATCCGAGAATGTCACCGTTATGTAAAATTCCAAAACCTCTTCGTCCGGCATTGCATCCTGCCCATGGAGCAAATGACATAGAGCCGAGGGTGATTGCTCTGATTAATTCTTCTTTTTCGGTATAATAACCCAGACAGTCGGCCGGATAAACTATGATTTTTCTTTCCATGGCTGTACTTAGGCAGAAATCAAGGATAAGATCTATATCTTCGGGATCAACCAGTTCCTCTGGATGATTTGCCATATTTCCCATAGGAATACAGATCTGCAGTTGCCATGAATCTACACCGGCTTCTATCAAAATATTTTTTATTAAGTCAAGTTCCTTAATATTTGTTTTGTTAATACTTGTTATTGCCCCTGAATACTGGGCATTTTCTTTCAATAACCTGAAAGCTGCCATGCTTCTGTCAAAAGAACCTTTGCATCTTATTGAATCATGTGTTTCCCTGATTCCGTCGATGCTTATTGCAACTGTTCCGATTTTGCTTTCTTTCATTTGCTTTACGGTATCTTCATCAAGCAACCAGCCATTAGTAATAATATTCGGAATGATGTGATTCTCATTCAGTCTTTTGGCTATTTGCGGCCAGTCTTTACGGGTAAGCGGTTCGCCGCCTGAAAGTGTAATCCACTTCATTCCCAGTTTACCCATGTCATCGCAAAGAGCCATGGCTTCGTCTGTTGTTAACTCTTCGGGGAGGGCATGGCTGCAAGCTGATCCGCAATGCATGCAACGCATATTGCAGGCCATTGTTATTTCCCATACTGCTGTAATCGGTTTGTATGTAGTCATATTGGTAAGTTTTATTAAAAAACAGGTGTTGGAGAAACCAACACCTGTCGGGTTATTTATTAACACTTGTCAGGGAAATTGTAACGCATCACCGGCGGAATATTATACAATGCAACAGGACTATTAACATTATACAATGCGCGCGGCAAAACGCCATACTTATAAACCTGTGGCGGAGTTACGCAATCGTTGGCATCGGGTGCGCAACAAACTCCGTAATAAAGACGCGGATCGTTCTGTGTTGACACACAAGGGATTCCGTAATAAAGACGTGGATCTGACGGCACCGATGCACAAGGAATACCATAATAAAGGCGCGGGTCAGACTGTACTGATGCACAGGGGATGCCGTAATACATTCTTACATCTGCCTGTGCTGATAAGGAAGGCGAGCAGCATACACCATAATAAAGTCTCGGGTCTGCAGCAGCCTGATTCTGAGGTAATACTCCATAGTAAAAGCGCTGCCATAAATCGCTGCAAGGTATCCCGTAATCCGGAACCGGCGGTTGTGCAGCATAAGGCGGAATTACAGACTGTTGATCTCTTACAGATGCTTTGGGTGAAGCAACATAACCTTTGATCTTAAGGTCATCTTCTGTCGGTTTTTGGGCTTCTGTTACCGTAATTTTATAAGTAACTTTACGAACCGGCTCTTCAAGCTTCCAGGCAGCTGTAAGCACAAATGATACTGTAACCTCTCCTACTGAGACGCCTCTTAAATGGAACACCTGTGTAACAGGAGCGATAGCATTGGAGGATGAAGGAATTACAGAAATTCCGATTAGATTTGCAGGGCCGGTTAACTCTGACAGTTCCCATCCGTAACCGGTAGATCCCATCATTGACTCAAGAGATATGTCTATCACTTGTCCAACTTCAATTTTCAAGTCTTCGTTTTTTTCTTTTGCCATTTTCTTTTTGTTTTAAGGTTAAGTAATTTTTTCAGCCATGTAACTCTGTAATCTTGTCCTAACCGGGATAGAATGGTTTAAAGAGTCTTCTTATGAAACACCGTTGTATCTACCTTGTCTGTAGTGGCCTACAGACCGGCTGTGAAATTGAGAAGGTCTTCACCATACTCCGGCACTCCGCGGGTTTAAAAATATCTTTGGCTTATGCATTCAATCCCGGCCGGACATTGATTTTTGTTAACTATAAATGTATCGGCATTATTGATGTGACATAGGCTTTGCCTTCCAATGGTTTATAAACAGATACAATTGCAGCTCCGTTTAATGAATCAGGATAAACCACTTTAGAATTACAGAAAAATCTGTAGTTCATTCCGGCAACCAACTGTTGTGACACTGCTACGGGAGTATAATGAACTCCTGCATATCCGCTTATTGCTTCATCAAATACGGCAAGTGACGGTTTATCAACGCATTTGAATTCTGACCATCCTCCCACTATAAAACTTTGTGTATTTTCTGTTGTCATAATTATAAAATATTTGTATTCTTACTCGTAAGGCTTTTCAGATTACGCCCCGCTTTGTGCCTGTACGGAACAGGTTCGTTTTTTTAAGTGGGGTCTGCTCCACTTTTAATAGTTTTCAAATTGAATATTGTAATGCTAAATTATTTAATAAATTAAAGCTGCGCCAGAGTGGATCTTCCTGTTTTAACCGGGTAGAAATACCTGTTTTAAAACCAGGTAAAAACACCTGGTTTTAAATAATAATACCGAAATTTTACTTGCGTGCGTCGCACTGAGCTGTGCCGAAGCGAGGGCTAAAGCCGTTGGTCTTAAAGTAGTATAATTTACGTTTCCTGCTTTATGATTGTGTAATACCTGAGTCTTTGTTGTGGCTATATTTACCGGATTCAAATGCTGACAGGGTTTCACAATCACATTCCGTGGATTGTAAAATTAAGTCTGTATGAACTTGTTTTCAGATTTCGACAAGTTTGTTTTTTATGGCGTAAACCAGCAGGTTTACAACATTTTTTGAGCCTGTTTTAGTAATAAGATTTGCTTTATGTCCTTCAACTGTCCTGAAACTTATAAAAAGTTTTTCTGCAATTTCATTACTTGTATATCCCTTTGAAACGAATTTAAGAACTTCGAGTTCTCTCTTTGTGATATTTGCGTCTTCGACCAAATTTTGGGTTTTACCAAGAAATTTATCTGTAAAGAATGACAACAGTTCTTCCGAATAATAGCTTCTTCCGCCACAAATATGTTTTATTGCCAATTCGAGTTCATTCTTTTTTATTTTTTTCAGTATAAATCCTTTTGCCCCGGCATCCAGCATTGACTGTAGGTATCTTTCTTCGCCAAACATTGAAAGTGCAACAATTTTTAAATCAGGATTTTTTTCCAGAGCTTTTCTGGTTGCATCAACACCGTTCATCCCGGGCATCTGTATATCCATAAATACAATATCACATGATATATGATCAATAATATTAAGGAATTCCTGTCCGTCGTTGGCTTCGGCAACAACCGTGGCATAATCGGTTGAATCAATAAATACTCTAAGACCTTCGCGAAAAATTTCGTGGTCATCAACAATTACAATACGAATTTTATCCTTCATAATAAGTATTTTAAGCTTTTAAACTGAGGTTGATTTTAACACTTGTTCCTTTCCCTGTTTTGCTGTCAAATTCGCAACTCCCGTCAATCGAATTTATTCTGTTTATTATATTGGTAATCCCTAATCCTCTTTTTTTGTTGCTGATTGTTTTTTCAAAATCAAAGCCTTTCCCGTTGTCTTTATAATTTATACTCAGTTCTTTTTCTTTTACATTTATGTTTATTTCAATAATTTCCGCTCCCGCATGCTTTATTGTATTGTTTACCAATTCCAGAATTGCCCGGTATAAAATTATTTCGATAGTTTCGTCAAGTTTTTTCCCTTCGTTATTTATAGTGTAAATTATTTCTATTTTTCCTGATGAATTTATTTTTTCAAAAAACAGTTTAAGTGCGGTAAAAAGGCCGCATTCGCTTATAACTCTGGGAGTAAGATTATTGGCAATGGATTTTGTATCGTCAATTGCATTTTCGAGTAGTTCATTTGCTCTTTCGAGCAGTTTTATTTCTTTAACATCTTCTTCTTTCATCAGATTAAGGACATTAAGGATATAAAGATTAACGCTCGACAACAACGGCCCTAATCCATCGTGCAAATCCTGGGAGTATCGTCTCCTTTCTTTTTCCTCGGTATCGATAGTCTGTAAAAACAATTTACGCTTTGTTTGCTTTTTTCTGTATGTATTTATGCCAAGAGATGTTATTATTACAAACAAAACCGAAATCATTACTATTGAATACATTTTGGTCTTGTTTTTCTGAATTTCGAGCATCTGTATTTTTTTATCCTGAATAAGTGATTTTATTTCCTGTTCTTTTTTCTCTGTTTCATATTTGGTTTGTATCTCTGTAACCTGCTCGTGGGTAACTTCATTAAACAAGGAATCTTTAAGGTTAGTGTAAAGTACATGATATTCAAAGGCATTTTCATAATCATTCAAAGCAAGATATGCTTCGGAAAGAAACTCATAATCTTTTTGCATTACTTCAATAAAATCTATTTTTAAGGCAATATCCAGGCTTTTTTTAAGGTTATTTATCGATTCACGATAGTTTTGCCATTCAAAATCAAGTCTTCCGATATAATGCAGATTATTCGATATTTTTGATTCTATATTTTTTTCTTCGGACAACTTAAGAGATTCATTAAAATAATAAAATGCCTTATCTAAAGAATTGTTATGTAAATAGCATTCTCCAAGTAGTGACAATGAATTAATAACAGCTAAAGAATCCTGCACTTCTTTTGCAAAAACCAGTGATTTTTCAAAATTATTTATTGCTTCATCTGTTTTATCTGTTTTAAAATTTATTAATCCTATTTTCGAGATAGAATGTAAAAGCACTTCTTTATCGTTAAAAATTTTGCCTGTGTTATATGCATAATAATAATTTTCCATGGCATCATCATTCATTCCCCAGTCCAGATAAATATCGCCGGTTGCAACATTAATTCTGCCTTTCATTATCGAATTGTCTTTGTCAACTTTCAATGCTTCGTACAAATACTCCACAGCTTTTTGATAATACTTAAATTTATGATAAAGGCACCCGATATTATAATATGATTTTACCATTTCTTCTTTGAAATTATACTTCTTATTAATTTCAAGTGAGATATTATAGAATTTCAATGCAGATTTAAAGTCATACAAATAGTCATAGGTATCGCCAACTTCCTGAGCAGCCACGGAAACAGCCAGTTTATATGACAAATCGGAGTTCCCTGACTCAAGATATTTGCTTAATTCGTATGATTTAAGCAAATATTCCAGTGCTTTATTATAATTTCCTTTTACTTTGTGTAAATAGCCCAGGCAATTAAGACTGTTTATCTGGCTTTCCGGCATATTGTTTTTTTTCGACAATTCAAGTTCCATTCCGGCGTATTCAATGCATTTATCGGGATTGGAATATGACAGATAAATAAGGCTTTCAAGAATATTAATTTTTTCGGCATCGCTGGTATTGTTAAAAAGTTGTTTCTCCAGACTGTCAACCTGCTCACTGTTGCCTGCGGTCAGATTACCTGACAAAATGAATATAAGCGCACATAATAATGTAAAATAACTTTTTAAGTAAAATATATTTAAGTTGCTCATAAATAAGTTTTCAGCTTAATTAAACGGACGACAGACATCATAATCCGATGTCTTCGTCCGTTTGTCCGGGTTTAACTTTACACAATATTTTAATATTTATCAGACTCATTAATTACGTACGCGGAGGAAATTTTATTATGGTCGGAGGCGGTGAAGGAACTTTATCGTTAAATCCCCGTCCTTTTCTGTT
>QKHS01000025.1 GCA_003249955.1 Bacteroidales bacterium | reverse complement strand
CCAACAAAAAATCAAATTCAGGGACTATAAGTTATATGCCCGTAATATTCGGATGTATGTGTGCTTCTGTTGCAATAAGAAAAATTGCTGGAATAGATATCCCCGAATAAAGACCCTATTTTAACCAAAATATCCGGCAACAAAATTTCAAAAGTATTTAATATCAAAAACCAACTTTGCATTTTCGACACAATACCAATTATGTTGCCGAACATTCCCGGTGGATACTATTTTAAATATTCACTGATATTTTTGTATATCCTGTCAGATATGTTTTCGGTATCTGCTTTTACAAACTTTTCACCTGTAATTTTTTCGTAAAGCTCTATATATCTTTCAGAAATTCCGGCTACAATTTCGTCTGTCATTTCAGGAACAACTTCGCCGGGCTGCCCCTTGAAATTATTTTCCATTAACCATTCACGTACAAACTCTTTTGATAGTTGTCTCTGGTTTTCACCTTTATCAAATCTTTCCTGATATGTATCCAGATAGAAATAACGCGATGAATCAGGTGTGTGAATTTCGTCGATAAGATATATTTTACCGTCTTTTTTACCGAACTCATATTTTGTATCTACCAGAATCAAACCCATTTTCTTTGCTATTTCCTGACCTCTTGCAAAAAGTTTTAGCGAATACTCCTCAAGTTTTACATAATCTTCTTCGCTTACATACCCCTGTGCAATAATCTCTTCTCTTGAGATATTTTCGTCATGTAATCCCAGTTCAGCTTTTGTGGTTGGGGTAAGAATCGGTTTTTCAAATGCCTGATGTTCTCTCATACCATCTGGTATTGCAACACCACAAATTTCTCTTGCCCCGTTTTTATATTCGCGCCATGAACTTCCGGTAAGATATGCTCTTACAATCATTTCGACCGGGAAAGATTCGCATTTATGCCCGACTGTTACCATTGGATCAGGGCTGTCCAGCTTCCAGTTTGGAACGATATCGGCAGTCGCATCAAGAAATTTGGATGCAATCTGATTCAAAACCTGTCCTTTATACGGAATTCCTTTGGGTAAAACAACATCAAAGGCAGAGATACGATCACTTACAACCATAACAAGTAAATCGTCATTGATGTTATAAACATCTCTCACTTTACCTACATAAAGGCTTTTCTGGTTTTTAAAGTTGAAATTTGTTTTTGTTAGTGCATTCATAATGTTTATTTAATTATGGCCTCAAATATAAAAACAAAAAGTGTAATAAAATAAAACAATAATCAATGCTATCAGATTTTTTTTGTATATTGCAAAGCATTTATAGGTATCCGGTTTTAACAACAATAACACATATCTAATGAAAAATATCATCTCTTTACTTACTCTTATATTTTTCTGTCCATTACTTTCCGGGCAGGTAACAATTGAAAATAATAGTTCACAAATTGATAATGCTCACAAATCAAATGAATATGACCTTGGCCTGGAAACAGAACGGATTAATTTCTGGACTACAGGAGAAGTGTTTGGTGAAAGTGGTTTTTACGGACAATTACCGATCAGTCAGCTCTATGAATCTAACGATACCATCTCTTTTTCGGGAATAGTAAAAAACTATGGAACTATTGCCGTGACACCACAATTGCAAATTTCTGTCAAGAACAGTTATGGAATCGAAGTCTATACTCAATCTATTACAATGAACCATGAGTTAGAACCTGGACAAAGTGACACCCTGACCACTCTGGCACCTTATTTCAAATTTAATGAATGCTACTCCGGATATGTCAAATTTGATTTTTCCACTTCAATTATTGGGCATATTGATGATAATCCTGAAAATAATGTTAGGTCAGATTCTACGCTATTAACTTTCTTTAATTTTGCCAGAGACAATGATTCTATAACCGGTAGTATCAGTGCATGCGATTTTGCGGGCGGTTGTCATAACGGCAACAGAATTGGAGTAATCTACTCATTTTCAGACTCTCAAAGAATAAGATCAGTAGATTTTTGGGTTTCTGAATCCACGCAGGTAGGAAGTACTTTTATACCCATATTATTTACCTATGATGAATGTGAAAACGATTGGGTTGAGTTTGCTTCCGGAACACTTTACGAAATAAATGAAGAAGATCTGGGAACATTAAAGTCTGTAATAATTAGTGATGATAATTATGTGTACGTTCTCGAAAACGAAGAGGATGTTCTGGTTGCTATTGAATGTTATTCTGAGTTCGAATCAGGTTCTATAGCAATTGGGATTGACGAAACAACTCCCACCAATGGTTATGAAAACCGGATATATCTGGCTAGTGAAAATGTTTGGACTTGTTTAGAGGCAAACTACGTACCTGTTATAAGATTGAATTTTGAAATTTGGGAAGACATTACCACTAACGACCAATACGATATTGGCATATTCCCAAATCCCACAACAGGAATAATCAAAATTGAAGACTCAGATGCAAGTTTTGTTGAAGTTGTAAACATTGCCGGTAAGACTTTAAAAAGATATGTAATAAACAGTAATAATTCCCAAATTGATTTATCTGAGTTTGAAAATGGTACTTACTTCTTAGAAATACACATTGATAACAAAGTGATAGTAAAGAAAATAATCTTAATCAAATAAATATATGTTGTTATGCTTCATTTTTCTCATAAGCATCAACTATCTTTCCAACGACCTTATGTCTGATTATGTCTCCCTTGTCAAACTTAACGAATGAGACTTCAGGAATTTCTCCCAGGATTTCTTCGGCAGTAAGCAGTCCGGACTCTTGCTTACGCGGCAAATCAATCTGGGTTAAATCGCCGGTAACAATAAATTTTGAATTTTCCCCCATACGGGTAAGAAACATTTTGAGCTGGGTATAAGTAGCATTTTGGGCCTCATCAAGAATTACAAAAGCATCACTGAGAGTTCTTCCTCTCATAAATGCCAGAGGCGCAATCTGTACGACTTTTTCCTCCATATACTTTTCCAGCTTTTTAAACGGAATCATATCCAATAAAGCATCGTACAATGGTTGCAGGTATGGATCAAGTTTTTCGCGCAAATCTCCGGGTAGAAAGCCTAAATTTTCTCCCGCCTCCACTGCCGGCCGGGATAAGATTATTCTTTTCACCTGCATTTCTTTTAAAGCCTGCACTGCCAGAGCAATCGAAGTATAAGTTTTTCCTGTACCGGCAGGTCCTATTGCAAACAGTAAATCGTTTTTACGAAACTCATCTGTTAAAACTTTTTGATTTTTTGTTTTAGCCTTTACGGGTTTGCCATAAACATTATAAAGTAAAACTCCGTTTTCGTCCCCCTGTATTGCAAGATTTTCATCATTACACATAATCTCTTTAATATTCTCGGGACTCAAACGATTGAACTTATTAAAATAGCCAATGATCAATTGCAGTTTTATTTCAAACTGAGCGATTTCCTCTTCTTCGCCAACAATTTTAATAATATCTCCTCTGGCAATAATTTTCAACCGGGGAAAATGCTTTGTAAGTTCGGAAAAGTTAACTTCACGAACTCCATAAAATTTATTAAGATCCTCTATTTCAATTAAAATACTTTTTTCGGTCATCTGATAAAAATGTCATAGATTTGCGTGAACAAATAAAAGTAATTTTTAACTTTAAACTGTATTTTTTTTCAATAGTTTTTCAATAATTTTTAACATTATAAATTGGCACGTATAATAACATTTACAACAGACTGGAGCAACAGCGATTACTATATCGGCGCTGTAAAAGCCGCTATTATCTCCAGGCTTCCCGAAGTTGTTTTTGTTGATATAAGTCATAACATCGAATCTTTTTCGGTTTCTCAGGCTGCATTTGTGCTAAAAAGTTCATATTCCGGGTTTCCGGCAGGCACAATACACATTATAGGCGTTGACAGCGAGCCTGACAGAAACGGGCAAATTGTAATTGCAAAATATAAATCACAGTATTTTATTTGCAACGATAACGGGTGCACAGGGCTTATTTTTTATGAGAAACCGGAAACTGTTATAATTACAGAACCCGGCTTTGCATTTGAAGGCTCATGCTTTACCGAATTAAATCTTTTTGCCGATCTGGCCGTTTACATAGGGAAAAACGGAGATATTTCCGAATTGGGTCAGGTTGCTGACGACGTTAAACGAAATGCCGGACTTGTTGCTCAGATTGAACCTGATATGATTAACGGCGAAGTTATTTACATTGATTCTTACGGCAACGCAATAACTAATATTACCAAAGAAATTTATGATGATTATGTTGCCGGGTCGGAATTTGAGATATTGCTAAATACAAACAGAATAAAAACATCAAAAATCCATTTATCATACAAACAGGTTGAAAGCGGAAAACTGGTTTGCATTTTCAATTCGCTTGGATTACTGGAAATAGCCATACGGGAAGGTAAAGCCTCCCAATTATTGAATCTGAACAGAAAATCGGCTGTAAGAATACGCTATAAGCTATGAGAAGTATAATAGCTGTCATATTACTTTCTGTTTTTTCTTTGTTTTCATTCGGGCAAAAAACTCACTTTATCGAGGCAAAATCATATGAAGGCTTTATTGCTCCTCACAGAATAGGAATGGAGGCTCTGGCAAAGGAAAACACTTATGGATTTGAGCTGAATTATCTTTTTGAGAATCTAAGTCCCGGTTTTTTCAATAAAAAATATAATTTCCCTTTCAACGGTTATGGAGTCAGCTACGGGAATTTAGGAAATCCTGAGGTACTCGGCAACGCTTTTTCTGTCTATTCCCTTATTGAATTCAGGCTTATTTCTGCAAATTCCTTTTCATTTAACACACGTATCAGTCCCGGGATTGCGTATATCACAAAAAAATATGATAAAATTACAAATCCCGAAAACATTGCCCTCGGCACAAATATTTGCTTTTATTTCAATTTAAGTTTAAATCTCTTTTATCATTTTAAAAAACCAGAGCTGGACTTAAGAGTTTCGCCAGGGTTATTGCACTATTCCAACGGAGGGGTAATAAAGCCAAATCTGGGATTAAACCAGCCATACCTTTCGTTGTCTTTGAGTAAGCAAATTGCCGGACAGGAAAACACCGTTAACCGTGAATACCTGCGTAATAATTTAAGCAGGCATGAGCTGTGGGTGATAGGTACATACATAACATCTGATGAATACACAAGGCCTCCTGAAGGACGTGGCGGCGGTTTTCCCTGCATTACAATTGCTGCCGGATATAATTATCAATATTCTGAAACAGGAAAGATCGGGATTTCCAATGATATTTTTTACAACAGTAATTTACACTATTATTTTGATACAAACTGGGATACTCTTATTGTATTCAATAAAGAAATAAAAGATGTGCTGAGGGTTGGTGTAAGTATTGGCCACCAGCTAATATACAACAGACTGGAACTGGTTACTTTTGCAGGAGTATATTATTACAATAAAGTGAGGCCCGGAGATCCGTTTTACACACGTATAGGTGTAAGATATTACCTTAACGATTACTTTTTCGTAAATCTCACATTAAAAGCTTTCGGATTCAAGGCTCAATATATAGAGCCCGGAATAGGATTTTCTTTCAGAAGGCAAAAAAAGTGAGGTGTTTAATTCTTAATCAGTTTAATAGTTTTTAAGTTAGTGTCAGTTTCAGTTCTCATAAAATAAATTCCTGCCGGCAAATTCTCAATCAGGCTACCTGCATTTATTTGTTGTCCTGAAACTTCCCCTGATGAAAGAATTTTACCTGTATAATCGGTTATTGCTATTTTCACAACTCCGGCACCGGCATTCTGAATGTATAATTCGTCAACACAAGGATTAGGATAGACAGAAATTCCATCATCAGCAAAATTATCATCAACATTAGTCTGTATAACTTCAAAACTGACATCATCAACATAAATTGCATTTCCACCACCCGATTCTGCTTCGAGAACCAAACGCAAATTATTACCCGATAGTGCTGATGGATTGATTGTAAAAGTATGAGTTTTCCAGTCTTCTGCTGACGGGGTATATGTTGACCATGAAGAAACATAAGCAGATACGAGTGATGATCCTGAAAGTATGTTAACTATTCTGAGAGAATCGCCACAAGCAGAAGAAAGATAAAACTTAAGCCTGTCTGATGTTGATTCATCAGATGATTTACCATAAGCAACCTTAAGTGTAACCTGTACCGGCTGATTATCATTTTCAAGATACAAATTAGGAAGATAAATTCTGTTTTTAGTCCCTGTCTCGTTATATTTATTCAGAATTTTAATGCTTTTCCCTGAATAACCTGTAGAAGCTTGCTCCCAATATCTGCTTCCTGACTGAGCAATATAAAAATCATTATTTGTATTTCCGGTAATAAGCGGGAAACTTGTGGTCTCAAATGATTCGGTATATGGTAATGTAAATCCGTCTGCAATGTCATAAACTCTTATATAGTTCTGAATACTTTTTGCATCAAAGTCTGTAGGATTTTCCACATACAATTGAGCGTCGAAAAAACCTTTCTGATAATATGTAACCTGCGGATCGGACTCATCAGAATTTGCAGGTGTTCCGCCTTCGAATGTCCAGTTGTACTGCCCGATAAAATCTGTATTGTAAGACAAATCATTGTATTGAACAGAAAAGCCTGAACAACCCATTGTTACAGAAGCTTTAAAGTCGGCAACAGGGGCACAAATCTGCGGGACATAGCCATCATTTGTTCCTGTAGCTATAAGATTTGCCTGAGAAGATAAATTGTTTCTACCTGCCACAGATGAATTTAAAGTTGCCCTCATTACATTGCTTTGACCCTGCGTAAACATTTTATAACAATAAGAATAATCCATAAAATTTTGCACATTATCAAGTGTACCACACGATACAGCATTAATATTACAGGAAGTATGTCCTATTGTATTTGGAGTATCTTCTATCCCATCATCCATATCACAATTACTTTGCAATTCCGGATCGTTTGTACTGCCCCACGGATGCGGCAAATTAAGATAATGTCCTGCTTCGTGAGTAAGTACACTGCCATGATTACCGCTGCTTGTACCTGATGGTCCTACATAATCATGCAGCAATATAATACCATCAGACCCATATGGAGCTGTTCCGGGATAATAAGACCACCCGGCAGCCCCGTTTCCCAGAGAATATACTGTCCAAATATTCAGATATTGGTCAGGTGGCCATGTGGGAGCAGCATCTTTTGCATCCTCACCACCGGCATACGTAGTTTCCGAAACAGTTCTGGTAACTCCGATTGTACATTCTCCCCACGGATCTATTCTTGCAAGTCTGAACTCAATTTTTGTATCTGCAGCAATGTTTTTAAATGCCGGATGAATCTGCGATGTGTCTGATCTGCGAAGTCTGTAATCCGTATTCATATATTCTACAGCATCAACAATCTGTTCATAAGAAATATTTTCGACGCCATAGTCGTGAACGACATGAAATACTACAGGGATGATATAAACCTGATCAGTCTTCGGATTGTTACTTATATAATCCTGAACAAATGCATCAAGTTTTTGCCGTTCAGTAATTACTGCAGGATTATTTTTTATTATTTCTCTATAAACCTCATCTGTAGCACATTTCCATGTTTCATCCTCCTGAGCAGAGAGGCCTGAATAAATCAACACACACACAAATACAATGAGCAATCTTTTCATCTGCTTTTTTTTTCAAATAAACAACTATATATTTAATTTAGTTGCACATTCAAACATGATTTATACTAAACAAATAATAGTTTGTTAACAACTGATATTCTTAAAATTTCAAATTACAATATTTTATTCCACCACAATTTTTTTTGTATAAACATCTTTTTCAGTAAAAATGCTCATAAAATACATTCCCGGTACCAGGCTGTCAACATTTATATTTAGCAATTTTCCGCATGATGAATTTGAATATAAAATCTGACCTGTGCCTGTAAAAATCTGAATCTTATTAATATTCTGATCTGATTCTACTGTTAATTTCCCTGATGCCGGATTAGGATAAACCATTATATTATTTACATCATCAACCGGAACTTCTACAGAATTTAAAACGGTCAAAGTTATCGGAATAACGACACTGTCCAAACTTGTAAACACATTAAGATTACATGTATATTCTCCTGGCTCAAGTCCATAACTGCTAAAATTAAGAACAATCTCATCTTCATCACCAATTCCCAAAGCCCCGGATAAATTATCAGTTGTTAACCAATTAATTCTGGGACCATAATTGAAGAATGTGAGAGAATCATAAACAGTATGTGGCTCTGCACCATATACTTCACCGTGCAATGTATAGTAAACAGTTAAATTATTTTCGAAGTCTTCTGAGATATGAGCATTAATTGTAGCTGTTGCTGTTTCGTTCACATGAATAAGTCCCCAGTTATCAGTCCCGTGCCCATACCAGTAAAAAGAACCTCCGTCTCCCGGTTCACCGCTAAGCAGCAACAAAGTATCTTCTGTCTGGTCAAAAAACTCTGAAACAGAATCTACAATAAACCCTGACGGGAAGTCCAGAGTAACCCCTTCCAGATATTCGTTATCCGTCGAAAGATTAAGAGCTGTAAAATCCCACTCAACAGTGTCTCCGGCATAAAAACTTTCTCCCGAACTTGTCATATAAGATCCGCTTATATTTCGTTGGTTTCTTATCCACGGGACATCGCTGAGAACGGCTATATTGTAATTTATAATTCCGCCTCCCAGATTTGAGATATGCAAAGTTTCTGTTCCTGTCTGATCCGGATACATAGACTTTGCTATTTCGGTCTGGTCAATAACCAATACAGGATCTGTATCATAAATTGACGGAAACTCAATAAAATCAATCCAGGCACAATCCTGACCGGAATTAACGGAATAATCTTTTACGTAAACCCATTTAAAATTTCTGATTCCGGCAGGGACATTATAAGTTTCAATATCCCAATCCTGCTCTCCGTCCCATCTTTCTTTTTCAATGCCGTCTATATAAAATGCCAGATAATCATAATTATTATTGTTTACATCATCCTCACATGAAACCTTCCTGTAAAAACTGATTGTTCCGGGAGATATTACCTGTAATTCTATTTCTATTGAAGACGTCTGACTGTGAGTGATTGCTCCGGATTTAAGACAATAAGTTCCTTCATATGCTCCGGTATCTGCAATAAACCATGGCAATGTTCCTCCGGTTGTCCAGTTATATGTATCAAAAGAGTTTGTTTCCCATGTCTCGAGAATCTGTCCTATACTTACATAACCTGTAATATTCTTCTCGTAACCGTTTGCACCTGTCACATGAAAGTTAAGAATTGCAACATGCCCCGGCAAACAGTCCGGATGTGCAGTAAAGTTAAAATAGGCGTTTCCATTCTGCCCGGCAAGCATTCCGCCTATATCATCATTATTATCATTAATTGTAAGAAACGGATCTGTACTGCTTACAGTAACTGATACATTTTCCAGCGAAGCTCCTCCTGAGTTTGAAAAAGTATAATAGATATCTGATGTTTCTCCAATGTCTAACCTGTTATTATCCGCATCATCAACAAAATATTCTTCGACATCAATATCTGCAGTATAAACCGGATAAACAATATCGAAACCCCATGTATTTTCATTAGAAGTTGCAACAAGATGAAAAGTTATTTCCTGCTCATTGTAAAAATTAAAATTAAAATCAAAATCAAACGCATTGCTTATATTTATTTCCTCCAGTGGATTCATAACTGCAACACTTTGTGTCCCGTCATTAATAGTAACATCCTCATTATCACAGGTTAGCGTTAAAACAAGATTATTAATAGTGCTTTCCGTTGCATTTCTAAGTGTCAGGCTCATATCAACATTTTCACCCCATTCTATAAGATTATTATTAGGCGTAGAAATATCATATCCTATAATAAGTCCTTCTGTAGAAATCGGGATTGTTTTTCTGTCAACCATTCCTCTGGCATCAGTAACTTTAAAATGAAGAGGATAAGCAAGAATTTCTTCTGTAGGGGTTCCTGATAACAGACCGTCTTCTGACAAGTTGAAAATCTCCGGTTCCGATATTGGCTCAAACTGATACCCTGTTGAAGAAATTGATGTCATAGACCCGCTTAAAGGTGTAAGGCTGTAATTACTCAGATTCCCCAATGAAAAACCTGATGTCCAAACCTGAGTATTGTCTGGTGTCAGATTATTATAAAATATAGTAATTCTGCCGTTACTTTCAAGTTTTAATGATACATCAATGTTTGTTCCCACCCATTTTATAATGTAATAATCTGACCCTGCACTATAATATGTATCGCATGTGGTGTTTGAAAAGAAAGCAGCAATACATTTACGATGCATAAAACATACATTATTGGTGCTAATGGCATTATTGTTATTATAAGGCAACGTAAACGTCTCTCCTGAAAAATCAATATACCCTTTATTACTTAGATAAAATCCGGTATAAGTTTCACCGTAAAATGAGAACTCAAATGGCAGGCTGATAAAACTTCCTGATAACCCGGTTGTTGCATTTTCCAATGCTGTTGAAGTTTCTGTCATAGAATAATCTCTGTCAAACTCCCAACGATAAGGAGCTGTTCCGTTTTCTGCCTCAAGCTGATATGAATAATTATGATACACATTTGCATTCGGCAATGCATCCGTAACAATTGCAGGAGTATTAAAAACAGGGGTATGATTTACTGTTAATGTTGTAATCCCGTTTTGAATAATACTAACATTTGTCTGATCCGAAATATATTCAACAGGAGAACCCGTACTATAGTCTATAACAGTAAAATCCTGAACCTGCCCGCTTCCCCATCCATCATCGTCATTTTCCATTATCTGAAAAAAGAATTTGGCAGGAGTTCCGCTTGGAATAATGTTAAGGAAGGGTGTTACATCCAATCCGAATTCAATTTGTCTGGAAGTTTCATCATTTGCACCTTGCATCCCCCATTCAGCGCCCTGATAATCAAAAATCGGGAAGCTCATATAATAATCAGGTTCTGTAGCTGAAAGATCAGTACTCATTCCTGCCATTATTTTAATTCTTACCCTATTAGTATAATATAAATTTATTTTATATGTCAGCAAAGGAGAGTATTCCTTTATGGGATAAAGTACATTTACAGTATTATTCCATATTCCGCCACTATTAGATGCTAAGGCCAGTGTTCTGTACATCATCCATCCGTTGTATGGAGTGCCATATGTATTACACATTTTAAAACCACCAATTTCCCAGTCTCTGACATCAACAATTCCATCGTCGGTGATATCCAGATTATTAGTATATAATCCGTCGCCGTTAAAGTCCCATCTGATAGAGTCGTTGTACCCGGTTATAGTCATGCCATGATTTGCAGACGCTCCCCATGAAATAATAACTTTCTCGCCTTCGTGTTCTGTTCCGGCAGGTAACGTGGTTGATGGATTCTGATACTGGGAATAGAAGAATCCTATCCCGCCGACATCGGAACCGTCAAGGTGATCATTCAACCAGTGTTTAAGTTTCATAATTCCTTCTTCTGTCGTGCATTTAATGCTATAAGCACTGCTTATACGGTTTTGCATCCCTTCATAATATGCATCATATCCCGACATAAATCTGGTTGCACCCCCAAAATCATGAGTTCCGCCATAAACCTGCATATTGGGGTTCCCTACCGATTTTAATACCGACAAACTATGATAATAACTTGCTCCGTGATAACCATCTCCTCCGTTTTCCCAATTCCAGGTAAAATGTGTAGGATATTTATTCTGGACAAGACTCCCGTCCAGATTCCTAACACGGTTTATCTCATAAGTAAACCCATTTGCAACACATGCAGCCTGTCCACAACATAATCCTGACTGTAAAAAAAGGCCTGAATAACAACTTTGTGTAGTGTTATCAACTTCGTGCGGAACCGATTTGTTCTTATAAGAATCCGGCAGTTTAATTTCCGGTAAACTTGACAACTCCAATTGTTGTTTTGACGAAAGTGGCTTTAACTGAAGTTCAATATTTTTCTCTTCTTTCTGAGAAAAGCACAAAAATGTAAAAAGTACGAAATAAACACTAAAAATTATTTTCTTCATAACTGGCTATATCTTTACAAAATTTCGGGTTATTCTTTCTCCGTTCAAATAAACAACTATAATATACCCTCCCGGTTTCAAATCTGAAAAATCAGTCATGACCTCAATATTGGTGTATATTTTATTTTTTCTCATAAGCTTCCCGGCAAAGTCATATATTTCTGTTTCAACAAGATGTATGCTGTCAGAGTTTATTTTTACTCCGGCCTGGAACAAAACCGGATTGGGGTATATTTCAACTACGTCCGAATCATTATATGACTCTTCTCCGACGACAGTTGTTAATTCGTAATTAACCGTATGACTTATTCCGTTAGCATCTGTAATTCTTACTCTGAACGGGTAATTTTCATAATTCCCGGGTTCTCCATATATTACACCTGAAGATAATATTTTCAATCCTTCAGGAACAGGATATGATCTGACAGTTATTTTCGTATCTTTTGATGGGACATTATCATTCCAACAGATTACATTATCATTAAGATGTCCGAACGAAACTCCTCCGATATTTGAATACATGTTCTTTAAATACGTTTCTCCGTAACAAAACTCAACATCTCCGTTAGATACAAGATTGCAACCGAAATCAACTCTTGTCCATGGTTCAGCCCACTGGTCAGAGCTATGCCATCTTATCTTCACAGTATCCTGTGTGATCGCATACCAAATCCCGTCATTTTCATCATAATCACTCACAAGGTTGAATCGTAACAACGGAGAGATTACCTTCTCATTAATAAAGAAAGGATACATATGTTCTCTGAATTGAGTCCACGGATTAGTTGAAGAAAATGGTAATATATAACCATTTGTGTGAATCTTAATCTGGTTTGTCAGCTCTCCGTCAAAAGGGAAAAAGAACGGGAGTTCTAATTGTAACGCTCCGTCAAAATATGAGTTCGGGGTCAATTTATTATCTGTAATGTATTCATATGTTGCGGTAGTTTTGTTTTGTTCATAAAAAGGTAGTATTTCCCATGTGTAAGGTGGTGTCCCTCCGTTATATTCCAACTGTATCCAGTTTGAGACTCCGGCAGAAAGAACCGGCAAAGACTGTGTCGTAATAACCGGCACATTTAATTGATTGGCACAAACATTTACCGGTATTATTGTTGTAGAATTATTAATTATATCAATGTCTGCAGCTCCTGTAAACTCATGTGCAGATGATCCCGAATAATCAATAACTGAAAAATGATTAATATGTCCTTCAAACACATCATTATTATCATATTCTTCAACAATCAGAAAAATTTTTGCACAAGATTCTTCATTAAAATACTCAAGCAAAGAAGTAATGTCCAGTCCTGCCTCCAAAGTCTTGTCTTCTTCTGTTAATCCTCCTTTCATATACTTATTTCCACCTTGATAGTTAAAAACAGGGAACTCCTTTACATATTCATATGTATCTGCATCAGGATCAGAACTAATACCAACTTTTATCTTTATTTTTTCTCTGGAAGAATGCTTTATCTCAAACTTTACAGTAAGCAAAGGCTCATATTCTGTTTTAGGAATTATAACATGTACGTCGTTATTAAGAATTCCTCCATTACCATATTCATCAGCCATTGCTTTATACATTATCCAGCAATATCCTTCGCCCTGCCATGTCGGCCCAAAGCTCTCTGCCACTTTAAAACCGCCTTTCTCCCAGTCACGGACATCAACTACCCCATCTGCATTAATATCAATATCATTTGTATATTGGCCATCATTGTTATAATCATAACAAACATCATCATTAAAACCAACTATAGTCCGCGCATGAAGAGCGTCATTACCACATCTGGTAATTACATAAGCTCCTGATTCAGGTGTCCCTGCTGCAAAGTGGGCATCTCCATTCTCTGCTATATTTGCAAGGAATGTTGCAGTCCCTCCTGGCTCACCTCCGCCATGATCATATATCCATGATTTTAAAGTTGTAATACCGGAAGCTGTATTAACTTTTATTCCGTAATAATCTTCAATTTTATTATGCATCGCCTCATAGTACAAATCATAACCGGACATCCACATAGCACTATCAGCAACTATATCTGCCGGACTTTGTGTTAAATGAGGCACTCCAAAATCCCTCATCATTTCCATTGTTATAATATAATGATCGCCATACCATCCATGCCCTCCATTACCAAAATTCCAGGGAAAATAAACAGAAAAAAGATTTTGTATAACATGAGAACTAATATCTTTTTTCAGGTTTGTTTCATATGACATCATATAATATGATGCTGCAACCTGATTGCATACCCAGTCTGTTTGTTGATAAACCGGAGGCCAATATTCGGAATCCGTAAGATCGAAAGAACTGCAAAGATTTTTATTGTAATAATCTGTTCCTTCTTCTGACAATGAAAAATATCTGTCTTTCAGAAGAAGATATGTTTGTGAAAAAATATAATTACCCAACCATGAAAATAACAATACCAGTATAACTTTCTTCATACCTGATTTTTTTTGCAATATAACACATTTTTTATTTATTAATAATAATTTTGCATGTTTTAATACCAAGAGGATTCATGGACTATAAACTAATATCAGAATACCGACCAACAGGAGATCAGCCAGAAGCAATAAGGCAATTAAGCGATGGAATATTTGCCGGATTAGCTCATCAAACATTGTTAGGTGTTACAGGTAGCGGGAAAACATTCACTATCGCAAATGTTATAAAAAATATAAACAGACCTGTTCTGATATTAAGTCATAATAAAACACTGGCCGCCCAACTTTATTCAGAATTTAAAGAATTCTTTCCTGAAAATGCAGTCGAATATTTTGTTTCTTATTACGACTATTATCAGCCTGAAGCATACATGCCGGTAACAGATACTTACATTGAAAAAGATCTGGCAATTAATGATGAAATAGAAAAACTCAGGTTAAGTGCAACATCTGCTTTATTATCAGGCAGAAGGGATGTTATCGTTGTAAGTTCTGTTTCATGTATCTATGGAATAGGAAATCCTGAGGATTTTCATTCAAATACTCTGGAAATCAAAACCGGGCAGAAATACGGCAGAGATATTTTATTAAGGCATCTTGTAGATTCTCTTTATTTTCGTTCAGATCTGGAATTTAAACGCGGGAGTTTCAGAGTCAAAGGAGATACCGTTGACATATTTCTTGCGTATCATGATATTGCAGTAAGGGTTATTTTCTGGGATGATGAAATTGAAGAGATTTATACTTTCGAACCTTTTTCAGGATCAAGAATAGAAAACCTTGAAACTGCAAAAATATATCCTGCAAACATTTTCGTAACGACAAAAGAAAGAATAAAACAGGCTATTATACACATTCAGGATGATATGATGGCTCAGGTGGAATATTTTAACAGTATAGGAAAACCTCTTGAGGCAAAACGGCTTAAAGAAAGAGTAACCTACGATCTTGAAATGATTCGTGAGCTTGGGCATTGCAGCGGAATAGAAAATTATTCGAGATATTTTGACGGAAGAAGTCCCGGATCAAGACCGTTTTGCCTTATTGATTATTTCCCCAAAGACTTTATTACAGTTATAGATGAGAGCCACGTAACCATTTCTCAAATCGGAGCTATGTATGGAGGTGACAGGTCAAGAAAAGAAAATCTTGTAAATTATGGTTTCAGATTACCTTCTGCTATTGACAACAGACCTTTGAAGTTTCCCGAATTTGAATCTTTAATGAATCAGACCATTTATGTAAGTGCAACCCCTGCAGATTACGAACTCAACAAATCGGAAGGAATTATTGTTGAACAGGTAATAAGACCGACAGGACTATTGGACCCAATAATTGAAGTGAGAAGTTCGCTGAACCAGATTGACGACCTAATGCATGAAATTAATATAAGAGCCGAAAAAGATGAGAGAGTCCTTGTTACCACTTTGACAAAGAGAATGGCAGAAGAACTCACCAAATATCTCACTAAATTTCAGGTTAGATGCAGATATATTCATTCAGATGTTGACACTCTTGAACGTGTTCAGATTCTTTCAGAATTGCGCTCAGGAATTTTCGATGTTTTGATTGGTGTTAATTTATTAAGAGAAGGATTAGATTTACCGGAAGTGTCTCTGGTAGCTATTATTGATGCCGATAAAGAAGGCTTCCTTCGCTCTGAAAGATCGCTTACACAAACAGCAGGCCGTGCTGCCAGACACCTTAATGGCAGAGTTATTATGTATGCGGACAAAATCACAGGTTCTATGCAAAGAACTATTGATGAAACAAACCGCAGAAGAATAAAACAATTAAAATACAACGAAGACAATAATATTACTCCTACTCAGATTATAAAAGCCCAACGTGATATTATCGGACAAAAGAAAGTTGCTGAATATCCTGAGTATAGTATTGAAATTGAACAGAGTATTGCAGCAGATCCGGTTGTGCAATATATGAGTGCAGGTGCTCTTGAGAAAACCATAAAAAACACTAAAAAGCAAATGGAAGCTGCGGCGGCCAAACTTGATTTTATAGAAGCTGCAAGACTTCGTGATGAAATGTATGCTTACGAGAAACTGCTTAAAACCAGAAAATAAATACTATAAAAACAAAACCCAAACCTTAGATTAGTAGCTACAAAATCCGACTACTGAAATTTTTAATTTCTTTTTTCATCAAAGCATAAAAAAAGAGGCCTCTTTCAGAGACCTCTTTAATATCTGTTTTTATGAAAATTATTTCATCAAATTAACTTTGTGAGTAGAAACTTCGTTACCATTGATAACTTTAACAAAATAAGTACCGTTAGCATATTTACTCATATCTACAGTGTTAACCATGTTAGCTCTTTCAATATTTTCAACAACCTGACCCATCATGTTAATAATCTGAATTTCAGAACCTTCAACATTTTCGATATTTAATGCACTTGAAGTTGGGTTAGGATAAATGTTAACATTACTCATAACATTGCTATTAACAGCAGTACCATTTTCAAAAACAAAACCATTAAGATTAAGGTGAATATTTAAACCACCGGCACTCCAGTTAGTAATAGAAACCCAAGTATTAGCATTTGATCCTGATAATAATTTCCACTTAGTTCCCCAGAAACTTACCGGTACTGTAGGATCATAACCAATCCAAATATCATTATCTTCAGTACCATAATAGAATTCAATGGCAGCTCTGATATTCTTAGCACTTTCACCTTCTTCGAAAAGCACATTAACCTGATCGGTAAATTCAATATTCATCCAGTGACCCAGAGATTCCTCAGTAATTTCCATCAATGAAGAAGTAGCTATGTCAACATAATCATCTGCTCCTGCGTCATATTGCATAACGTGACCGATAATTGAAGTTCCGACTGTTGAGTTTTCGTTAATGAATACATCCATAGAAGTAATCTCATCTTCGAATAAGAAAAGGTAATCAACACCAATCATTTCACCATCAATACCTCCGTCTAACCAAGAACTTGGGCTAGTATAAGCTGATGTTCTGTCAATATCACGACCAAAATAACTTTCGGTAATAATAAAATAAGTGGTGTCAGAATTATTTGCAGGGTTTGCATCTTCCTGACCAGGAACCATAACTGTATATGCAACAGTATATTTACCTAAAGCCGGAGAAGCTCCGAGAGCAAAATCAGTTTCAACAAGATCAACAGTATCTTTGTCTGAAGTAGCCATAGGAACTCCGGCTACTGTATTTGTAAAAATCTCATTCATATTAGGGTCAAAAACCTGAACTTTAACATCCGGAGTAATTGTAATATTACCAAGATTTTTCAAAGTCACATTGAACCATGATAGTGCAAATTCAGAATCATACTGAATCTGTGGAATATTTCCATAATGAGAACTTATATGATAATAATCTTCACTACCTGCTACAGTATAATCTTCATATTGATAGAAATTCATTCTGCCGTCAGTAAATTTAAGATCATAATCAGGGTTATCAGAAATAGTTATATCATCAATCTGCCATCCGTAACCATAACCACTGATAACATTTTCAGTAGTTTGCCATCTGAATCTGATAGAAACATTAGCCTGATTAGCAATGTAAGGAGTAGCAACGAATTCAAAAAGGTCTGCGCCATAAGCATTTCCTTCAACTTCTTCGTTAATTTCAACAGTTGTCCATGTAGTACCGCCGTCTACACTAAAATCAATATAAGAATATGCAGCATTTAATGCTTTATAATCCTGATAGAAAGTCAATTTAGGGTTTGCAACACCAGAAAGATCAATACCATCAAATTGAATATAAGAATCACAAACTTCAGCAGGAAGTAATCCTAAAAGATCTGAGATTCCGTCAATCCATGCAAAATTGCCTCCTGACTCAGAATAGTCATGAACGTATTTCCATCCCATGTATATCCATAGTGGAGGAACCGGGCCGCCATAAGAAGAACTGGAGAATCCGTTTGTAGGAGTAGTATCTGAAACTGCCCATGATTTTGTACCGGTAATATTACCAAATGTCCAAACTGCAGGAGTTTCTTCGAATGTCACCTGCCATGCAGGTGTAGATTTTGTTGAGCTGATGTCAGCTTTTTTGGTCTGAGACTTGCCGGATTCATATGCATAACCCATTTCTACCTGAGCCATTGCATAAGTCGTCAAAGCAACCAAAGCCATTAAAATTGTAAATTTTCTCATAACACTTTAAATTTAAATTAACATTTATTTAATTTCCAATAATAAACTTGTAGCACAAAAATAGATATTATTTTTTTAATTTTTATTTTTTTTTTTATTTATTTCATAATTCAATTTATATAACTCCTTATAACGCAGAAAGGTTGCACGGGCAGTAATTTTTGCAATAAAAAAACCTATACCCCTATTCAGGAACCCTAATCTCAAAAAATACACAGACACAAAACGAAATAACGGTGCCAGATAAACCTTGAAAACACTCACTTTTCTCCCGTTTTCAAAATCCTTCATGGCATTAAGCAACCCGAATTTCTTCGCCTGATTTACATGCTCTTCACGTGAATTATAGGTAAAATGTAAAAAATCTCCTGCCAAATGTATAATTTCAGGTTTACCGGTAAAATTAATCGTCTCATGTATCTTTCCCGTCCACTTGCCGAAATGCCTGTTCCATATTCTTATTTTTTTATCAGGATACCAGCCCCCGTACCTTATCGGTTTTCCGCAATGATGATTCAACCGGTTAAAAGAAAATGCACGGTTAACTCCTGTAAGATTAATTGCAGATATTGACTTTTTAAGTTCTTCTGACAAACATTCATCGGCGTCAATTGAGAAAACATAATCATATCCTGCAAGTTCATTCCCAAAATTTTTCTGAGAGCTGTAATCATCAAATTCCCGGTGTACAAAGCGTACCTTATAACGACTGCAAATTTCAGCAGTGCCATCGGTTGACCCCGAGTCAACCACAACAATATCATCAGTCAGATCACGAACAGAATCCAAACATCTTCCGATGTTTTTTTCTTCGTTAAATGTTATAATGACAACGCTGAAGTTTTTCATAAATAAATAAAAGTTAACGACAAAATTAAGAATTTATTTTTAATTCAACTTTTACATTGATTATGCATCAGTTTTATTTTTCAACTCAAAATAAAATGACGGATATATTTTTTTTTTACATCTTATTTCTATAGCTTTGGGGAATTTTATTTCTCAGGAAAAATTAAATAAAAAACACATATATGAGCAAAATTATTTCAATGGCAGAAGCCATTTCAAAGGTTGAAGATGGGATGACAATTATGATTGGCGGATTTATGTCTGCAGGGACTCCGAATGCAATGATGGCTGAATTGGTGAAGAAAAATGTAAAAAACCTTACTGTTATTTGTAATGACACAGGATTTGCAGACAAAGGCATCGGCTTGCTCATTTCAAATAAACAAATAAAAAAAGTTATAGCGTCTCATATAGGAACAAATACATCTACAATTGAACAGTTAAACAACAAGGAAATAGAAGTGGTTTTTGTACCGCAAGGGACACTGATTGAGCGCATTCGTTGTGGCGGAGCTGGCCTGGGAGGCGTTTTGACTCCGACAGGGTTAGGTACTGTAGTTGAGAACGGGAAACAAATAATTAATGTTGAAGGAAAAGATTATTTACTGGAAACCGCTCTTCGTGCAGATCTGGCTTTAATTGGTGCCAGCATAGCTGACGAAGCCGGAAACCTTTATTACAAAGGAACTACTCAAAATTTTAATCCTATGATGGCTACCGCTGCTGACACAGTAATTGTTGAAGCAAAAGAAATTGTTAAAACAGGGGATATTCCTATGGAAAACATTCATACACAGGCGTTATTCGTGGATTATATTGTAAAAGCTTAAAACTAAATAACATTAAAATAAGGAGGCTTTATGTCACAAAAACTAAAATTAGACTTGTCAGAAAAAATGTATGCTGAAGCACTTAAGATTATTCCTGGTGCAATAGCCGGTATCAGAAGACCTTACAATTTCGTACCGGGAGAATATCCTATTTATTTCGACAGGGCAAAAGGAGGTAAAGTTACCGACGTGGATGGTAATGAATATATTGACATGCTTTGCGCCTATGGTCCTATTATCATGGGGCATTGCGAAGAAGAAATCGACAATGTTGTAATCGAACAGATGCGCAATAAAGGTTTTTGTTTTTCACTAACCCAGCCAGTTCAAAATAAGCTTGCTGAAAAACTGATTGAACTTATTCCTTCGGCAGAAATGGCAGTTTTTGTAAAAACAGGATCTGATGCAACCTCTGTTGCAGTTCGTGTTGCCCGTGCCAATACAGAAAGAACAAAAGTAGTTCGTTGTGGTTACCATGGCTGGCATGACTGGTGCGTAGAAGTAAAAGGCGGGATTCCTAAAAAGCTGTGGGAAGACACTTATGAGTTCCATTATAACAATCTTGAGGAACTTGAAGATATTATGAAACAGCACGGTGATGACATGGCTGCAATTATTATCACTCCTGTCGGACACCCTCTTGCAGAAAAAGTTCAGATGCCAAAACCGGGATTTCTTGAAGGCGTTCGTGCTTTAGCTGACAAATACGGAACAGTTTTAATCTTTGACGAAATCCGTAGCGGATTCAGATTTGATCTTGGCGGAGCTCAGAAAGTTTTCGGAGTTACACCTGATCTTTCCGTTTTCGGAAAAGCAATGGCAAACGGATATCCTATCGGAGCTGTTGTTGGCAAGGAACAATATATGAAAGTGCTGGCCGATAAGGTATTTCTTTCTTCGACATTTTTCCCGAACAGCCTCGAACAAACTGCTGCTTTAAAAACCATCGAAATATTAGAAAGAGATAATATTCTTGACAAAATCAAAGTTAAAGGGAATATGTTTGGTGCAAGACTTGACGAAATTGCAAAAAACTGTGGCTTTGACGTAGAGATATCAGGAGTTCCTTTGATGCCGTTTATTACCTTTAATAAAGATTCAGAAGGCCGTTACAAAAAACTTCGTCCGGCATTTTACACCGAGCTTATACGTCGCGGAGTATTCCTGCAACCTTATCATCACGGTTATATCGCTTATCGTCACTCGGATGAAGATATTATGCATGCTGCCGATATGATAGACGAATCTTTCAGAGAAATTAAAAAATATATGTAATTAAACAAAGAAGCCGCCGTTGATTAAAACAAAGTAATTTGTCATTTTGCGGATTCATAAAACTTAAAGTAATATGGAAAAACTTATTATCACAGCAGCAATTTGCGGAGCCGAGGTTTTAAAAGAACATAATCCTGCAGTTCCGTACACTATAGAAGAATGTGTAAGAGAAGCGAAATCAGCTTATGATGCAGGTGCAAGTATAATTCACCTTCATGTAAGAACTGATGACGGTACTCCCACTCAGGACAAAAACCGTTTTAAAGCAGTTATGGATGCAATCCATGCAGAAATTCCTGATGTAATAATCCAGCCTTCTACAGGTGGTGCTGTTGGTATGACAAATGACGAGCGATTACAACCAACCGAATTAGTCCCCGAAATGGCAACTTTGGATTGCGGAACATGTAATTTTGGAGGAGATGATGTTTTTACAAATACTGAAAACACAATCAAATATTTTGGTCAGAGAATGATTGAAAGAGGGATAAAACCGGAATTGGAATGTTTTGACAAATCAATGATTGACATGGCCTTAAGACTTCAGAAAAAAGGCTTTATAAACCTGCCAATGCATTTTGATTTTGTAATGGGTGTAAACGGCGGAATATCAGGAGAATTAAGAGATTTTCTGTTTCTCCGCGAAAGTATTCCGGCAGGCGCAACATATACTGTGGCAGGAATAGGCCGCTACGAGTTCCCGCTGGCAATGGCTGCAATAATCGACGGAGGACACGTAAGAGTTGGTTTTGAAGACAATGTTTTTATTTCCAAAGGAGTTTTGGCAAAATCTAACGGAGAATTAGTTGCAAAAGTTGTAAGAATGGCAAAAGAGCTTGGACGCGAAATAGCAACGCCAAAAGAAGCAAGAGAAATTTTGGGATTAAAACAAAAATAAAAACAAGTTATTAATATTTAAACATTTTCAGAAATGCAGAAAAAAGGAAGCAAATACGGGATTCACAGAGTGATTGAGCCTAAAGGTGTTTTACCACAACCGGCAAACAAAATAGATAACAATATGGACGAAATATGGGATAATGAAATCCTTATTGATGTTCAGACCTTAAATGTTGATTCGGCAAGCTTTACCCAGATTGAAGAACAAGCTGGCGGAGATAAAGCAAAAATTGCTGAAATCATGATGGGAATTGTTGAAAAACAGGGAAAACACCGCAACCCGGTTACAGGTTCGGGAGGTATGTTATTAGGTACTGTTGAAAAAATCGGTGATGCTCTTAAAGGAAAAATTGATTTAAAAGAAGGTGATAAAATAGCAACATTGGTTTCATTATCACTTACTCCGCTCAGAATTGACAAAATTAAAGACATTCGTCCTGAAATTGATCAGGTTGACATTGATGGTAAAGCAATTTTGTTCGAAAGCGGTATTTATGCAAAAATTCCTAAAGACATGCCGGAAGGACTCGTTCTTTCTGCTCTTGACGTTGCAGGAGCTCCGGCTCAAACTGCAAAACTTGTTAAACCGGGGGATACAGTATTAATTATAGGTGCAGGCGGAAAATCAGGTATGTTGTGTTGCTATGAAGCAAAAAAACGTGCAGGTGTTACCGGAAAAGTAATCGGATTATGCCATAGCGAAAAAAGTACAAAACGTCTGATGGAATTAGGTTTCTGCGACTATGTATTTGCTGCTGATGCTACACAGCCGGTTGAAATTCTCGAAAAAATGGAAGAATTAACAAACGGAGAAATGGCAGATATTACAATCAACAATGTAAATATTCCTGACACTGAAATGACCAGCATTCTTTGTACAAAAGATACAGGTTTGGTTTATTTCTTCTCAATGGCAACATCATTTACAAAAGCTGCTTTGGGAGCTGAAGGTGTTGGAAGTGATGTAACCATGATTGTTGGTAACGGATACACAAAAGGACATGCTGAAATAACTCTGGCACTTTTGCAGGAAAGCGAAAAACTAAGAAAGATTTTTACTGAATTGTACGCATAAGCTACATTTTCAGTTTAAAATTCTGAACATAACATAACCCCGCGCGAGACACCCGCGTGGGTTTATTTAAATTATAGCTCCCGCAATAAACACCGGGAATATCAAATACAAAAAAGAATAAAGAATGAACAAAGGATGCAGATACGGAACTCATAGAGTTATTGAACCAAAAGGAACTTTACCTCAACCGGCTCAGAAGTTGGATAACACTATGAGTATTTATGATAATGAAGTCTTAATTGACGTTAAAACACTAAACATTGACTCGGCAAGCTATACTCAAATCAGACAGGCATGCAGTGATGATGCTGAGAAAATGAAAAATATGATTATTTCCATTGTTGACGAACGTGGGAAAATGCAAAATCCTGTAACAGGATCTGGCGGAATGCTTATAGGAACAGTGAAAGAAATCGGACCGAACTTTCCTGATAGAAAACTGAAAGTTGGTGATAAAATTGCAACTTTGGTTTCCTTATCGCTTACTCCTTTAAAAATACACGAAATTGTAAAGCTCGAAGCCGAACACGATCAGGTTGATGTAAAAGCAGAAGCAATTTTATTTGAAAGCGGAATTTTTGCCGTTTTACCAAACGATTTACCTGAAAAACTTGCTCTTGCGGCTCTTGATGTTGCAGGCGCACCGGCACAGGTTGACCGTCTTGTTAAAGAAGGTGACACCGTATGTATTATAGGCGGTGGGGGAAAATCCGGTGTTTTATGCTGTTATCAGGCAATGAAAAATGTAGGACCTCACGGTAAAGTTATTGTAGTGGAATATTCTGCTGAAAATGCTCAGCGGATAATTGACATGAAACTTGCTCACCATGTAATAGTGGCCGATGCAACAAATGTTATGGAAGTTTACGGTAAAGTTACTGCAATTACAGGCGAAAGAGGCTGCGAAGTTGTTATCAACAATGTTAACGTTCCGAGCACAGAAATGACTTCTATTCTTATCACAAAAGGACAAGGTCTTATTTATTTCTTCTCTATGGCAACTTCTTTCACAAAAGCAGCTCTGGGAGCAGAAGGAATCGGGAAAGACATAAATCTTATTGTTGGTAACGGATATGCAAAAGGTCATGCAGATCTTACACTTAACATTCTGAGAGAATCGCCGGAAATAAGAGGATTATTTGAAAAATTATATGTTTAAAATACTTTACTGATATGATGAGCGAAGGAAGAAAAAGAATGTTTCCGAATGTCACTGACGAACAATGGAACGACTGGAAATGGCAGGTAAAAAACCGCATCGAAACTCTGGACGAATTAAAAAAATATATAAATCTTACTGCCGAAGAGGAAGAAGGTGTTGCAAAATCATTGCAAACTTTAAGAATGGCAATTACTCCTTATTATTTAAGCCTTGTAGATCCTGACGATCGCAAATGTCCTGTTCGTAAACAGGCAATCCCGACAGGAGCCGAAACACATCAGTCGGCAGCAGATCTTTTAGATCCTTTGCACGAAGATGAAGATTCTCCTGTTCCAGGCTTAACACACCGTTATCCGGACAGAGTTCTGTTTCTTATAACCGACATGTGCTCAATGTATTGCCGTCACTGCACACGCCGCAGATTTGCCGGACAAACTGACGGAGAATCTCCGTCCGACAGAATCCAGCGTTCTATTGATTATATTGCAAAAACACCTCAGGTACGCGATGTATTATTATCAGGAGGCGACGGATTAATGGTTTCGGACAAAATGCTGGAATCAATAATACAAAGACTAAGAGCTATTCCTCATGTCGAGATTATCCGCATCGGAACACGCACTCCGGTTGTTTGTCCACAACGTATTACCGACGATTTGGTTAATATGCTGAAAAAGTATCACCCGATCTGGGTTAATACACATTTTAATCATTCAAAAGAAATAACTCCTGAAGCTGCTGAAGCATGTGCAAAACTTGCAAATGCCGGCATTCCTTTAGGAAATCAATCTGTTTTGCTTCGCGGTGTTAACGATTGTGTTTCCATAATGAAAAATCTCGTTCACGATCTTGTAAAAATACGTGTTCGCCCTTATTATATTTACCAGTGCGATTTGTCAATGGGACTGGAACATTTTAGAACCCCGGTTTCAAAAGGTATAGAGATTATCGAAAATCTTCGTGGTCACACATCCGGTTATGCAGTACCTACTTTTGTTGTTGATGCTCCGGGCGGAGGAGGTAAAACTCCGGTTATGCCAACCTATGTAATATCACAAAGCCCTGGTAAGGTTGTCCTTCGTAACTTCGAAGGCGTTATCACAACTTATACTGAGCCTACCGATTATGTTGACAATTGCGATTGCGAAGATTGTAAAAATAAAGATAACAATGAAGGTGTTGCTTCTCTTTTGAGAGGAGACAGACTCTCTCTTGAGCCGGAAGGGCTTTCGAGAAAGAAAAGACACCAGTAGGGAGTGCGGAGTATTGTTGCCTTCGGCTACGCTCAGTCAACGTATAGTCCGGTGACTGAGCGTAGTCAATAACATACCTGAATATTGTAATTTATAATTTAACCTTAAACCGTGCCGTTCATTGATGATATATTAAACTACAAAAGCCTTTCAATTGTTGGTATGGAGAAGAATACCGGCAAAACCGAATGTCTTAACTATATCATAAAAAGGCTTAAGGACTATGATAAAAAAATTGCAATAACTTCAATCGGCATTGATGGTGAAAGCGTTGACCAGGTTACGGAAACTCCCAAACCGGAAATAGAAATATCAGAAGGAGTTGTTTTTGTAACATCCGAAAAGCATTACAAGCAAAGACTTATTACATCAGAAATCCTGAATATTTCAAACCGGCAGACCGCATTGGGAAGATTAATTACTGCAAGGGCAAAAGACAGCGGGAAAGTAATTTTTTCCGGACCGTCTGACACTGTCTGGTTAAAACAGGTTATTGCGGAATTGCAGAATTATGACATCGACACAATACTTGTTGACGGTGCATTATCAAGAAAAAGTACAGGTTCGCCCTCGGTTACCGAAAGTATTATTTTAACTACCGGTGCAGCTTTGTCGGCAAATATCAGCGGGCTTGTAAAAAAAACAGCTTTTGTTTACAAACTTATAAATCTTGAAAAATTTGATTCGGACATAAACGATGAACTTCTGGCAAAAGAATCAGGCTTATGGGCAATTGACAAAGAGAATACTATTCATGATCTGGATATTAAATCAACTCTTCTGTTGGAAAAATCGAAAGATAAACTTTATAAATTCGGGACAACAATTTTTGTAAGCGGTATTATTACTGATAAGTTACTTGAAGTCTTAAGAATACAAAACAGCATATGTGATACAACCATAATAGTTAAAGATTTTACCAAAATTTTTGTCAGCCCCGAAAAATATGCAGCCTATATTAATAAAGGCGGGAAACTTAAGGTACTTCTTAAAACAAAGCTTATTGCTGTTTGTGTTAACCCTGTATCTCCCGAAGGCTATGTTCTGGATTCTTCAAAATTATGCGGAGAATTAAATAAAAGCCTTGGAATCCCTGTTTATGACATTAAATCAGAATGCCTGTGAAAACACTAAGAAACTATATCAACGAAGTGAGCGGACTAAGGTTTATTTACGAAAATCTTAAGTTGAATTCAGGTATCGGCCGGAATAAACTGCTTAATTCCGTTTTCCTGGTCAAAGAATTTGAATTAAAAAATGCACTTGGTAATTTATCGGAGACTTTCAACTTTGTAAAAGACAAAAACAATTCGGATTGCCTTACAAAATCAGTACACCTGCTTTATGAAATAAATGACATTAATGCCACAATAAAAAACCTTCAGATGTCGCGGGTTTTGGATGACATTGAATTATTTGAAATAAAAAAATTCAGTCTTATTTCACAACAGATTAATAGACTTTTACAAGCTTCGGGATTTTATACTATAATGCTTCACGATTTAACAGAAGTAATTGATATTCTGGACCCGGAAAAAACCGGAATTCCTTCGTTCTATATTTATTCTGATTATGACGAAGAACTTGCCCGGCTGCGAAAATTAAAGAACAATACTGATGATCCGGCAGCATCTGAAAAACACCGGCAGGAATGCATTGATATTGAGGATAAAATCAGAGCTGATCTGTCAAAAAAGCTCACAAAATTTGCTTCTCTCCTCTCCTACAATATAAATCAACTGGCAAACCTCGATATCCTGATTGCAAAATCTGTAATGGCTGTTGAATACAGTTTTTGCGAACCGAAGATTTCAGCAGAAGGGACATCTTATTCCGGGGTTTTCAATCCGCAGATAAAAGAAAAATTACAGCAACAGAATAAAGATTTTCAGGCAATTGACATTGTAATAAATAATAACCCGACGTTAATAACAGGAGCCAATATGTCGGGAAAGACCGTTTTACTTAAAACAGTAGCCTTAAGCCAGTATTTGTTTCAGTTCGGTTTTTTTGTTCCTGCAACAAAAGCAGAAATAAAACCTGTTGACGAAATTATTCTGAGTGTTGGAGATAATCAGAATGAAATGAACGGTCTTTCGTCATTTGCTGTAGAAATGCTTAATATTAACAAAATAATAACCGAAGCAAAATCCGGCAAAGAAATTCTGGCTTTAGTTGACGAACTTGCCAGAACTACCAATCCTGACGAAGGGAAAGCCCTTGTTAGTGCATTTACTCAGATGATGAAAGAACTTAAAGTAAGTTCGCTTATAACCACCCATTACAGCGGAATAAAATCCGATTGCCGCCGTCTGCGGGTAAAGGGACTTAAAGAAACTACCGTGGCATCAAAAATAACAGTCGAAAACATAAACGATTTTATGGATTATTCTCTTGAGAAAGTTACAGATGATAAAGTTCCTGCAGAAGCAATCAGGATAGCTGAGATTATAGGTGTTGACGGAGAGTTGATTAAGAAGACCAAAGAATATCTTTAATCCGATAGTTTTTTATTATTCACAAAATACGAATTAATTTTATCTTTTAAATTATTATGATTTCAATGCGCTCAGTGTTTAACTGGGAAATAATTTTTCTATTTGCAAGCCTCTACAAATAAGCAATTATCTGGTTAAAGAAATTGCTATTGATTGAAAAACTAAATAAATACTTTTTTGCCATCCCATCATTTATAGAAATCAGCTTTTTAGAAATAAATTAAACCACATTCTGGCAATTTAATAATGATTTTAATTTGAAGGAACATATCCTCAAGACATATTACAAACCTTTCAAATCAAACTGTTCTGACTGAATACAAGGCACTTGAAAACAAATTTAAAAGCTTTACTCTTGCCAGATTTAAACTATCTCCAAAAAACTTTATTAAAGTATTATTTAAATCTCATATTCATCTATACCATTTATATTTTATAACCTTAAATATTGTTATTTACAATTTAAATAGTATTTTATTTCTGTTATTTATTAAAAATAATTTTTTTATAACAAACTAAATTTTTATATTTGATAATTTTTAATACACTTTTAGTAAATTAAATAACAAATCTAATAGTTGAAAACATTAAAAAATTAATATATACACATATAAAACATTTTAATTACTTTTATATTTATTTTATTGTCATAACTAAAATATTAAACAATATAATATTAAAGTTTAAACACCATGGGAATTATTTAACAATAATTATTAAAAATTTAAAAC
>QKHS01000028.1 GCA_003249955.1 Bacteroidales bacterium | reverse complement strand
ATTACATGATAATTTCAATGCCGGCCGAATCGGTAATATGTACGGTTCTTATGTATGATCCGTAACCCATCCAGTATCCGTTGGCCGGCGCGCCTTCTATGTTCGTAAGTACAGTTGCGGGATTTGTAAACGGATTACCGTTGGTGGCCTGGTTTCGGTACCATGAACTCCAGATGTTGTAGCTAATCTGGTCTATTGTCGATAGCTTTAACGAAACTGTGTCACCGATACAGAAACTTATGGTTTTGTAGATGTCTTCATTTCCATCCGAGAAATTATTGAAGAAAGCATTTCTTTCATATCCTTTTGAAATCGGTGAATATGAGAATTCGGAATTGTTTCCTAATTTGTCATCGGCTATGTGAGACCCGAAATATGGCCTGTAAAACCAGTTTTGATATTGATGTACCCTGGTTAGAAGGCTGTAGTAGTTTCCGTTTTCAACAGGGTCTCTGAAGTTTATGTTCAGAAATCCGAGACTGTCTGAACCTGTAAATCTGTCGAACCACACCGAGTCAATGGCTACTGTATCGGGAATAAAGGTTGTTGAAGTATATTCGTTTTCGTTGTATATAATTTTAAGGCTGTAGGTTCCGTTTATTTCTCCTTTTATTTTTGTCCCGTAATATCCGTTATATGGCCATTTTGTAAATGTGTGCGGAGTAAGAGTGTCGGTAATAATTCCATTGCTTACAATTACCTGTGCCTGATTACCGGAAACTATAGAGTTGGTAACCACGGCTGTATCAACGACATCAAAATATGCAGCATTTTTTGTTAAAAAAACAACAGGATATTCATTCAGTTCAATTATGCCTTCAACAATTAGTTTTTCGTCAGGACGTGGCATGTCAACGCTTATATCTTTCTCGCACGAAACAGCAAGGAGAATTATTGCCGATAAACTGAAAATTACAGATGCTTTGTTTTTCATTTTCATTTTTCCTTTTTATTTTTGTTGTCTTTGACTACGCTCACTCAACGGATACTCAGGTGACTGAGCGTAGCCGAAGTCACCTTTTTTTATATTAAAATTTAAAATTCCATGTAACTGATGGTAATACCGGGAACAGTGATACTTGTTTTGCCTTTGAGACAAAGGACCCGTCGGCGATACTCCCTTCGTTTTCAAAATATATAAAGTATGGATTCTTTCTGTTGTAAACATTGTAAACAGAGAAATTCCATGATGATTCCCATCTGTCAGTTTTTTTATTAATCCATGTAACCGAAATGTCCAGACGATGATAAGGGTCCATACGGTACGAATTACGGGTGCCGTATTCGTTTACAAGATCCCCGTCTATCATATACCTGCCTATAGGTAATGTTGTTGTGTTTCCGGTTGCATATACAAATACGGCTGAGGCTGTCCATTTTTCATTTATCTTGTAGGTTGCCGTAACTGACAGATCATGCCGTCTGTCATATTTTGCAGGAAATGTTGCTCCATTGTCGATTGCATCAAAAAATCTGTCGGTTTTGGACAATGTATAGCCAATCCATCCGGTGAATTGCCCGGTGCGTTTCTTTATAAATAATTCCAGCCCGTATGAATTTCCGTTACCGAAAATAAAATAGTTGTCGGCATTGTCTCCCACATCGTCGCCGGGAAGTGCTCCGTCTGCGTATTCGATAAGGTTGAAAAGGTCTTTGTAATATAATTCTACGGACGTTTCGAAATGGTCGTTGAAGAAATTTCTGAAATAGCCTACTGCATATTGTCTGCCTCCCTGTGGCTTTACAACATCGCTGCACGGAACCCATAAATCGGTGGGTAGGGTGGATGCTGAAAGTGATGCAAGGTGGACGTATTGTTTGTTTTGCATAAATGAGGCTTTTATTGACGAATTACTGTTAAGGCTGAATTTTAGCGAAGCTCTTGGTTCAAATGATTTGTAAAATGCAACTTTTTCGCCTTTTTCGTAGTAAATGGTGTCTATATTCTGAATCAGCAAATCGTCTTTTACATATCTTGTGAATTTTCCTACCTGCATAAACGCTGATCCGCGGACTCCTGCATAAATGGTCAGTTTGTCATTTATTTTGTAATCATCGCCCAGGTAAATTGCGGCTTCGTGTGCATATTGTTTGCGTCCTTCGGTGTCATCATAAACTATATCGCCGAATTTTGCACTTACTGAGTTTGGTGTGAAGATGTGATAAATGTAATTTGCCCCGAATTTTACGGTATGCTTTGGATTCGGAATCCATGTGAAGTCTTGTTTTAAGTAATAATCTCTTATTCCGGAGCTTTGAATAAACTGAAATCCTCCGTTTTCGTCTTCGGGGTCTTCCATTTTTATTTCTGTTCTGAATTTGTAATCTGATGCAACAAGTGTTGTGTTGGAGAAGAACTTGTCTGAGAACAGGTGATTCCATCTTAAAGAGGCCATGCCGTTTCCCCATGGAATGCTCATCCCGAAATTTGCTTCGGTACTTTTAAAATCAAAAACATCTTCGCCGTAGTAAGCACTTAGGAACAGCCTGTCTTTATCAGAAAATCTGTAATTTAATTTCGCGTTAAGATCATAGAAATGATAGCCTGAACCTTTAAAGGGAGAAGAGTCTTTTACAAAAGGTTTTACCAGTACGTCAATATATGTGCGTCTTGCCGAAAGTAAAAATGAACTTTTATCTTTTTGGATGGGGCCTTCTACTGTTAAGCGTGAAGCTATTGTTCCTATTCCGCCCTGCGCATGAAATTCTTTCATGTTCCCGTTATTCATGCTTATGTCCATAACAGAACTTACACGGCCTCCGTATTCGGCAGGCATTCCTCCTTTGTATAATTCCATGTCTTTTATGGCATCGGCATTAAATACCGAGAAAAAACCGAACAGATGTGCTGCATTATAAATGGTTGCTTCGTCAAGTAAAATAAGATTTTGATCGGGGCCGCCTCCGCGAACATAAAAGCCTGAATTTCCTTCGCCTGAAGATTGTACCCCGGGTAAAAGCTGAATGGTTTTAAGAATATCGACTTCGCCCATAAAAGCCGGTAATGCTTTTACTGTTTCTACGGGTAGTTTTACAACGCTCATTTTGCTATCCTGAATATTGCTTTTTTTCTCGCTGCTAACAACAACTTCTTCGGTAATATATGCAGAACTTTCGAGTTCAATATTTATAGTCTGGTTCGATTTAAGATTTATTGTTTTGGTTATCTCGGTATAGCCTATAAAAGAGAAACTTACCTGGTAGGTGCCTGCCGGAATGGAAATGGTGTAAAACCCGTAGGTATTGGTAGTTGTCCCGGTTTTGGTTTCGACCACAACTATGTTTGCTCCAATTAATTCTTCTCCGGTTGACTTGTCTTTAATATATCCGCTGATTGTGTATTTCTGAGCGAAAAGTCCGCTGCAGGTGATAATAATTGAGAGTGTAACCAGTATTTTCTTCATCATAGTTTTGTAAATAAAATTGCAAATATATAACTTCTGTTTTGCCGCGAAAGTATGTTTAACATTATTGTAAGATTAATTATTTTCGGCTAATGAATGTAAATTGTCGGTGAACAGGAACCGGAAAGTCTGTAGTTAGCCAAGGAGTGTGGTGACAGACAGGATTACGCAAATAGAAGAATAAAAATAGTAATTATTTGGCCTGGATGTTTTTGTAATCAGTAATCAGTAATCAGTAATCAGTAATCAGTGAACAGTGAACAGTGAACTGTGATCTGTTCGCTATGATTTTTTATTTAACGCGGAAAAACTTTCCTCAAGAAATTTTGCCTGATACGTTAGACAGGCTGCCTGGAGTCTGGCATTGTTTTTTACGCGTGACAAAAAGCTGCTCAGACTAAAAAAAATTTGTGAGTAGAATAATTGTTATTATTTTTGCACCACAATTTGCGGGGTGTAGCTCAGTTGGTTAGAGTACTGGTCTGGGGGACCAGGAGTCGGAAGTTCGAGTCTTCTCACCCCGACAAATTTTAAAAGGCAGTCTTACAGGCTGCTTTTTTGTTTTAAAGGGATTTTTACAAATTTTATTGCATAAATATTTAAATATAATCACCGGAAATTATTATTTTTGCACCGGATCACGGTAAAACAGGAGAGATGCCAGAGTGGTCGAATGGGGCGGTCTCGAAAACCGTTGTGCCCTTACGGGTACCGGGGGTTCGAATCCCTTTCTCTCCGCAGAATCAAAACCCGTCGTGCAGCGATGGGTTTTTTATTTATCACACCGTCGAAAACTTTTTTCGCAGCATAGTGGGGAAATAAAAAACCGGGGAACTAAAATTTGCCTGATTTTAACATTGAAAGCAACCTCTTTGGAATCACAAATTTTTCATTGAAAAAAATTGTAATCCATCAATCTTTTTGAAAAATTGAAATTTAAAAGGATAAAAACCGACAATAAAATATTTTCATATATGTATTGTAAAAATCTTTTACATATATTTACAAAATATTAATCATGATGTTAAAAAAGAGTAATTAACTTATATGAAAAATAGTAAAAGGTTTAACTAATTGGAAAATAACCAGTATTATGGTGGTTATACAATCGTTAACTGCAACCATGAGATAGATGATACGAACAATTAAAATTAAATATTTATGCCACTTGATGATATTTTAGGACTTGGAAAAATCTTGCCAATAGACAAATTAATTGACATTGTAACAAATTCTGTTGGTAGAATATCAAAACCTTATTTTGACAGAAAAGATGTTGATACAAAAGCCTACGAAATTGAAAAACTTGCAGAAGCAAGAGCAAAAGAAATGAAGATTATTTCAGATGCCGTTAAGGAAAATTTTCAACAGACTGGTGGAATTGAATATAAAGAACAAAAAATTGCAATTAGTTCTCAAAAAGAACTTCAACCAATAGATTTTAATAATTCATCAATATCAGAAAGGACTCAAGAAAGATTAGATTTTCAAGAATATAAAAAGCAGAAAAATATTGAAAGTGTAACCTCATTTGCTGCAGAAGAATTAAAAAATGAACCTCCAATTGATAATGAACCTTTAGATGATGATTGGACAACAAGGTTTTTTAGAATTGTTGAAGATATATCTAATGAAGAAATGCAAACTCTTTGGGGAAAAATACTTGCTGGAGAAATTAAACAACCGAAAACATACTCCTTAAGAACACTTGAAACAATTAGAAATTTATCAAAGAAAGAAGCAAATACATTTTTGAAAATCGCAAACTTTGTAATTTCAACAGGCAATTCATGTTATCTTTTCAAAGGCAAAAATGAAAAGTTATTAAGTGAAAAACATAAAATCACTTATGGTGAAATTTCTTTAATGGTGGAGGCTGGACTTTTACAATCTGGGACTTTCGTTAATCATCAAATTCTAAAACAGGCGAAAGACATTCAAAATGTTTACACATCAGGAGATACTATTATTGTAGTAAACGTTAAAGCGAATACACCAACAATTCAAATTCCTGTATATGTGTATAGTAACTCAGGTAAAGAACTTTTGAAACTAATTAAGCCTAATCCACCTCATGACTATTTAGCCGATTTTGCAAAATCTATTAAGAGTCCAAATGTTGAAGTGAAATATGGTAAAATACTTGCTTGGGAAAAGGATTATATAATACATACACAACCTTTATTAGATTTTTAATAAATGGCAGCAGTTAACAATAAATATACGTAATGCGGGGCGATTTAGTAAATTTGAGCATTAGAGCAATTAATAAACAATGTAGCGGTTTGATAGTGAAGAGCCTTGAAATCCCGCACTACGCATATTCGAGCCGTTATGTGCAAGCTAAGAAGACGTTCCTACATAATATTTAACTATGAGTAAATATCCAAAACTAAAAAAAATGATTGTTCGAAATTTTCGAGCAATTAAAGAACCAGTTCATATTGATTTAAATGATATTGTAATTCTAGTTGGTGGTAATAATTCAGGGAAAAGTACAATACTTAAAGCCTATGAATATGCCGTAAATAGTGAGAAATTAACAGTAGATGATTTTCCTGATTGCAATATCGATATTAATAATTTACCAGAAGTTGAGATATTCATTGAAGTAGATAAAGATACTGCTCCAAAAATCGATTTGTGGTGTGAAAAAATATCAGATGAAACATATTTAGTAAAAGAAAAATGGACTTGGTTAAACACTAAAGATAAACCTGAGAGAGTTGGTTTTTTGGTTGCGGAAGATAGATGGGCGACAAAAGATGATAAACCGAGAATGCCATGGGCAACAGATAATGTAGCTTCAGCAAGAAGACCAAAACCTCATAGAGTGAGTACATTTGATTCACCTGAAATTCAATCTGATGCAATTAAAGAACTTGTTAATACTGTCTTAGAAGAGAAAATTAAATCTTTTAAACCGACAAAGCAAGAAGATGATTTCCCTACACTTGTTGGTAAATTTGAGAATCTAAAACAGGAATTTACAGAGATAAGCAAAACAGAAGTAAAAGAAATTTCGAATGAAATTACAGAAATTGTAAAAAAAATAATTCCGAATCATGAATTTCTGTTTTCAATTGATGATGCATTAAAAGATGACCCATTTCAAATATTTGACCCTAAAGATATTGAAATAAGATTTGGTGAAGGTGAAAAACTGTTTCCAATAATTAATCACGGAAGTGGTGCTAGAAGAACTATTCTCTGGGCTGTTCTAAAAAAGTTAGCAGAGATGGGATATGAAGCTAAAAATGGCAAGAAAAAACTTGAGAAAATTACTTCAGCAGATAGTCATTTATTGCTAATTGATGAGCCAGAAATAAGCCTTCATCCAAAAGCAATTCGAGAAGCATGTAATGTATTGTATTCTCTTCCTGAAAATGATTTGTGGCAAGTAATGATAACAACGCATTCCCCGAATTTCATAGACCTTTCCAAAGACCACACAACTATAGTAAGAGTTGAGAAACAGAACGACTTTAAAATAGAAACCACAACATTGTACAGCGCTGACGAAATTAAATTTACGGACGACGAAAAGGATAATTTGAAGCTGTTAAATTTAATAGACCCTCATGTTATGGAATTTTTCTTTGGAGGTAGAGTTTTGTTGGTTGAAGGGGACACAGAATATAATGCGTTCAATTTTATTAAGGACAATGAATCGAAAAATGGGAATAATACATTTGATGATTTGTTGGTAATAAGGGCAAGAGGAAAAGTACAAGTCTCATCCTTAATGAAAATCTTAAATCATTTCAAGAAAGACTATTTTGTATTGCATGATACAGATTCTAAGAAAACCTTGAAAAAACAAACAAAGCAAGAGCCTGACGGAAGGAAGTACATTGAGATGAAAGAAATTGCAAATCCTGCGTGGACAAATAATGATAAGATTTTAAATAATATGACTGAATATTCAAAGGTGTTTGCATCATTGATAAATTTTGAAGTCGCAAATTTCGATGAAAATCTCACTTCTGGAAAACCTTCAAATGCAATTGAAAAACTAAAGACAAAAGGAAATTATGCCTCAATTAAAAGTGTGTTAGAAGGTATTCTTAATGACAATTTGATTCATGACCGTTTTAAAAAGTGGACAACAATTGATGAATTAAGTGAATTTGTAGATTCCTATGAAAAATTAGAAATAAAATAGCCAGCCCATAATAATGTGTGTGCAAGATAGACGGAACACTAGTAATTTCAAGGTTTGTAACTCGCTTCAACTTCTTAACGGCTTGATAGGTCTGAAGCCTGCAATCGCCTACTTTGCATAGTGTGTCGAGAAGCAGAATATCGGCAAAAAAAAAATTCTGCATGCTGTAAATAAGATGGTGGGGCATTTGTAAGCTGAGCCACTGCTTTCACTGTTCAGGCAGGGGAAGCAAATCACCAAATGGTGCTACGGTAAAGAGCTGTGGTACTGAGCGATTTGGAACTTAGCGTTAGCGGTCTCACGACTGCAAAGGAGTAAAAGGCGATCCAACGAGACAGTCAGATATGACTAGCCCGCCCCGTCATTGAAAACTGACGTGGAGAACTCTTAGATTTTATCAAGCCATACCTCTAATTTTCCTTACCCACAATTTTTGTTTATTTGTAAAAAAAAATATTTAGCTTTGTAACAGACAAGAAAATAAGACCATGGCTATAAAAGTTACAGGCAAAGACCTTATAAAAATTGCAAACTCAGACGATGTTTTCGGGATAATGCAAAGAGTATTGTTACGTGAGAACAAACTGGACAGAGAAAAAGAACATTTCTGGTTAGTTGGTTTAAATACTGTCAATAAAATGCTTTTTGTTGAATTAATAAGCATAGGCGGAGTAAAAAGCACAACCGTGGAACCAATGAACGTTTTCAGGATGTCGATTTTAAAAGGAGCCGTTAAAGTAATTATAGTACATAACCACCCATCCGGAGAAGTAATTCCCTCAGATGCCGATCTTGATCTTA
>QKHS01000045.1 GCA_003249955.1 Bacteroidales bacterium | reverse complement strand
TACAAATTTATATTTCAAAATTTGTAAACTTTTACGGTGATTTTATTATTTGATTCGCGACAAAGCATCAGAAACAGCTTTGCTCAATGATGTTGTCGGCTTTCCTGTAAGTTTTGAAAGCTGATGGCCGGCATAAAACAAATCGCCTTTTTCGGTAGAGACATGCGTTCCGGCAAAAAACTGAGCATAAGCCTCGGGCATACCTGCTTTCATAAGTGCCTGAGCATATTCTTCCACGGGTAAATTTACGTAAGGAATATTCTTATCAGTCTGGCGTGAAATTTCTGCGGCAAATTCGCTCATGGTAAATGATTCATCTCCGGCAAGTTCATATACTTTACCTTCGTGTCCTTCGGTAGTTAAAACCGCAACTGCTGCCCCGGCATAATCTTCGCGGGTTGCCGAAGAAATTTTTCCGTCAGACGAACTGCCATACAAAGTTCCCATAGCAATAACATCTGCAAGCGAACCTGTATAATTTTCGGTGTACCAGCCATTACGCAATAAAACAAACGGAATTCCCGACTTTTTCAAAGCATCTTCTGTACTCAAATGTTCTCCGGCCAATCCCAATGTTGACGTGTCAGCTTTTAACAAACTGGTATATAAAATTAACTTTACTCCGGCATCTTTTGCAGCTTCAATAACATTCGCATGCTGTGCCGTACGCTTTCCTATTTCACTTCCCGAAATCAACATCAGTTTATCAATACCTGCTAAAGACTTTGCCAGTATTTCCGGTTTGTCATAATCAAATTCGCGTAGCTCAACGCCAAAATCAATGGCTTTCTGAGGAGAACGAACCAATGCAACAATATTTTCTGCTGATGTTTTTTCTTTAAGTTTTTCTACGACCAGACGACCTAGTTGTCCTGTCGCTCCTGTTACTCCGATTTTCATTTTTATAATTTTTTAATTAATAACTAATAAATATTTGCACACTTAAAGTATTTTAATTACTTTTGGTAACGCAAAGGTATTAAGTAATTGATTAATAAACAAGAACTTACGGAAAAGGTTGTAAGTTACTTTTAAGTTAGAAATATTGTAAATCAATAAGTTATGAATGAAAAAATTATTGAAAAATATGGGAACCCGGAACTTTGTCCGGTACGAAATGTAATAGACAGAATAGGTGATAAATGGTCAATGCTTGTTTTGTTATTACTTGCAGAGGAAAATATTTTACGTTTTAACGAGATTCATAAGTATATCGGGACGATTTCTCAAAAGATGCTTACCGTAACCCTTAAATCTCTTGAAGCAGATGGTCTTGTTAACCGAACTGTTTACCCTCAGATACCGCCTAAGGTGGAATATGAATTAACTCCAAGAGGGAAAAGCCTCCTGCCTCACCTGCTCGAATTGGTAAACTGGGCTAAAAACAATATGGACGAAATCAAAACTGCAAGACAGAACTTTGCTAAAATTCAATAGTCAGTTAAACATTTATCATTTTCTGCATCCAGACGACATCAAACTGTTTTCCGTTTTTATTTATAATTTTCTCAAACCTGCCACATTCTTTGAACCCGTTCTTAACATGGAATGCCAGGCTTTCTTCGTTTAATGAAGCAATATTCGCCAATATTGTTTTTATACCTTTTTGCTTCGCTTCAGTTTCAAGCTTTTCCAAAGCCATGCTACCAACACCTTTTCCCTTAAAGTTTTTATCAATAAAATAAGTAATTACTGCAGACTCTTTAAAAGACGGCAGCGGATTGTACGCATTAAGAAAACAAAATCCTATTATTTCAGGTTCAGACTTAATCGCAAAGGCAGGATAGCTTTTCGCAATTTCAAGAAACTTATCATAATATTCATACGGAACCTTTTTCTCAGGATAAGCGGAATAACTGTTCTCCACATAATAATTAAAAATATCAATAATTGCAGTTCCGTGTTCCTGCGAAAATTTTTCAAAAATAATTTTCATATTTTAATCATTTTTACCTTGTGATTTCCAATTTATGTTTCTCTGATTTACGTCTGTACAATATTCTGAAAACCAATAACTCTTTGTTGATTTCAAAGTTCTGTCAAAAAACATGCACAGGACTATTTCGACCCGACATAATCCTCAACCAGTCCTTCAACAATCCATTTTGATATTGCTTTCCTGTTGTCTGAATCAAGAAATCTTTTCCTGTCCTTTTCATTCTGGATATTTCCGAGTTCCAGGAATACTTCGGGAGGTAAAACTTTTCGCATGACAAGCAGACTACGCTCGCCGACAGTTCCGGTATAACCACGGTTTGGCTGATACTTAGCGTATTTTTCACTAAAAACTTTCTGTAAAACTTCAGCAGTTGCTTTACCGTTTTTACTTCCCGGGAAGTGATAAAAAAACACATCAACGGCAGATGATGTTCCTCTGGAATCGAGATGTATTTCTATAACACGCTGATATTTAACAGATTTATTTTCGGCATAAATATCATTAACAGCATCGGCACGCTGCTTAAGCCGTAGATTATGGTCACGCGGAATTTCAAGATCAGGCCAGCAATATTCATCATAATCGACCTTAAGATATTTGTCATCCCTGATACCATCATCAGGATCGCCTATTATCATATAAGCTTTACCCCCATGCTCTTCAACTCCTTTAGCAATTCTCAGACAAATATCATAAGCATATTCATCCTCGCAAAGTGTATTTCCTTCCACTTCTGCAACTGCGCCGGGATCAGGCCCGCCATGTCCGCTTATAAGGTAAATAATTGCCCCTTCAAGTTCTTTGGAATAAACAGAATCGGCATAAAGAAGATCCGGATTTTTACGTACAATTTCGTGCAGACTGTCATTCACAACATTCTGTCCGGTAGTCTCAATCTCAGGAAGAATATAGGTTTCACCCAAAATCAGGCTATCGTCTTCTTTTATTTTATCCTTGTTAAGCTCAACAAACTTGTTATAATAATCTTTGGCTTCGTAGCCATTACGTCTGAGAATTTTATAAATCCCGTCACCGTTTTGCGCCACAACAGTTCTAACACTATCCTGAGTCTGTGCAGACACTTCAGACAAGACACAAATCGAAATAATAAAAGTCAGCAATATGTAAATTCCGGATTTCATTGGCGGCAAAATTATAAACATTTCGATAAATTTCAAGTTTTATGCCTTAATATATATTGTCATATCCCAAAAAGTAGTACTTTTGCACAAAATTTTAAAAGATGATAAAGATTACATTACCGGACGGATCGATAAGAGAATACGCAAGCGGCGTAACCGGGGCAGAAATTGCAGAAAGCATAAGCCCGCGTCTTGCAAAAGAAGTTTTATCAATAACTGTAAACAGCGAAATATACGACCTCAGCCGTTCAATTGAAACGGATGCTCATATCAAACTGCATAAATTTGATGATGATGAAGGTAAACATGCTTTTTGGCATACTTCTGCACACATTCTGGCAGAAGCAATAGAATCATTATTTCCGGGCACGAAATTCGGTATAGGACCAGCTATTGAAAACGGTTTCTACTACGACATAGAATTACCGGAAGGCAGAGCTTTATCTGAAAATGATTTTGCATCTATTAACAAAAAGATGCTTGAACTTTGCCAGCAGGACAACCTGATTACAAGAAAAGATATAACCAAAGCCGATGCTTTAAAATATTTCGAAAGCAAAGGTGATAACTATAAAACCGAATTAATTTCGGAACTTGAAGACGGAACAATTACACTTTATACTCAGGGTAATTTTACAGATTTGTGTCGTGGTCCTCACTTGCCTTCAACAGGACATATAAAAGCCATTCAGGTTTTAAGCCTTGCAGGAGCATACTGGAGAGGTGACGAGAGCCGCAAACAGCTTACCCGCGTTTATGGAATAAGTTTCCCGAAGCAAAAAATGCTGGAAGAATATCTTGTAATGCTCGAAGAAGCAAAAAAACGTGACCATCGTAAAATCGGTAAAGAACTGGAATTATTTCATTTCTCTCCCAAAGTAGGTATGGGTCTGGCATTATGGTTACCACAAGGCACAGCTTTGCGTGACAGACTTGAAAGCTGGTTAACAGGAGAACTCAACAAACGTGGTTACGAAATGGTAAAAACTCCTCATATCGGAAACGTTGAACTCTACAAGACATCCGGCCATTTTGAAAAATACGGAAAAGATTCATTTCAGCCGATACAAACTCCGGCAGAAGGAGAAGCTTTTATGCTTAAACCTATGAATTGTCCTCACCATGTTGAAATTTTTAAATCGAAACAATATTCTTACAGAGATTTACCATATCGCATGGCTGAATTCGGAACTGTTTACCGTTACGAACAACACGGGGAACTACACGGTTTAACCAGGGTAAGATCATTTACTCAGGATGATGCTCACATATTCTGCCGTCCTGATCAGGTAAAAGAAGAATTTAAAAAAATTATCGAACTTATACAGTACGTTTTCAAATCACTTGGGTTCACCGATTACAGATCGCAGATTTCGCTGCGTGATCCTGACGATAATTCAAAGTACATCGGTACCGATGAAAACTGGGCAAAAGCGGAACAGGCAATTCAGGAAGCTTCCGAAGAAATGGGACTGAAACCAGTAATCGAAACCGGCGAAGCTGCATTTTACGGACCGAAACTTGACTTTATGGTTAAAGATGCACTGGGTAGAATGTGGCAGTTGGGAACAATTCAGGTTGACTATAATTTACCGGAAAGATTTAATCTGGAATACAAAGGTACAGACAACCAGATGCACCAGCCGATTATGCTCCACAGAACTATCTTCGGATCTATGGAGAGATTTGTAGCAGTGCTTATTGAACATACTGCAGGGAAATTCCCTCTGTGGTTAACACCTCAACAGGTTGTTTTACTACCAATCAGCGAAAAATACAACGATTATGCAAAAAAAGTTTTAGATTTGCTGAAAAATTACGATATTCGCGGCCAAATTGACGACCGAAATGAAAAGATCGGACGCAAAATACGTGATAATGAATTGAAAAGAATTCCTTATCTGTTGGTATTAGGCGAAAAAGAAGCTGAAACAGAAACTTTATCTGTTCGCAAACAAGGACAAGGTGACCTGGGGGCTATGAGCATTGAAGAGTTTGCAGCAGTTATAAATAACGAGATAAAAGAAAATTTTAATAACTAAAAAAGGAGGAATAAGTTATCGAACCGAAAAAGAACGTAGTCAGAAACAATAAGCAAGACGAGCATAAAATAAACAGATATATCCGTGCTCCGTTTGTTCGACTAGTGGGAGATAATATTGAAAATCCCGGTATTTTCAGCCTTAGAGATGCTCTTGATTTAGCAGACAAGTTGGATTTGGATTTGGTCGAAATCTCACCTAATGCTGAGCCACCGGTATGTAAAGTAATAGATTATCAAAAGTTTTTGTATCAGCAAAAAAAGAAACAAAAAGAAATGCAGAGCAAAACTTTGAAGATGGTAATCAAAGAAATCAGGTTCGGTCCAAATACAGACGAGCATGATTATAACTTTAAACTTAAACATGCAGAAAAATTTCTGGAGGAAGGGAATAAAGTTAAAGCTTATGTGTTTTTTAAAGGAAGATCAATTTTATACAAGGAACAGGGCGAAATTTTATTGTTAAAACTGGCTCAGGATCTTGAAGAATTCGGAAAGATTGATCAACTCCCGAAACTTGAAGGTAAAAAAATGCAAATTATAATTTCACCTAAACCCGCGAAGAAGAAATAATAACTTTAAAATTAGAAGCGATGCCAAAAATGAAAACAAAATCCGGTGCTAAAAAAAGATTCACTTTGACAGGAACCGGTAAGATTAAAAGAAAACATGCTTATAAAAGTCACATCCTGACTAAAAAAACTACAAAACGTAAAAGAGCTTTAACTCATCATACTACTGTAGCAGATAGTGATTTGAACAACATAAGGTTGTGTTTGGGAATGAAGTAATAAAAAAAAGAGTAATTAATCAGAGTGATTTAGCCGAAAGATTCCGTAAAGGAACGCTAAACATTCGCAAAACTTAAAATTATGCCAAGAAGTGTAAACGTAGTCGCAGCAAGAAACAGAAGAAGAAAAGTTCTGGCGCAGACCAAAGGTTATTTCGGAGCAAGAAGTAAAGTCTGGACAGTAGCAAAAAATGCTTACGAAAAAGGTCTTTCTTATGCTTACAGAGACAGAAAAGTAAACAAGAGAAATTTCAGAGCGTTGTGGATACAGCGTATCAATGCAGGTGCACGCATCAATGGAATGAGTTATTCACAGTTTATCGGTAAAATTCACAGCAATAATATCGACCTTAACAGAAAAGTTTTGGCTGATCTTGCAATGAATCATCCGAAGGCTTTTGCAGCAATTTGTAATAAAATTAAATAAACTCCGCATTTGCGGTTCTTAGCGGGTAAAACCGTCTGCTGAAGCAGACGGTTTTTTTATTGTTTATTTTCAAATGTCAGTCTGTGTCCCAAATCAAAACAATCATGCAGTCTTTGCTTATTTAACAATGCATCTCCATGCGCAAGTTCTGCCGGTATTTGTAATTTCCGGTATAATTTATCAAGTTCGTCCCCGTCGAAACTTATTTGTTTGTTTACTGCAAGACGTGTTGCGGAAATTACATGCAATTTGTTAGCAGGACCTAGAATATCGGTAATAAATTCAAACAATTCAATTACAGGTTTTGCATCAATATCGTCTGACGATCCCATAGACAACAATAATACAAAATCTTTTTTCCATTCTGTCCATGGTTCATGGTGAATACTCTCTTTGGTAATCTGAACCTTAATAAAAGACCTGAACCTGTCGAGAACAAGCTTTACAGATGCCGGGAAATGGTGAAAATATACGGGGCCGGCAAAAACAATTACATCCGAATCCAGGATGTTCTGACTTATCTCCGGCCAGTCATCATCAGTTATTGAACAACGCTTAATGAGATTACACCTTAAACATCCGTTGCAATTGGAAATATTTAATTTACAGGAATCATAGCATTTAACAACTGCATGATTTTCTTCGGCAGCATTAAGGAAAGATTTTAAGAGATAACTGGTATTTCCGTTAGATCGGGGACTTCCGTTCAAAGCAAAAACTTTCTTCATATATGCTACTGATTTTGTGTAAAAGATGTATCCTTAAAATAATCGCTTATGAATTCTATCTTTTCATCCATAAACCTGAAATAAGTTACACCATTGTTGGAATAATCTTTATCATTTATCATTTTACCCGAATTTTTCCAGATAACACATGCTCTGTCACCGTCAACGAGAACATCCAGAATCTCAAAATTAAGAGTCTTATATTTTCTAAGCAATGAATTAATGAAAATCAGTACGCGTTTTTTCCCTTCAACAAGTTTGATTCCCGGAAAATCAAGGCTAACATCATCACAAACTCTCTCTCGCATTTTATCGGTTTCACGTAAATTCATCGCCTCAAAGAATTCTCCTGTCAGTATTCTGTAAGTCTCTTTTTTATTCATATTGTTTTCTTAAAGCCGGGGTAAAATTAAATAATAATTCTGTAAACTTTCTTTTTTAAAATTACACTGACTGTTTTAAACTCAATTCAAATAAAGCCTAATCAGGCATCCAGACAATTATTATGGAATGAGAAACACCTGCCCAAATCAATTTGTCTTCTTATACTGCCATACTGCTACTGACATTGCCAATATTCCGTAAACCAGTAATGAAACAAATTCTGTCCATAAATCCCTTATCCCTGAGCCTTTAAGTAAAACAGATCTTATTATCCGCATAAAGTAATACATAGGATTTATTCTGTTAACAATTTGTGCCCAGTACGGCATGCTTTCAACCGAGGTAAATATCCCTCCCATTAAAACAAAAATCAGGAAAAAGAAAAATATTGTGAACATGGCCTGCTGCTGTGTTGAAGCAAAATCTGACACAAGTAGTCCCAAGCCTATTGCCGTAAACAAATACAACCCTGTAAATACAAACATTGTAAGCACAGAACCACGAAAAGGAACTCCAAATAATATCATCCCAATCGCCAACCCCAGACTTAAATCAAGAATCCCTATAATCCAGAAAGGCAAAAGTTTTCCTGTCAGGAACTGCCACTTTTTAATGGGTGTTACATTTATCTGCTCTATTGTTCCCATCTCTTTTTCACGTACAAGATTAAGCGATGTTAGAAAAATTCCGATCATGCTCACCAGAATAACAAGAATTCCCGGCAACATATAATGCTTAAAATTAAGTTCGGGATTGTACCAAAAACGTGGTTCCGTATTTATTTTAGAGGGTAAAACCATCAAATTTGTTTTTGAAGCAAACGGTTTTAAATCTTTCAGCATTCCCATGACAGTCTGATTGACATAAATGCTTATCAAGCCTGCACCCTGGCCGTCAATAGCATTTATATTTAATTGCAAATGAGCAGGAATTCCTTCACGCAGGTCATTTTCAAAATTTGCCGGAATAACAAGAACTGCCTTTTCAGAATCTTTAAGCAGCTTATCCTTAATTAAATCATCGTCATAAACTGAAATATCTATATCGAAAAACGAAGATGCTTCAAATTTAGATATAAGTTTCTGAGATAAAGCAGAATGATCCTGATCGACAATTGTAATTTTTGTATTTTTAAGCTCCAGTGTTGCGGCATAAACAAGAACCAAAGTCTGGACAAAAGGCAAAATAAATATAATCGGAATCATTATCCTGTTACGGAAAATCTGCTTGAACTCCTTGCGTAGTATTATAAATAATGTTCTCATATTAATCAAGCCTTATTTTAAATTTCTTAACACTTATACCAATGAACAATACAACCATTCCTATTAATACCAGTAGTTCTTTCCAGAAATACGGAATCCCCTGCCCTTTAAGCATAATATTCTTTATTGCAATAAGAAAATACTTTGCCGGAACTATTTTTGAAATATATTGAAGTACAACAGGCATGTTTTCAATCGGGAAGATAAATCCTGAAAGTAACATTGTAGGCAGCATCAATACGAACATTGAAATAAACATTGCCGTTTGCTGATTTTTTGCAATTGTCGAGACCAAAACGCCAAGACTTAGTGCCATCATGATATACAGAAAGCTTGTTAAAATCAATAATCCCCAACTACCGTTAACAGGGACTCCGAATACAATATTTCCTATTAAAACAATGCTGAAAGCATTAATAGCTGACAACAAAGCATAAGGGGCAAGCTTTCCTAAAATTATCTGTACAGGCTTTAGCGGCGAGACCAAAAGTATCTCCATCGTTCCGGTTTCTTTTTCCTTTACGATTGAAATTGAGCTCATAAGTGCTGTTATAACCATTAGTATCAGAGCCATTGATCCCGGAACGAACATATAAGCTGACGAAATATTCTCATTAAACCACATTTTGGTATCAAAAACAATATTTACACCTGATGCATTAATGTTATTCTCTTTATTGTAATTATTAAGAATTGCTGTAGTGTAAGAATTGAGAATATTTGCAAGATTAGGGTCACTGGCGTCGAGTACAATCTGGACATTTGCATTTTTATCTTTTGTAAGTTTGTTTGCAAAACCATTTTCAAAAACAACAACTGCCTTTATTTTGTTTGCCCTGAACTCTCCGTCAATTTCATCATAAGCATTAAGATATTTTACAACTTCTATGTCTTCTGCGGCATCAAGTTTTGCAATAATTTCGGTTGTGACATCATCTTTTGAGAGGTCAAGAATTGCAATTTTTGCATCCTTAACTTCATTTTTAACTACATACCCGAAAATCAGTATCTGAAATACAGGAATCAAAAATAATATCATCATTGTCCTCACATCCCTGAAAATATGTAAGAACTCTTTATGTATAAATCCGATAAATCTGTTCATAAACTATATCATTTTAATTTCCTTAAAAATGCTGTAAAACTTATCGCAAACTCATGCTTTTCTTGCCAGTTTCACAAAAACATCATCCATATTTGATGCTTTATATTTATCTTTTAACTCTGCCGGAGTTCCCATAGCTTCAATTTTACCATCGACCATAATTGAAAGGCGGTTACAATATTCTGCCTCATCCATATAATGAGTTGTAACAAAAACTGTTATTCCCGATTCAACAGCTTCGTAAATCAGATCCCAGAATTGTCTTCTGGTAATAGGGTCAACCCCGCTGGTAGGTTCATCCAGAAAAACAACCCGGGGACGATGAAATATTGCCACCGAAAATGCTATTTTTTGTTTCCAGCCAAGCGGAAGATCTTTTACAAACTTATTTTTCAAATCATGAATTCCTAGTTTTCCTACAAGTTCATTAAAACGCTGTTTGATAAGCTTTCGGCTCAATCCGTAAATGCCGGCATAAAACTCAATATTTTCTTTAACAGTTAAATCGTCATAAAGCGAAAAGCCCTGACTCATATAGCCGATATTTTTCTTGATAAGATTTCGCTGTTTGTATGCATCAAATCCTGCTACCATAACATTGCCTGAAGTAGGAAAACTCAATCCGCATAAAATTTTTATCGCTGTTGTTTTTCCGGCTCCGTTTGCCCCGAGAAAACCAAAAATTTCTGATTTCTTTACTTCGAAACTCAAATTATCGTTTGCCGTAAAGTTTCCGAATTTCTTGACAAGGTTTTCAACTACTATAATATTCTCATCGCTCATGTTGTGGTATTTGTTAAAATATGATCAATAAAACAATCTTCAATACCTGCAGGTGATTGTTCCACGCTACAGCCGGACACATTGTTTTTCTGAAGAAATTCCTCAATTTCTGGTTTACCGGTCTCGGAAGAATCTGCCACTACATGAATTGTCTGTCCGAAACTATTTACAGACTTCAATCCCTCCATACCACGCAATACATTCAAAAGTAAGGGAACATTTGCAGACTTTATAATAAACAGGTTATTTTTAAATCCGGAGGTTATATCATCGGGGCTGCCTGAATCGACAACCTTACCGTCAAACATAAGCGATATTTTATCGCATAAAACGGCTTCTTCCATATACGGTGTAGAAACTAAAATTGTGATCCCGCTCTTACGGATTTCGGCAAGCATATCCCAGAATTCACGCCTAGACACGGCATCTACACCGGTTGTCGGTTCATCCAGAATGAGGATTTCCGGTTTGTGTACCAAAGCACACGATAATGCAAGTTTTTGTTTCATCCCGCCCGAAAGTTTTCCTGCCCGGCGATTCTTAAATGGTTCAATCTGAGAATAAACCGGTTTTATCAGGTGGTAGTTTTCTTCTATAGTAGTTCCGAAAACACGGGCAAAAAATTTAAGGTTTTCTTCAACACTTAAGTCCTGATACAACGAAAATTTTCCTGGCATATAACCAAGTTTCAACCTGAGTTTTTTATAATCTTTTACCGGGTCCAGCCCTCCTACTATAACACTGCCACTGTCCGGCAACAACAAACTGGTAATTATCCGCATTAAACTGGATTTACCGGCTCCGTCAGGACCAATAAGCCCGTAAAAGCCATTTTTCTCAACGCTTAGGCTAAGGTTGTCCAGAGCTTTTGTCGGGCCGTAAGATTTGTAAAGATTATGTATTTCTATCTCGTTCATTTTTTCTTTTTTTTTCGCCACTAAGACACTAAAAGAGTTTTCTTTTTTTGTGCTTTCGTGCTTTTGTGGCTATTTAATTTTAATTTCATTACCAGTTTATCTTTATCGCCACTAAAACACTAAAACACTAAAGATTAATTCCTCTTTTTTGTGCTTTCGTGCTTTCGTGGCTATTAAATTTTATTTCCATTACCTGTTTTATTTTTTTGCCACTAAGACACCAAAACACTAAAGGCTGATTCCTTTTTTTGTGCTTTCGTACTTTTGTGGCTATTTAATTTTATTTTTTTCGCCACTAAGACACTAAAACACTAAGTGTTCTTTTTTTTATCACAAAATTCTAAAACCTTACTTCTCCCGGCATTCCTATTTTTATCTTCCCGTCATTCTCAACTTTTATTTTTACAGCATATACAAGGTTTACCCGCTCTTCTTTTGTTTGAATTACTTTTGGGGTAAACTCAGCTTCCGAAGCCACCCATACAATTGTTCCCTCATAAGTGTGATTGGAATCTGCATCTTTGTCAATCCCCACATTTACTTTTTGTCCTATTTTTATATCATCCAACTGCGAACCACTAACATAAGCACGAAGAGTCAACTCATCAAGATTTGCAATTTTGTACAAAGGTTTTCCTGAGTTTACTATCTCAAATTGTTCTACATATTTCTCCAATACTGTTCCGTTAACCGGATTGACAATCGACGCACGTTTTAACATATCATCCAACTGAGCAATATTTTGGTTTACAGCATCAATTTCTGCAAAAATTGCAGTATTCTGAGATTTCACACTTTCTTTCTGCTTGTTAAGCACATTTAGCTGGCCTACAATATCATCGAGCTGTTTCTGCGTAGCCGCTTTGGACTCCAGCAATTTTTCAACACGCGATTTTTCTTTTTCCAGTGTCACAATCTGTTCTTCAATTACAGCCACCTGAGAAACGATATTGCTAAAATTTGCTTCAATTGCAGTTTTTTTACTTATTAACTGTTTTTTCTGAAAATATAACTGAACAGTATCTACCTGTCCGATATTATCTCCTGCAGCAAGTTCGTCTCCTTCGCTAAGGTTAAATGTAAGCAGTTTTCCGTTAACCTCTGCTGAAATTACAGTTTCATCTGCCTCAAAGTTACCATATGCATCTGCCTTTTCCGCTCCGCTTTTACAGGCTACAACTGCAATTGCCATAAGTATTACAGATATTAGCGTTTTTGTTTTCATATTATTTAAATATTTAATTATTAACAATATTCTCTTTTATTTATCACCGTATATTTCGCCCTTAATCAGATTATATTTTACAATCGCCTCGTACAGCATTAATTGATGTAACTCAATTTTCAAACGCTGTGAATTTTCATCATTAAGTACATTTAAATAATCTGTTGATTTTATCACTCCACCATTTAGCTGAGCCAGATATGATTTGGTAATAGATTCACGCAAACCCAGAAGTTCTTCATCTGTTTCCGACAACCTCTGAATCTTGATAATCCTCTGATATTGTGCTTCCAGAAGAGCATTTTGATTCATTAAAAAAGTTTGTTTCGCATTTGCAATAATATCTGACTTTACCGTAAGTAACTGGATCTCATTTTTTGATTTGTTCCACTCCCATGGCGTCCAGACCAGTTTTGCTCCTACAATAGCATAAGGCTCAAAGCTATTACTAAGCATATTTAAACCCGGCCTCCCGTAACCAGCCTGAGCAAATGCAAATACTTTTGGCATACGTGAGGTTTCAATAAGATTTTTACCTGCCATAATTTGCTGTTGCTGAATTTCAAAATACTTTATTTCAGGCCTGTTGATTGTTTTTTCTCCTTCCAGGGCTGGTGTCGGAACAAGCAAGGTAATATTGTCTTCAAATTCAGTTCCGCAATAAACCGACAACATTTTTACCAGATATGCCGTTTCAAACTGAATCTCTGTAATATTTTGATCCAGTAATATTTTTTCTGCCAGTAAAATATCAATCTGGGATTGCATTACTACATTATTATTAAGTGCAACCCGCAAATCCCCAATAACATTATCTATCTGCCATTTTTTCATTTCGAGAATTTCCACCTGCTTTTGCATTGACAAAGCAGCAAAAAATAAATTCGCAATCCGTTCTTTATGGCTGAATATTTCCGAATTCATCTGACTCATGCCTGTATTAAAAGAAGCATTCTCCATTTCTTTTTTTGCCTTATTTATTCCGCCATCCCAGATGGTCTGATTAAATTCAGCATAAATTTTATACTGATCTTTACTCATTTCGGGAAGTAATCCGGCAAACATAGGATTATCGATGCTAACCTGAGTTACGTCAGTTTGCCAGCTCGCCTGCCCGTTAATCTTAATTGACGGGTAATTGGCAACAGCCGAAATTTTATTATTAAGTTCTTCGGTTTGACGAAGCAATTCTCCTTTGTTTTTCAGCGGATAATTTTTTCCTGCCAGATTAAGGCATGAATCCAGGCTTAAAACCTGAGCTCCGGCAAGGAAAGGAATAAAAACAACCAAAATAAGTGCATATATTTTCATATCAATTCTTTATTGAGTTAATAACAAATTGTGCAATACTAGCTCTGTGCTTTACAAGAAATTCCTCGTAATTGACATCAACGGTTACCATAACTTCTTTCAATATTGGTTTGCCCAGATAAGGAAAGATTGAAAGTGATATCATATTAATTAACAGGTGTACCGGATCAACATCCTTACGGACTAGTCCTGCTTTTTTTTCTTCTTCAAACTGTACAATAAAGTTTTTTAATTGCTCCGACGGCTCAATTTTTTCGAGCAACTTGCGAATCAGTTCAGGATTCTGATTTACTTCATTTATAAAAAATATAGGGAAATTTCTGTTTTTCCAAAGTAAATCCTGATGTATCTCAAAAAACTTCTCTATTTTTTCAAAAACAGTTCCCTCCTTTTCCAAAGTAAGAACAGACTTTCCGAATGCTCTTTTGGCAACAATCATAAATATCTTCTCAAACAACAATTCCTTGCTGCGAAAGTAATAATGTAATAATGATTTATTGATCCCTGCATGGTCGGCAATCTGCTGCATCCGTGCTCCTGCAAAGCCTTTTTCTTCAAAAACATCTGCGGCAGCTTCTATAATTCTTTGCTCCACATTTAATTCCTCTTCATTAACCATTCTGTTTAACTTTTTAGTTTATCCAATTAGTTTAACCAATTGGTCAAAGATACAACATTTATTAATACAAACAAAAAAACAAAGCACTTTTTTGTTTATTTTTACATTAAATCAAATAAAGTTATTTGAGAAGAACCTAAATCAGGCTTTGTTGTTTAGAATAAAAACAAAAATGCAACGTTAGATTTAAGTAATTTACATTTTAGTCAGATTAGAAGTTTTTTTACAATGATGGAAACAATAATATGGGTTGGATTTTCGCAGAGTCTTTTTGCAGGAATATTGATTTCAGCTAAAAAGAAACCTCAGGTTCAGGACAGGATTCTTGCAGCATGGTTATTTTTGCTTGCTCTGGAATTTTTGTCATGTGCATTTGATTTTATATTCTGGCAAATACCTTTGTTATCTTCTTCATTTTTACTTTTCAATCCGGCATTTTTTCTTTACGTCAAATCTTTAACCAAGCCTGACTTCAAACTTAAATATCTGCAATTACTTCATCTGGTTCCTTTTTTTATTTTCGAAATTACAGCTTATATATTACAGGAGAGATCAAATTTACACGACTTTTTCGTACCCGATTCCACCAAATGGTTCAGATTTTCTTTTGCTATTGCCTCGGGAATCTCATGGACTGTATATAATTATATCAGCACTGTAATGGTTACCAGACACAGAAAAAAACTGGAGAATGAATTTTCTACAATTGAAAACAGCAAGAGTCTTAAATGGCTTTTGTTTATTGTAATTATTTATAACCTGTATTGTGGGTTAGCCGTTATTCTGGGAGTTATTCTTATAAGCGTTCCTGACGCAAAACTAAATATGTATATTTTTAACTATTCGGCATTGCTTGTGGTGATATATATACTGGGATTTTACGGGTTGCGTCAGCAGAAGATTTTCAATCCTCCTTCAAATGAATCTGCGGTTAAAGATAAATATCAGAATTCTATTTTATCCGAAGAAAGAAAGCTTTTTATAAAAAAACAGGTTATTAATTATGTAGAAAAGAAGAAGGTTTTTCTTAACCCGGATATTAACATGAATTCTCTGAGTGAAAATCTTGATATTCCAAAACATCAGATAACAGAAGTATTAAATTCAGAACTCGGGAAGAACTTTTTCAGGTTTATTAACGAATACAGGGTTGAAGAGGTAAAAAAACTACTTGCCGACCCTAAGAATAATTATTCAATAGAGGCTATAGGCTACGAGTGTGGTTTTAACAGTAAATCTGTATTTTTTACAGTATTCAAGAATATAACCGGACAAACTCCCTTACAGTTCAGAAACAGAATTAATCAGGCTTAGTGATTTTTCTGTTTTTAGTGATGATCTGCATTATTCCACCATCTCAGAGTAAGAAGATAGAATGACACAAACGTAAGTATTAAAACAATATAACTTGACGTAAACAGCACCATTCCTTCTGCATCAGAAGCAACTGCGTACAGTCCCGGAATTGCCCAAGGGAAAAACGGGCCGAAACCCAAAACTCCCGAAAATTGTGCAAGTATCATTGTAAAAACAACAAATCCTATCGCAGCAAAATATCCGCGGCTAAGGCCGGCGATATAAGCTACCGGCGAAGCCAGCAAAAGAGTAAGCAATGCACTTACAATAAATCTCACAACAAAATCTGAGAACAAAGTATCTGACCATCCGTCAATTCCGATTAATAATCCTATTGTAGTACTTACAAACAAAAGTACCAATGACAAAAGCATACACCAGGCAAAGCTTACAATAAATTTTGCGGCTAAAATAATATTGCGGCTTACCGGCAATGCCAAAATATCCTTCATCGTATGCCCGGCATGTTCGCTGCCAAAAATCCACGCTGTTACAAATCCAAAACCTATTAAGCCGATTGAGGCATTTGCCTGATTTACCAAAGACAGGTACCCGACCCAGTCATTATCTCCGAACATTTGTGCTTTGGTTCCTATAATTCCCAGTTTTTCAGCCAGTTCCGGGTGTTGAAACAAGTACATCATCAGCCCCATCATCAGTGGAATAAATGTAAAGACAATAAAAGTTATAATGAAAATTTTTGATTTTCTTATTTTCCTGGTTTCTGCCCAAATTGCGACATTCAATTTTCTCATAATATTAATTTTTTACACCGATAGTCCTTAAAAAATATGATTCCAGATCTTCTTCCGAAACAAATAACATTGAAGGAGGTAAATTACTGTTAACCAACAGAGTTGCAACTACTCCCGGATTAAGAATTAGTTTTTCATCAGTAATTTCAAGTTGATTCTGATTATTAATTCCGGCAATAATGTTACTGTTTTCAAGAATTGATTTTGCGTCAGCATTGTTTTCGGTATTTACAATCAATCGTTTTTTGCACAAAATTTCAAGTTCAGGAGTATTTATTTCCTGTATCAGAACTCCATCATTGATAATTCCTATTCTGGTTGCAAACCGGGATATTTCGCCAAGAATGTGGCTGGAAATAAACACTGTTACGCCATGATTCGAAGCCAGATCTTTTATCAATTCCCGTATTTCAAATATTCCGGCCGGATCAAGTCCGTTTGCAGGCTCATCAAGAATCAAAATCTGCGGATTGTGAATAAGTGCTTTTGCCAGTCCCAGACGTTGTGAATTCCCGAGAGACAAATGTGAAGCCTTACGGTTTGCATACTGAGTAAGATTGAGTTTCTCCATTACCTTATCTACAGCCGTTTTGTCCTGCAAAAGTCTTAATTTTCTGAAGATTTCAAGATTTTCACTGACTGTCAGTTCAGGGTATGAATATGGGATTTCGACAAGATAACCGGTATTTCTTCCCAATTCAGTATCTCCGGGACTCACCTTTTTACCATTAATATATGCACTGCCCGAACATGGCTTTATCATACCAAGAAGCATTCTGATGGTAGTTGTCTTTCCGGCTCCGTTAAGTCCTAAAAAGCCATATATCTCACCTTTTCTTACATTAAGTGAAATTTCAGACACAGCAGTAAAACTCCCGTATTTTTTAGTAAGTTTTTCAGTTCTGATTACTTCGTCCATAAAAATTTATTTTAATTCACAAAACATACCGACCATTCGGTCGGTATTTAAACAAAAAAAATTAAGCTTTCAAATTATTATATATTGCATCGTATGCCCGCTTCAGAAAAGTCCTGTAACTGTCATTCGTACAACTATTTATATATCTCAGAAATACTCCGTCTGTGCAATACAGAAAAAGATCCGCAATATCAGTATCTGATGACTGGCTTACTATCTCCCCTTTTTGTTTTGCAGTTGAAATAATTTTGACCCAGGCTGCAACATCCTTTTCATGAAATTCATATTCAACTTCCAGAAACTCGGGAAACCTTCGTACTGCTTCAAACAGTATTACATAGAAATTATGATTTGAAGAGTAATCATCTGAATAATTCACGAGACTATCTATTTCTCTCATCGCGTTATCCAGAAAATCGACATACTGGGTATAAAATATTTCCAATGAATCTCCGCTAAAATTATCGTAGTTAATCTCCCCCATAGAAAAAAACATATAGACAATCTCTTTGAACAAATCGTCCTTACTCTCAAAATAATGATAAAATGCTCCTTTTGAAAGCCCTGTTTTATCCACAATCTCTTTCATAGTAACATCTCTGTAACTTTTCCGCAGAAATAATACAAGCGCAGTTTTGAGAATATGTTGTTTAGTTTCATTCATAAACCGACCGGTTGGTATGCAAATATAAATCATTATTTTTAATCTGCAATAATTTATTAATTTTCTTTTTGTAAAAACATTACCCCTAAGTAAAAAAACAGGCTTAAATCTGCATAAAATAAGTACTGCTTTTAAAATCAGAACTACAAATTCATGTCCTGATTTTAAAACAAAAACCTTTTTCTGTTTCTGCACCCGTAATTTTGTTTCATAAACATAAAAAAACAAAAATGAAACTTACACGGCTGACAATTTTATTTCTTTTACTTTTTATCACTTCTGTTACAAATGCGCAAGAAGTAATAAGTGATAATAAAAATTTTACATTAAACGGATTTTCAAATGCATCTGCATTCGGGTTATCAAAAAGTTTTGACATTTATAACGCCTATGGAGAATTTGCGTTACAGTCTTCATATTCAGGTAAAAATTCAGGTTTTTATGCTGACTTGCGCGTACGCAAAGGGATATTTTACGGAGAACAAAAAACAATTGTTGATTTAAGAGAAGCATATACAGGGTATTCAAGTGAACATTTTACAATTTATGCAGGTAACCAGATTGTAAATTATGGCCGTGCAACCGGGTTTAATCCTACGGATAATGTGTGCCCCAAAGACTATTTTTTTCTTAGTTCTGACTTTGAAGATATGCAAATGTCAAACTTTATGATTAAAACCGGTATTAAGCCTGTAAGTCAGATAAATATTGAGCTTATTGCAATTCCGTTTTTCAAACCTTCGGTATATCGTTACGATTTGTTCGATATGGGTTCTGATGTGGTCTTCAGTGACTACACCCTGCCTGAAGTAAAATTTGAAAACATGAGTTATTCTGCTCATCTGGATGCAACATTGCCTGCTATTGATTTTTCGGTATCTGCTTTTCACGGTTACGACCCGTATTATGGATTCGATGTAAAAAACATTAGCCTTGTTCCTGAAATAAGCATAATAAATCAGGCTGCATTTTACAAAAAAAATTCAATAGGTGCAGATTTCAGCATTCCTGTAAAATCGTGGATAATAAGCGGAGAAGCTGCATATAATCAGACGACAGGTTATAAGGATAATATTTTTACTCCAAATCCTGACTTAAATTATATATTGGGGGTCGAGAAAGACATTTACGGGATTAAAATCATTGCCGAATATACAGGCAGATATGTTTTTGACTTTGAAAGACTTCAGCCTCCGTCACTTCCGTCTGATTTTACAGACACTCTTCAGCTAATAAATTATATGAATGAAACTGTTCTTTACGAGTCTGGGAAATACAATCAAAGAATTTTTAATCAATATTTTAAAGTAAACCATGCCGTTATGCTGACCCTGCATAAAGATTTTCATTACGAAACAATAGGCTGTGACCTGAGTGTTTATTATAATTTCACCACTGAAGAAAGACTTATCAGAGGAGGAATTTTGTGGAAAATTTCTGATGAGCTATCAGCATCATGCGGAGGCCAATTAATGGATGGCCCGGATGATTCAATTTACTATCAGGCAGGTAAAATTATGTCAGGAATATGGCTGGGAATTAAATACAGATTTTAAAACATTATAAATAATAAGTACTCATTACAAAAAAAGAATATAAAATGTACGACAAAATTTTTAACAAACCATACAGATACATACTGATTATAGTCCCGGTAATATTGTTTATTGCATTTCTAATCCCGTTGCATAATGCCAGAATAAACCCCGATTTAACACGCTATCTTCCGCAAGGCTCTGAATCAAAGCTAAACATGGAAGAAATAGAAAAACAATTTGGAAAATATGATCCGGTAATAATTATTTTTGAAGCTGATGATATTCTGGACGGAAATGTTCTGAACAAAATTTCCATGGTTCATGACTCTGTACTGGAATCACCTGTTTTCAGCGAAGCAATTTCATTATTTGATACTAAAAACATCAGAAGTGATGATGGATTTATGCTGGTAGACCCTGCAATCTCGGGCATTCCTTCGGATAAAGAGGAAACGGAGAAACTTCGCAGTGAGATCAAATCCAATCCACTGGCATATAAATTATTGGTATCGGAAGACTTCCGCTACTCAATAATGATTCTTAATCCTGAAAAAGGGTACTCCGATTCGGAGGTTGTAAATGCAGCAACGGAAATAATTACAAATACATGGGGGAAAGATAAATATTACATGAGCGGCATGTTGTTTTTGCGTGATGAAATACAAAAGAAAGCCACACGGGATCTGATTATTTTAATGCCTCTAGCCTTGCTCATCATGATAGTTTTTCTCTATGTTTCATTCAGAGAAAAACGTGGAGTGTTACTTCCCGTAATGGTAGTGATTATTTCAACCGGAGTATCGATGGGACTTATGCCTATGCTGGGTTACGAGTTAAGTATTATTGCAGTTCTGGTTCCTATACTGATGATTTCTATAGCTAACAATTACGGGGTTCACATTATTTCAAAATATCAGGAACTAAATGCTATGCATCCGGAATACAGCATGCAGGAAATCGTAAAGGAAAGTGTCAGAAACCTGTTTAAACCTATAATGCTTACAGGCTTAACTACCATAGCCGGAGTTTTGGGTTTAATTGTTCACATAATGCTCCCGGCAAAACAAATGGGGGTTGTAAGTTCTATAGGTATTGCCTTTTCTCTTGTGCTTAGCCTTTACTTTCTTCCGGCAATACTAATCGGTATGAAAAAAGGGAAGATTCAGAAAAGCTTTCTTTCAGAACGTCATTCCCCGATAGACAGACTTCTTGCATATGCATCAAAACTTGCGACAGAAAAATCAAAAGTTGTTATTATTGTTTTTCTGTCTGTTTTCTTAATTGCAGGCATAGGCATTTCAAAACTACAGGTAAGCATAAACAACGAAAATATGATGCCTGAAACGCACTCCATAAGAAAAGCTACAAGCATTATGAATAAAAGTTTCGAAGGAACAAAATATATCTCTGTTTTATTCGAAGGAGATATAAAAGATCCTGCTGTCATAAAAGAAATGGACAGGCTCGAAACTAATCTAAAAAGCCTACAACAAGTCGGTAGTGTAAATTCTATCGCAAATATTATCAAAATCATGAGCAAAGCTCTTAATGACCCGGATGAAGAAGGATACAACAAAATACCGGATACCCGTGAAGGAATTGCCCAATATATTGAATTTTATAACATGAGCGGCGACCCTGAGGATTTTGAAAAACTTGTTGATTTCGATTATACAAAAGCTGTTCTTACAGTACAATTCAGGGCCCAAAATATAAAAGAGTTTAATGAAGTAGTGGATGTAATACAAAATTTCTGTAATAGTTCGGAACATGCAAAATTCGGAGCCGGCTTGTGCCTTGTTGAAAAAGACATGGCAATTTCTATAGTAAGAGGGCAGATCTATTCTTTAATACTTGCTATGGGAGCAATTATTATCCTGCTATGGTGGATTTTCAGATCATTCAAAACCGGTATTGCAGGCAGTATCCCGCTTGTTTTTACTCTGGTATGCAATTTTGGTTTGATGGGTTGGTTCGGAATAGGGCTTGACATAGCAACCTCTTTATTGTCTTCGGTTGCTATAGGTATTGGAGTAGATTACACAATTCATATGTTCTGGAGAATTCACGACGAAATGAGCAAAGGCAAGGATATTAAATCTGCTATCAGTATTTGCTTAAAAACGACAGGCCGGGGAATTGCAATAAACGCGTTTTCTGTAATGCTTGGGTTTTCGGTATTATTCTTTTCAGGAATCGTACTTCTTAAGACATTTGCATTTCTAATAATATTCTCACTGTTGCTTTGTCTGGTATGTGCACTGGTGCTTATCCCTGCAATAATGATGAAAACACGGTTAATCAATGTAAAATAAATAATAAACAAACAATAAATTTTAAAGACATGAAAAAAACAATTTTTATTTTAGCGGTAATCATCCTTTCCGGAGCCGGAATTATTAAGGCTCAGGATGCAAAACAAATAGCAGAAAAAGCTACACAGGTAATTTCTTCTGATGCTATGGAAATGACTTCGACATTAAAAATTTACGATGGTAAAGGGAATGTCAGAACCAGACAGATTTCAAATTCAACAAAAAAATTCGGGGATATAACCAAAACGATAATTAAGTTCCTGTCACCTGCCGATGTTAAAGGAACAGGAATGCTTATTTATGATTATGAGAATAAGGATGATGACATGTGGGTTTATTTACCTTCTCTCAAGAAAATAAGAAGAATTGTCAGCAGCGAGAAGTCCAACAGTTTTATGGGAAGTGAGTTTTCAAATTCAGACATGAGCAAACCAAATATGTCTGAGTATAATTATAAGCTTCTGGGGACAGAAACAATCGACGGAAAGACATGCTATAAAATAGAAGCTACATGCAAAACAAAAGAAATTGAAGCAACAGAAAAATTCAGCAGAAAACTTTCATATATAGATAAGGATACCTGGTTAACTTATAAAGTTGAATATTACGACAAAGAAAATAAGTTGACCAAAACATTAAGTATGAGCAATTATAAAAAATTATCAAACGGGAAATACATGGCATATAAAATGACTGTTCAAAACAACAAAAACCAACGTAAATCGGAGGTGACCATAGATAAGTTTGTTGAAGGCTCAAATTTACCGGAAACATATTTTACAAGTTCAAATCTTCAAAACTAAAATAACAAATGAAAAAATTAAGTATAAATATTTTATTTCTTTTCGCAGTAATAAATTTATGTCACTCGCAGACATTAACCATAAAAATTTCAGGTATCCGCAATACAAAAGGGACAATTAATCTTGGATTTTTCACTAACAATTCTGATTTCCAATCTGAAAAGCCTCAATTCAGAAAAATTGTAAAAAAAACCAATATTAAAAACGGAACAATGACTGTCTCGTTTAGTGATATTCCAAAAGGGAATTATGGGATAGCATTACTTGATGATGAAAATAATAATCAGGAAATGGATTATTCGTTTTTTGTCCCGACAGAAGGCTTTGGATTCTCGGAATATTACCATACAAGTATGAGCCGGCCTTCATTCAGTAAGTTTTGTTTTACGTTTGGTCAGGAAGATAAAACCGTACAAATCAAAATACGGTACTTGTAGCATTTAATGGTTAACTCTTATAAACATTAAAGTTTCCCTGTTAAACTTTAATAACATATCACATAACATTATTCAAAAAAAGTTTTGCAAGACACTTGTGTATAAAGAAAAATACAAGTATCTTAACCGAAAATTAATGCATAACTTTAAGCACTGAGCAAAATAATTGTACGTACTAATCAATACTAATTTAAACGGCAGGTTTATTGCTAAAGAGTTTTCATTAATTCATCAGAGGAAAGAGACTTAATTCTTAACAAACAAATTTATTGATATGAAAACAACTTTTTTGAGCGTGATGTTTATACTAATTGTTGCATCAGTAGTTATGGCACAATCAATTACCGTAAAAGTAAGCAATATCAGAAATACAAAAGGAAACATAAAGGTTGCATTCTTTACAAGTGAGCACGAGTATGAGATTGAAAAACCCAAATACATGAGAAAAATAAGTAAATCATCTATGAAAAACGGAGAAGTTACTGCAACATTTAAAGATATTCCTGCAGGGAAATATGGTGTTGCTGTGCTGGATGACGAAAACGCGAACGGAGATATGGACTATTCCTTCTGGATGCCAACCGAGGGATTTGGGTTTTCAAATTATTACCACTCCGGTATGAGCAAGCCGGATTATGAAAATTTTACTTTTACACTCGGAAAAGAAGACAAAACAATAAAGGTTAAATTCCGGTATATTTTATAGTGGAAATAAATTATTGACGGAATACTATTCTGACAGATCCTGAGTTATATATAAGCAGCAAATGTATTCCGGGTTTGCAACCAAACAAAGTTGTAAAGCGTTTTGAGTACAGTTCCGGTTATCTTTAATATTGTACAATAAGTGCGCTTTTTTTTCGGGATATTACTGTTATTATTTTCTATCAGAGTCATAGCTCAACCGGCATGTGCAGATAATCCGGCAGCAGCAGATTTTTGTGCAAACGCCACTCCTATTTGCAATCTTAACGGCTATTGCGGCAACACAAGCGAATCATATACCAACAAAGTAAGTTCAACAAACAGTAGCAGCGAAAACAACACGCCGCTGGGAGATGTCTTCTGCGCTACAATACAGAATAATTCGTGGGTAAAATTTATTGCCAATGCAAGTACGGCTGTTTTTAATGTTTGGGTCAGCGACTGTGCAATAAACAGAGGAATACAGATGCGTATTTATCATACAACCGATTGTTACAATTTCACCCCTGTTTCAAACTGCTGGAACCCCCTTACACCCACAAACGGACAAATTACAGCAACAGGCCTTACCCCAGGTGAAGTTTATTACTTTATGATAGACGGAACTCAGGGAGATGTATGTGACTATGTTATTTCGGCAAGTTCCGGCGTAACTACCACCCCTGAGGTTTCAGGAACTCAGCACATCTGTGCAGGACAAAGCGCAGCAATTACTGTAACCGGAGGAGATGAATATGTATGGACTGCCAGCCCGTCTGATCCGACACTATCAGGGCAAACAAACAATTCTACAATCAATGTTACTCCTTCTGTTACAACGACATATCATGTTATGATAGAAAAAGACGGTAATAACTCTTTTTGTCAGGATGACAATTATGAGCTAAGTACAACCGTAATTGTAAACGCCATGCCTGAATTGGAATTCGTAGTTACTCCGGAACATTGTCACAACGAAGACGGAATAATAAGTGTTTTAATAAATAATAATCCTGGGCCTTTTACTTACTATTGGGACACCGGTCCGGCACAAAATACACAAACGATATCAGGTCTTTCTGAAGGGAATTATGCGGTAAGTGTAAGCGACAACTATGGTTGTTCAGGCATTTCTGAAACAACAGTAACCAATATTAATTATCTCACTCCTGTTATTGTTACAACAACAACTCTTTGCAACGGAAGAACGGCTGTATTGGATGCAGGATCGGGATTTTCTTCTTATATATGGTCAACCGGAAGTACAAGTCAAACAATTACATCAGGTCTGGCAGGACTTTTTTCGGTTACTGTTACAGCAAATAATAATTGTATCGGTTCCGACTCCATAATGCTTAATGTAGTAATTCCGGTTCCTGAGTTTTCAGGAGATATGTTTATTTGCCCTTCAGATTCGACAACTATACAGGCAGACAACGACTTTGCTTCATACCTTTGGTCCACAGGAGAAACGACATCATCAATAACAACAAACCAGGCTCAGACATACAGTTTGACTGTTACCGACAGCAATGGCTGTACAGGAGAATCAGAAGTTAATATAGTATATAACGACGGACCTTACACTTTTATGAAAGCTTTTGATGAAATGTGTTACAGATCTAACGGATATGCAACAGTTTGGGTATCAGGTGGCCAGGGAACATACACTTATCTTTGGGATAACGAATCTACCGATACAATATCTGAAGGCCTTGCTGCCGGCACTCACTATGTAACCGTAAGTGACGGAAACTGTCAGGTTACAGACTCGGTAATTGTTTATATGTTTTATGGCGCTGAAGCTGACTTCGGAATATATCAGGATGAACTGGTACTTATTGATGAGTCCGTTATCGCCGAATTTTATGATAATTCTTCAGGAGACGTCATCAACTGGCATTGGGATTTTGGAGACGGTTCATATGTTGATTATGTGAGTGCTCCCGGCCACGACTACGAGAATTCAGGGACATATAATGTAACCGAGGTTATTGAAGATATTTACGGCTGTACAGACACCACCGTAAAACCAATAAAAATAAGAGATTATTTCACTGTTTATATTCCAAACTGTTTTATCCCTTATGGTAACGATGTCAACAGTTATTTTTATCCTATAGGTCAGGGATGGGACTCTGAAGATTTTGAAATGTATATTTACGACCGTTGGGGAAATACAGTGTTTCAATCAACAGATATCGCAAATATCAAATGGAACGGAACACATCAAAATGAAGGCCAACTTGACGATATGACCAACAGTGTTTACATTTATCTTATCCGCATAAAAGAAGAAGACGGGATCTTACACGAATACAGAGGAAGCGTAACTCTTCTAAAATAAAAATAACTGTAATTGAAATTACTCAACCACAACAAAAGTCGTGTTATAATTTACAGATTCTGATTTTACAATAAGTTGATAACATCCTTTCTGTAAACCGGCAATATTAATTTTGCTGTCACTACATGAATTAATACTTTTTACGAGTTGTCCGGTAATTGAATAGATGTATAATTCAGAATTCTCCGGGATATCGGATATACTGAGATTGCCGTTAGACGGGTTCGGAAACAAACTGATATTTTTCTGTTCATTTTTAACGATTCCTGTTCCCTCCCATCCTTCAAACCATCTGTATGTTCTGTCCATTATGTCATTACGGGTATCTTCATTTGATATCTGCTCTAATCCGAAAGCCAGGTAAACAATTTTAGCGCTGCCTTTAAATGCTCTGAGTGCACCTGCTTTTCCGTTCGGGTATAAAAATATCTCAAAAGAATTAGTAGAGTTTCTTATTGCATCAGGATCAAACACTCCGTCATAAGCATCAATTAATGCTGATGACGGGATAAATCCGAATACAGAATCAGTATTCACAGACTGAATTAAGTTATTTTCAGCATCTCCGTCATTCAGATATACTGCTGAAATATAATTCTGAAAAAACAGTTTATGAGTAATCGAACCGGAAGTCGCATCTAGTCCCATAATATCTCTGGCGAAATCCTGACCTGCGACAAACAGATTTCCACCGTTATCTACAAATTCACGGATTGCCAATACCTGTCCAAGAGTCAAAACCGGAGTAGTCCCGCCGATATTCAGATATAGATTTCTAACTTCGGCCAAGGCACCCAATTCTACAGCTTGTTCAAATGCATAACCCGGAATTGCCCCCAAAGTCTGACAGCCTGCTGCAGATAATGCTTCTGTATAGTCTGATTCAAATTCATAACTGCTTATTCCTGAATCTGTTCCTGAACCATTAACAATCATATTCTCAACTCCTGAGACAACAAATACTTCACACACTTTTTCAGCTAATTCCGGAAAATCCGAACTGATAAGTGTCAATGTACATTTTGCAACTCCCGTATTTGAACCAGGAACAACAGTTACATGTGCAGAAGAAGTTTCGTAAGCAGACAAAGTAATGTTCGCCACATCAGTATAATTTGTTCCGTTAAAATCAAAATTAACTGTCCAGTCTGCCGGAGCATTATAGGTAAGTGTTAAAACAAAATTCTGGTCTGCATCATACCCGTTAAGCAGTGTAAAATCAAAAACAGAGTTTTGTGCTTCCTGGCCAACTGCAACAGGAATAGCAGTAAATAATCTGGAATAATCTGCTGCAACAACGCCATCATTAATCCCATCAACCAAAGGAACCGTAACGCCGGTAATTATTTCCTGCTTAGTTTCAGTTATAAATGCAACAACCTCACAATTTTCGGCAACCCATTCTTCCGGCATTGTGTAAGTGTAAGTTCTGCTCACAACACTACCTGCTGTAACTTCTGTAATTTCATCACCCCACTGACCGGTAATCAGATGCCTCAACATATGTTTATGATTATAAGTTGAACTGGCTCCTGCCTGATACGCAATTATATTGCTCTCGGTAATTGCAATCTGGAAGAAGTTTGAATTTACTCCAAACGGCAGATCCTCAACATAATATGCTTCTACAGTTACCGAAAGTTCCCGTGTTACATCGTTATATGAAGTTGAAACTCCAAGATTAACATAAGATTCTTCTTCCATTATTCTGTCGGCAGCAGCAGTCCAGTCGCCGCGACTTAGTGCTGTACCGCCTCCGGTTGATAAATCCTGAAAAAAATGTCTGTTTATTGTCCCTGAAGGATATCCTTCCAGATTTGTCTGGCCGGCAAGACTGTTAGCAAAAGATGTTCGAAAATCAGGCTGCCCGTCAGAAGGAGTTGCATAATATCCCTGATGAACTGCAATTACCGAAACCTTATCCGGGTTTGCCGATAAAATCGACTCTGCAACGGTGTGTCCCTGGGGACAATACGGACAATTAAGTCCTGTATATTCTTCCAATACCACTGCTTTAAGCTGAGGATGAGTGGTTACTATTTCCTGAGCATTAATAACAATAACTGCTGCAACTATAAACGAAGCAACTATAAATAATTTTCTAAACATATTATCAGGTCTTAAATTTTACCAAAAGGTTTATTAAACGCTATTTCTTCAATTTCTTTTCTTACCCGCGGAATTATTTCCATTTTGTAAATATCCAGAGGCAAATTCCCTGGTAATCCTCCGTAGCCCATAGCAATCATTGTAACAGGCTCCAGCCTGTCCGGGATATTAAGGACTTCACGGGCTTTTAGGGCATCAAAACCACCCATCTGATGTAAAGAAATTCCGAGAGACTGAGCCATAACAGACATTGTTCCTACTGCCAGCCCCAAATCGTGCCATGCGTGTTTGTAATCTTCACCAGAGTGTTCATACTTTACCGTAGTCATTGTAATCATTAAAACAGGAGCAGCCTTTGCCCATGCCTGATTAAATTCTACCATAATATCAAGGAGTGTGGCATATAACTCAGGATTTTTCTCCTTGTCAGCGTAAATAAAACGCCATGGCTGGCCATTATATGACGAAGCAGCCCAACGGGCAGCATCAAATATTTTATTCAGATCTTCTTCACTGATTTGTTTTTCGAAAAAACCTCTCGGACTTCTTCGTTCTTTTATTAATTCCAACATGTCCATAGTACTTTGTTTTAAGAATATTTTCCAAAATTAGAAAAAATATTCTTACAGTGTACGAAGTATTAATAATTTGAGAATGTTTTGGATTTATCCGTCCTGAAAAATATTTGGCAAATTAGAATTCTGCCGGTTATAACAACAATCCGGGTTTTCAGTTAAAACACCACCTGAATCAAAGCTCCGGGCTAATAATTTCATACCGGCATATACAAGTAAAATTTAAATAAAAGTGTAAAAAAGAAAACGTATCATAAATAAAGATAAAACATAGTTTATTTATAATATTTGTTATTACATTCTCATTTTTTAACGAATAATTATTAAGTTATTAACAATTAATCCCACTAAGTTTAATAAGTAATATTACAATTATAAAAACAAATTTACACCAATTAATAT
>QKHS01000037.1 GCA_003249955.1 Bacteroidales bacterium | reverse complement strand
ATAATAAAACCTTTCCTGCGCGAACAATGCAGAGCTTACCAGTATTAAACCCAATATCAGTAAAGGTTTTATCATATTCTTTATTTCTGTTGAAAATAATAGTTTTTTCAGGTGATTCTTTTTATTTTCCTGTTTTCACAAATTTCCTGTTTTCACAAATTTTCCGGTAAACAACCTACCTTCGGCCCAGATATTAACAGTATAAATTCCTGCTGCAAGTCCCGAAATATCTAATTTGAGCTTAGCGGGGTTGTTAAGTTCACTATTCTCAACAGAATTTATCCATAGACAAGCTTCGGCATCAAATACCTGAACGTTTATGGTTTTTGCATAAGTATTTAATTCAATATTAACAAAACCGGTTGCCGGGTTAGGGTAAATTACGGCATTTTGAGCAGAAATATATTGTTGTCCGATACTTACATTGCACAAAGGATTACATCCCTCTTCGAGGCAGCCGCATGAATCAACTTTAATTGCAAGCCCTTTTTGAATGCCACCGGGGAACATGGAGCTGTTAGAACTCTGATACTCTCCTCCCATAATAAAACCACCATCGGCAGTGTGAGTTAAGCCGTAAAGTTTTGTCTGTGCCATATCAGCGTCATTTTCAGGAAAACATTCGTACTCGCGGAACCAGACAGCATGTCCTTCGGGATTTATTTTTATAAGAAAACCATTTCGTGGATATGTCATTTCACCCATAAGAAAAATATTACCGGAGTTATCCTGATAATAATCATTTACATAATACCATTTGTTTTCAATACCATCAATATCATCACTTATTTTGTGTTTTCCTGAAATTACCCCGTTATCACTCATTCGTGCAAGCCATATTGTACGATTTGTATTGTGTGACTCATCAAGCACAGGGTCACTCCATGTAATAAGGTAATCGTCATTTTGTGTAATAAAAGCAAAGGGCCTGTAACAAAGGGTATCCTGAGTAGCAGTCGTTCTTCGCCAAAGTTCATTCCCCTGACTGTCCAACCTAAGGAACCATGCTCTTTGTTTATCCGGCCAACTTGTATATTGCCCTATCTCGTCCTCGCAGGTTAATATGTAGCCACCATCGGGGAGTTTGAGGAGCTGGTAAGGGAAAACCCGTCTTCTAACAGAGTTTAATGGGAGAAATTCGTAACGCTTTGTAGAAAGAGTATCTAAGTTTTGATCCAGAAAGAGAATAGAAGGAAACGAATTATTAACATTATAATTGTTAACAGCAACAAGAACGAAGCCAGATTCTATGCTATCTATGAGATAGCCAACACTATATCCTAAAATAGGATAAAAACTGGTTATTTTAATCATTTCTTTTTCTGCATTATCATACGACATTATTGTGGCTGCTAAACTATAAGACTTTGAATAATCTACCAGTGCACATGTAAATGTTATAATATCGTTTTTAAGCAAGTATGAATGACTCCGATATGTGCTAACCCCTTCAATGGAATCATTTGAATAGAAATATGAATCCAATAAATCACCCGAATGACTAATTTTATTAAACTGAGGTAAATAACCTTCAGTGGTTGGATGTAAACGCAACCCATTCAATAAATACTCATCGTCGTCAATAAAAATTTTGTTCACTTCCCATCCATCATACAAATAATAAAACCTTTCCTGAGCGGACAATACTAAGCTAATAAGCACAAAATTCAATATCAGGAAAGGTTTTATCATATTCTTTATTTGCTGTTGAAACAATATTGTTTTTCAGGAGATTCTTTTTATTTTCCTGTTTTTACAAACTTCCCGGTAAACAAATTACCTTCCGCCCAGATATTAACAGTATAAATCCCCGTGGCCAGGCCCGAAATATCTAGTTTGAGTTTTGCCGGGTTGTTAAGTTCACTGTTTTCAACAGAATTTATCCATAGACAGCCTTCGGCATCAAACACCTGGACGTTTATGGTTTTTGCAAAAGTGTTTAATTCAATATTTACAAAATCCGTTGCCGGGTTAGGGTAAATTACGGTATTTTGTGCAGTTATAAACTGTTGACCAATGCTTACATTGCAAAGAGGGTTACATCCCTCTTCGAGGCAGCCGCATGAATCTACCTTAATTGCAAGCCCTTTTTGAATGCCTCCCGGGAACATGGAGCTGTTAGAACTCTGATACTCGCCCCCCATAATAAAACCGCCATCGGGAGTGTTAGTTAAGCCGTAAAGTTTTGTCTGAGCCATATCCGCATCATTCTCAGGAAAACAATGATATTCACGGAACCAGACAGCATGTCCTTCGGGATTTATTTTTATAAGAAACCCGTTTCGTGGATATGTCATTTCACCCATAAGAAAAATATTACCGGAGTCATCCTGATAATAATCGTTTACATAGTAATCTTTTAGTGTCGGAAAGCCTTCTATATCCTCATTTATTCTGCGTTTTCCGGAAATGATACCGTTGTCTGTCATTCTTGCAAGCCAT
>QKHS01000053.1 GCA_003249955.1 Bacteroidales bacterium | reverse complement strand
GTGGAGAGTACATGTTGAGCTTTACAATGAAGCTGATAGAGAATGGAAGAAAATACCGGTTGAGAACAAAAAAGAATTTGAGATTATTCAACCTACGTTTTTGATTCATTCCGGCGATACCATTCAGATGCTTTGCCGAAGTAAACACAACAAGATTATTTCCTGCTGGTCCGGCGACAAGGGCAATAGCTGGAATGATACAGACAGTCTGGATGTTGTAAATTCCAATTCTGGGATTGATGCTTTAACGATAGGCAGTAGCTCTTTTTTGCTGGTCAACAATCCGTTGCCGCAGGGAGAAGACTGGTATTATGGACGCAATGTGCTGGATGTTGAGTATTCATCAGACGGCATACATTGGGAAAAACTTTTTGATCTGGAGAATCAGCCGGAGGGGGAATTCAGCTATCCGGCAATTATTCAGACCTCTGACAAGAAAATTCACATCTTATATACCTATAACCGAAAATATATTAAGCATGTTAGTTTTGATTTAATTACAAAATCTCATTTTTAAATTTCAGTACAGGTTTTTAAAGAGCCTAGAATTGAAATGTAGTAATGTAAATGTGCTTTTGAAATGATTTTTTGAATTCGAAATATCTCATAAATAATTTTTTCATTCCCATCTCATCCTGATTCTCAGGCATTTTCCCTATTTTTACAAAAATTTCAAACCATGAGAAAGTTTTTTTACTCAGCAATATTTCTGTTTACAGGAGTTTTGTCTGTTTATTCCCAGAATATTCGTCTTGTTCCGCCGGTTGGTCATACGGCGCAGATAACCGATGTGGATATTTCGGACGATGGCCGTTATATTGTGAGTTCATCGGTTGACAAAACTGTAATTGTGTGGGATTTTGCTACAGGCCGTGAAATTGTGAAGTTCGCCGGAACAGAATATGGCGTGGTATCATGTGCATTTTCGGAGAAATCAAATAAAGTTTATTCTGCCGGTTGGGATGGCAAAGTAAGGGAGTGGAGCCTCGAAACTTTTAACCAGTCGAATGTGTGGGACGGATTCCCGAACGGGATTAATAAACTGGTAATTTTTCCTGATGACAAAAGACTTGCAATAGTAGGGAATGCAGGCAGACTTAAAATTATTAATACAAAAACCGGGAATGTTGACAAAGATGCTGAGATTTCAAAGTCTGCATGTTACGGACTTGCTGTCGGGTCTAAGGGTAAAATTCTGGCTACCGGGGATATGTCCGGGACTCTTAAGATATTTAATGCCGGGGACATTAGTCTTATCAAGGAAATAAAAGCTCATGATTCTCAGATAAAATCGGTTTGTGTAAGCCCTGATGAGTCTATGGTAGCCACATCTTCTTATGATTATAAAATTAAAATTTTTAATGTAAAAACAGGAGCTCTCATAAAAGAATTTACAGATGGATATCAGATGTGGAATTCTTCTGACTTTAGCCCCGACAATAAAAGTCTAGCATCAGTATCGTTGAATGGCCTGCTGTATGTATGGAATATCGAATCGGGAGAGAAGATATTCAGCGTTCAGACCAAATCACCTATGGCTACGGCAGTAAAATATAAAAGCGACGGAAAAGAAATAGTTGCCTGCGGTGCTTCAAACGAGATAAGTGTTTACCGTTCAAATGACGGAACACATATCAAGACATTTCTGGGATCAACCAGTCCGGTAGAATCTGTTGATGCTTACGGAGATAGTTTTATGCTTGCTTCGGCACATTGGGATTCAAGGGTAAGAATTTTCAATATGTTTAAATGTAAACTCAGCAATGTCGCTTTTGTGGATAATGCAATGCTTTCGGGAGTTTATCTGGCGAAAAATGCCAAAGAAGCAATAATTACATCTATGCGTCCCGGGATTCATATTTTTAATTATATGAAATCTGAACTTAATATAATGATAGATTCAAAAAACGGAGCAGATTCTTATGCTGTTTCACCGGACGAAAAATTCTTTGCTACTGCTTCATCAGACAGTGTTGTGAGAATTTATTCAAGGCCGGATAATGCACTTTATGCTTCTTATATGCACAAAGGAGAACCAATGGATTTGTGTTTTGGTGCAGACGGAAAATATCTTTTTTCTGTTGGCCGGGATTCTGCTTTGTATGTATATTCAATAGCAACCAGGAGCATTTTGAGAATAATTAAAAATCTTGGATCAAAAGCCGAATCGGTGGCAGTATCAGAAGATGGAATTCATGTTGCTGCCGGACTGTGGACAGGCGAAATTATTTTCGTTGATATTACCACCGGCGAGATTGTAAAAAAACTTAAACCGCATAACTGGATAGTTTCAGATCTTGAATTTAGCTCTGTAAATGATTATTTGTGCTCTGTTTCGTGGGATAAAAAAGTTTGCCTGACAGACTGGCGAAATTCGGAGCCTGTAGCAGAATACACCGGACATACCGGAAGTGTTATGACGTTGGCATACAGCGATGACGGAAGATATATTTCCACAGGAGGGTGGGACAATCAGATAAAAATTCTTGATTCACGGAATCTTGAAGAAATTTGTACTGTAATTCCTGTAGGAAAGGAGGATTACCTTATCACCACCCCGGAATTGTATTACATGGGAACCCCTGATGCTGCGAAGAAAGTTAGCTTTGCAACCGGTATGTCCACTTACAGTTTCGACCAGTTCGATTTGCAGTATAACCGTCCCGATAAAGTTATTGAAATGTTGCCATTTGCAGATCATTCGTTAGTGCCGGTTTACCGCAAAGCTTACGAAAAACGGCTTGAGAAAACGGGCTTTAACATTGACTATTTTGACAATAAAATAAATGCCCCTCAGATTTTCATTAAAAATATAGACAATATTAAACTGTACACAGATAACGAAAATGCTGAGTTTGAAATTTCAGCATTTGACACGGTTTATTTTATTGACAGATATAATATTTATGTTAATGGTGTGGCTGTGTTTGGCAGTAACGGAAAAAATGTACGAAAAGACGGGCAAAAAACAATCAATGTAAAAGAAAAGATCCGTTTAAGTCAGGGACTGAACAAAATAGAAGTGTCATGCACAAATTCTGCCGGTGTGGAAAGTTTGCGTAACGGAGTTGAAGTTTTTTATAATCCTGCCGAAGGGTATAAACCCGATGTTTATGTGATTTCCATGGCGGTGGCAGAATATGCCAATCCTGAATATAATCTTAATTACACTATAAATGACGGCAGGGCCATTGTTTCGGTTTTCAGTGAGTTAAAACCTGAATATAATATAGTTGTGGATTCATTATTCGGATCTGAATGTACGCGTGAAAATTTTCTGTTATTGAAGGAAAAACTTAAAAACACCAGGGTCGATGATATTGTGATTGTGCATTTCTCAGGCCATGGTTTGCTTGATGCAAACGGAGATTTTTATTTTGCAACTTACAATATTGATTTTAATGACCCGGCGGCAAGCGGGTTGGAATACAGCCTTATAGAAGGTATTCTGGACGGTATTCCTGCCAGAAATAAACTTGTACTGATAGATGCCTGTCATTCAGGAGAACTGGATTATATGCCGGATACAGAACCTGTTGCTGAGAATAAAACAGAATCGAAAATTCCGCAGGTTGCACAAAACGCACTTGCAGCGAGAGGCGTTGTTATGTATAACTTGCCGGGATCAGGAACAGGAGAGGAGATAGAGAATTCTTTTGATTTAATGACCGAATACTTTGCCGATGTACGTAAAGGAACAGGAGCAGTCGTTATTTCTGCTGCTACAGGGACCGGCTTTGCGCTCGAGATAGGAGATCTGGAACACGGGATATTTACTTATGTTTTGCTAAAAGGCTTGCGGGAAAAACTTGCAGATGAAAACGGCGATGGTAAAATTACAGTCAGCGAATTGCGGGATTATATTTTTACAAATGTCGAAACATTAAGCGAAGGCTACCAAAAAGCAACAGCAAGAAAAGATAATGCTGTAAATGACTTTGTAATTTACAGGTAGGGTTAGATACTTTTTTTGAATGACGATATGTGCTTTTGGTAGATATATGTTGCCTGCAGTCAGCGGTTTGTTCTCTATGGTTAAGAAACTATTAAAAGCAACTACTTATTAACAATGATTTTTTTATTACTGTTGTGTCATAATTTTATATTTATTTTGCATTCAAAAAATAAAAATAAATATTAAAATTATGAAAATTGTATTTCTTTCTTTTATCGTGTGCTTAATATCGTTAAGTGCATTTTCACAGGTTATTTTTTACGAAGATTTTGACGGGATATCAGGATCGCAGGCCGGAGGTCCCGGGACTTATTCATTCCCGTCAGGCTGGTTATTGCGTAATGTAGATAATCTCACTCCCAGTAGTTCTGTATCATATGTGAATGATGCATGGGAACGTCGTGAAGATTTTAAATTTAATGTTAGCGATTCAGCAGTATTCAGTACTTCATGGTACAATCCTGCCGGCACGGCTGATGACTGGATGTGGACTCCTCCTGTAAATATTGTTTCAGATTGTATTTTAAGCTGGAATGCAGTAGCTTATGACACTGAATATCCTGATGGATATGAAGTAAGAATAATGGTTTCTCCCGATGTGCCTACAGGTGGCTCCGGAGATATTGGCAATCAGATTACAAACTCAACAGTTGTTTTCTCTACTACAGCGGAATCTTCGGCATGGATTAGTCATAGCGTTGATCTTTCAGTTTATGCGGGACAAACAGTATATGTCGGGTTTAGGAATAATGCCAGTGACAAGTTTTTGCTTTTGATTGATGATGTCAAAGTTGAACAGGTTTTGAATTATGATGCATCTGTTCAGTCAATTGATACACTGAGTGAATACACACAGATTCCTCTGGTACAGGCTACGGCTTTACCTTTACAGGTAGAGATATCAAATAATGGATTGTCAGATTTAACCGGAGTTACATTACATGTTGATGTATATGACTCTTCAGACTATCAGGTTTATTCGGCAGCAAGTGATGCAGTATCATTGGCTTCTGCATCGTCCGTAACATTAAATGTTGCCTCTTTTTTACCTGACTATGCAGATACATATCAATTTGTTTATTATGTAACAACAACTGAAACTGATATGGTCACGTCAAATGATTCATTAACTGATTTTGTTACAATTACCGATACTGTTTATGCAAGAGATAACGGTAATATCATAGGATCATTGGGAATTGGTGATGGTAGTGGATACATAGGGCAGATGTTTTATGTTACAGCCGCAGATACTCTGACTTCAATATCAATGTATTTAAATGAAGTTTATGAGGGAGAACCTTACGCTGCTGTTGTTTGGGATATGGTTGACGATGTCCCGAATCAGATAGTTGCCAGTTCGGATACTTTATATTTCGGTGATAATAATGCCGGGCTATACACTGTCCCAATGAGTGATTTTACTCTTTTACAATCCGGCAAATATGTTGTTACCGCTGTTGAATTTGATTCGACATTATCACTTGCAACCACTTCTGAAAAATTTACTCCGGGCACTACCTGGGTAAACTGGCCTTTAAATCCTAACGGAACCTGGTCAAATGCTGAAGATTTCGGATCTAATTTTGCTCATAATTATTATCTTAGAGCTAATTTCGGGTCATTCTGTAATACAACTTATTTTTCACAGGATATCTCAATCTGTTATGGTGAAAGTTATACAGTGGGGGCTAATGTTTATTCTGAAACCGGAACTTATACAGATATTATTCCGAACGGATATTGTGACAGTGTTGTAGAAACAAATCTGACTGTTTTACCTGAAATTGTTATGCTTTGTACTGTTTCAGCAGATCAGACCGTAATAACAGCAGATATTATTGAAAATGCAACTTATCAGTGGATTAATTGTGATGACAGTACTGAAATATCAGGACAGACTGACAGAATATTTAATGTAAGTACAGCAGGTAATTATGCCGTAATTGTTTCGGTAGGTTCCTGCAGCGATACGTCTGACTGCTTTTTTGCCGATCCTGTTATTAATGGAGTGAATGAAACAATGCTGAAAAAGAATGGCTTTATAGCGTATCCGGTTCCGGCTGATGGGTTCTTTAATATTTACTCATCAGAAGAAGGGCATTTTGAAATAATAAACTCTCTGGGACAAAATATTTATGAATTTGATGTTATGGCAGGACAGAACAAACAGATTATAACAGAAAATTTTATTTCTGGCTGGTATATGGTAATAAATAAACAAAAAAATGCAAAACAGCGGATTCTGATAAAATAAAAAAATATGAAAAAGCCGTCTGGTTAACCAGCCGGCTTTTTTTTGTCTGATTGAAGTCAATATAACTATTTAACACTCAATTGCATTTGTAGTGTATGCCTTTTTAATTTAATGAAAAAACATAAAAACATCGTGTTGTTTCGTTTTATTCTAATTGTATTTTTCCGACTGTTTAATTATGTGTTTAGTTGCTACTTAACAACTATTTATTTTGGATCTGTGGTTGTGTTATTTGCGTATTTAATTGTTTTAATATATATACTTGAATTAAGGAGTAAGTGACATCTTAAATGATTTTTAATTGAAATATAAAAAATATAATTCTTGTTTTGTATTTCAATAAAAATATTTATTTTTAGGACAATAATTATAAAAGTATTGTTTCTTTTTACTAAAAAACTTTTGTTCGTTTTAAGCGTTTGGAAACCATTTAGTTATATATTTTAACAGGCATTGTTATGAATAAAATTTTTCGATTTTTTACAATCACATTTTTAGTTACTGCTATTATGTCAGGAGCTTTTGCTCAGGATAAGATTAGCTATTCTTCGTCTTATGATCTTATTGTTAAAGCTTATGAGTACAAAGAACAAGGGAATTATGAAGAAGCAGTTAAGTATTTTGAGCAGGTTTATGAAGGAGATTCCTTGTTTTTTGATTATGCTCTTCACGAAAGAATGGCTTGTTATCATGCGTTGGAACAGGATGCTAAAGCAAAAGAACTTGGCGATAAATATTGGTATTTCCGGCATAAACAGCCTACAGAATTTTATCTTATTTACGGTACCGTACTCGATTATCTTAAAGAATATGATAAGGCTCAGCTAATGTATAAAAGTATTTTAGAAGAATATCCTATGAACTATTCTTTGTGGTACAACTATGGTATTTCGTTGTTATTGTCAGGTAAGCACGAAGAAGCATATAATGCATTTAAAACCACAGTTCAGGTAAATCCTTTTTATGAAAAGGCTCACTATTATCTGGGTTTGTATGCTACATACGAGAAGCAGACTTCGAAAGCAATTATGGCATTTGCCATGTATATGATATTATCTACAAATAATGGGAACAACTTCAGTCAACTTGGGTATGTTGATTACATTGCGAAATCAAAATACTGGCAGGATGAAGGTTTTAGCGGCTCAAACAACCTTAAACTTGACGGGAATGATGGATTCGGGACAATAGATCAGCTTGTGCACAACTATATAGCAACAACAGATAAGTACAAAACTAAAAGTCAGGTAAAGTATCCGTTTGTAAAACAGTCGCATTTGGTATTTTCGCAACTTGAAGATTTGAAAATTGATGAAGACAATTTCTGGAATAAGTATTATGTGACATTTTTTAGAAAAATGATGGAGGATAACCAGTATCCCGGCTATACATATTATATTTCTACTTACATTGAAAATGAAGATATAAGCAAAATTGTTATCAAGAATAAAAAAACGGCTGTCGCTTTTTACAATTGGGCAATGCAAACATTAACAGAAATGCATAATAAAGCGGATATTGATTTCTTTGAAGTTAAGAATGCCAATGTTTACAGAGATCCGGATTATCATAGTGTTTTTCTTATAGGAGATTTCGATTTTGATTATGAAAATACAAAGGCTGTAGGAGATGTTGAGATATACAATCTGTCCGGGAGAAAATCAGGGGAAGGAAAACTTAATGAAAACGGTTTAAGGGAAGGTAAGTGGAGCGAATATTTCCCTAGTGGTTACCTTAAAGAAAAAGCAATATATAAAAACGGAGAATATATTGACTCTACATTTGCTTATTTTGATAATGGTCTGCTTAAATATGCATTATATGTAAATCCTGACGGAAAAACAGGAGTATGGAAAAGTTATCAAAACGGCGTGTTATATAGTAGTGTTGAGTTTAAAAATATGAATATCCGTCATGGGTTATTTCAGGAATTTCATCCGGGTGGAGATCTTAAATCCGAATACCATTTTATTGATGGATTGTCCGAAGGAGAATATAAAAACTGGTATGATTCCGGGGAATTGGAATCTGTCGGAACATATAAAGCAGATAAACCTGAAGGTGAAGAAATGAGTTACTACAGAAATGGACAGATAATGTACAAAATGAATTATAAGGACGGTCTTGCCGAAGGCGAGTATATATCTTATTTTGAGAACGGGAATATTAATACAAAAGGAAGTTTTATAAAAGGTAAAAAAACAGGAGAATGGATTAGCTTTTACGAAAGCGGAAACAAAAACGATGTTGTAAACTTTGATCTTGACGGAAAGGAAAACGGTATTTACGAACAATTTACCGAGGACGGCCGCAAACTTGCTGATTATGTTTATACAAAAGGTGAAATCAGTGAGTACAGATTTTATGATAAAAACGGAGAAGTATTGTCTGAAGGGAAAAGAAAAGCCGGGGACTTTTATTATAAATCATTTTATGAAAACGGAAATATTGATAAGGAAGGTAAATTTGGGAAAAAAGATAAAAATGGTTTGTGGAAAAGCTATGATATAAACGGATCTTTAGTTAGTGAAGAACAATATTTAAACGGAGTTAATGTTGATACTTTTAAAAGGTATTTCAGATCCGGTGAATTAGAAACAATATATAA
>QKHS01000062.1 GCA_003249955.1 Bacteroidales bacterium | reverse complement strand
TCTTCGGAGCGACAAGCGAAAACTCCTTCTTCTGGATAAATCCGGAAGTAGGTCCGGCTCCAGGTCCTGTAACCGAGGTTTATAACCTTCCGGCGGGAACCTACGACATACGTGCATCCTATCTGACACCAAACATAACCCACTATTCCTATTACATAAACACATTCGGAACTGCTAACTGCGTAGATACCGTACAATACGATATAGAGACAATCGGTATGATAGAAGCCGGTATCTCAATATCTGCCGATGTTATACTGGAAGACCTTGTAGCACCGAATGCCAATGTAATATTCCTGAACACCTCCGATTATGACAATGTAAGCAAACGCTGCGAATGGCATTTTGATGACGGAACCATAGTAAAGAACTGCGACGAATTAGTAGAGCACGTATATACCGAAGCCGGTTGCTACGAGCCCTTCCTGATAGTAATGAACAGAGATCTTCCCGAGTGTAGAGATACCGCCTATCTTGATGCCTGCGTAAAAGTGGACAATGCCAGCAAGCTGGAGATCCCGAACGTATTTTCACCCAACGGCGACGGAATTAACGACTTCTTCCAGGTAAAAGCCCGGACACTCAGGACATTCAGCGGAATCATAGTAAACCGTTGGGGACGAACCGTTTATGAATGGACCAACTGGGAAGATTACGAAGCCGGCTGGGACGGAAAACTCGATGGCGGCACCGAAGCTTCCCCCGGAGTATATTTCTATATCATCAAAGCCGAAGGTATGGATGAAGCCCTGTATGACGAGCAGGGAGCTTTTCATCTGATGAGGGAATAGAAATTACAGAAAATAGACAAAAAATCTTATTTATTTAAGATTTACTTAATGCAACTTTTTTTAAATAATTTAGTCTTTATAATAAAAGCATCAGGTTAAACTAAGATCTGTTTCATTATGTATTATTTTATTTGAAACTTTGAACTTATGGTGTGAAAATTAAAAAATAAATGACATTTTTGTTTAAAATAAATTTCATATGAGAAAAGACATTTTTAAATCTATATTTTTTCTTTTAGGTCTTTTGGCTTTTAATACAGGTTTTGCACAAAAGGATTGTTTGACTGATGCCGGGACAATGTCATCTACATCAACAATTTCACTTTGTGCGGATGATTGTACTGATATGTTAACACACAACGGAGATGAGACGCTTGATGCGGATGATATTTTGCAATTTGTTGTGCATACCGGAACAAATCCTGCCGTTCCTCTGGCAAGAAGCAGTACACCTGAATTTTGCTTTTCTCAGTTGACCGGAGGCCAATATGGCGTGACATATTACATTTCAGCTATTGCAGGAAATAATGTAGGAGGAAATGTCAGTGTAACCGACCCATGTTATTCTCAATCTGTAGGAACACCTGTTGTATGGTTTGAGACTCCGATAGCTTTTATAAGTGATACAGAAATTTCTGTTTGCGGACTTGAAACAACTCTGGAAGCAACTACTCCACAATCTGGATTAACCGGAACATGGTCGGCAACAAGTCCGTTTTTTCCGACCGGAGGCTCAACAGTTCATGATCCAGTTATGAATGCAATAGCAGGTGGATATGGGAATAATACTTTTACATGGACTGTAGTAAACGGGCCTTGTACTTCTACAGATCAGGTTTTGGTGCATTTCCAGCAGATTCCTAATGCATATGCAGGTGATGATTTCCCTATTTGTGGTAATATGGCAGAACTTGAAGCAATTATGTCTGTTACCGGGTCAACAGGACAATGGACCGGTAACGGTTCTTTTAATCCGGCAACATCTCCTCAGACGGATGTAACTGCCGGAACATACGGGGCAGTCACTTTTACATGGCGTGAGAGCTTAGGTACTTGCTGGAGTGAAGATCAGGTAACAGTGACTTTTGTTCAGCAACCGAATCCGGCTACGATAGCTTCTTTCGATACAGTTTGTGGCAATACAGGAAACATTAATGTCTTAAATGTAAACGGAACAGGATCATGGGTTGCATGGTATGACGGTAGTTTGTTAAACCCTGCTCCGATTTATAATCCCGGACTTAATAACGCATCTACATCTGTTACAATCGGTAATTACCCGATTGCAGAATTAAGTCGTACGGTTGATTTTGTCTGGACAGAAACTATTAGCGGAGGCGGAATTCAATGTATTGATTCTGCTGAGATATCATTAACTTTTTCACGTGAGCCTGTTGCAAGTGTCGGAGCTGTAAATGAAGCCGAAGTCTGTGGTAATTCGAGACAACTCGGGGCTGTAACTGTAGGAAGTGAATGGGCAACAGGAATGTGGATAAGTACCCAGTTTGCAGATCCGTTTGATGATCCTTATCTGCCGGATGCAACAGTTACGATACCGGTACCAGGGAGTTACGGTGATTCTGCTTATGTTAGATGTCCTTTTATCTGGGCAATGACAAATACGGGTTGTACTTCGCTGGACACAATGTGGGTAACTTTTTACCGCCGTCCGTTTGCAAATGCCGGTCTGGACAATTCAGTGTGCGGAAATGATTATGAACTTGGAGCCGTCTTTAGCTTAAGCGAAACTCCTGATTATAGCCCATATGGGATATGGTCTGTTTATACAGGTCCTGCCGGAGAATCAGCAGATATTGCAATAGCACAGAGTGACACAACTCTTGTAACTGTGAGTGAAGTGGGATTTTGGGAATTTATTTTCAGAGAAAACAATGAGAATTATTCGTCATGTTATTCTCAGGATACTGTAAGAATTGAATTTATTGAAAAACCTGTGATATTTGCAGGTGAAGATAAGGATGTTTGTGGTCAAATCACGCAAATGGAAGGTGTTGACGGAGGCTTTAATGGCACATGGTTGCCTAACGGTATAAGCATCACAGACTATTCAGATCCGGAAACAATGGTAACGACAAATACATATGGGTCAATAGATTTTATCTGGCTTGAGAGTAATCAGTTCTGCAGTTCCAAAGATACCGTTACCATTACATTCTGGAGGCGACCAACAGCAAATATTTTAACTGATGAAGCAGATTCAACTGTTTGTGGTTTGACATTTGAAAATCTCAGGGCTGAAAATCCGGGAACCGGGATAGAAGGAATATGGTATTCTATAAATCCGGCTACTACATATGGCGATCCGTTTGATGTTTCTACTTCAGCAACAGTTCCAAATTACGGATATCATGATTTTTACTGGATAGAGTCAACAGGACCGGAACTTTTATCGGGATTTTGTACAGATACTGCAGGTCCGTTAAGAATACACTTTATAGAAGTGCCCGATGCCAATGCAGGAGGGGACACTCTGTTCTGCGGACGAAGCGGATATCTTAATGCAATACCGTCATTGGGAACCGGAGTGTGGAGTACTCCTTCCACAAGTCTTGTTATTATTGAAAACCAGAATGACCCTACATCTTATATAGAGTCCTCGGTAATAAACACAGGAAATCCTACATATCCTTATTTTACACTTATATGGACAGAAGATAATACCAATGGCTGTACAGATAAAGATACAATGCGGGTGGTTTTTGCAAGAGTGCCGTCATCAGAAATAACCATCATACCACCCAAATGTTTCGGAGAGCCTGCAACTATAGCTGCGTCGGAAGATAGTTTGCATCAATACACATGGAACTTTAACGGAGGAATAATAGACAGCATATCCCCCGTGAACTCCTCCGGAGGTGTTTATGAACAATTCGTATACTGGGCAAACGGTGACACTATACACGAAGTAAGTCTTGTATCCAATAACTATTGGGGATGTGATAGTCCTATAAATGTTGATACGATTCCGGAGCCCCCGATTCCTTCATTTGATGTGACAATAATATCAGATACCTGTTCATTAGGAAAAGGCGGAATAATATTCGGGGATACTCTTGGATCCAATGCTTTCTTTTGGATAGATCCTGACGTAGGGCCGGCGCCTAACACTCCGGTTACAGCACTATATAATATTCCTGCCGGAGAATATGGAATAAGAACTTCATATCTTACATCCAATGTAACCCACTACTCATATTACATAAGTACCTTCGGTACCGCCAACTGTGTAGATACTGTACAATATGAAATTGAACCCATCGGAATGATAGATGCACAAATCGAATTGTCTGCAGATGTTATTCTGGAGGATCTTGTGGCTCCCAACGCATCTGTAATATTCCTTAATATGTCCGACTATGATGATGTAAGCAAACGTTGTGAGTGGCATTTCGGAGACGGTAGCATTGTCAAAAACTGTGATCCTATGGTGGAGCATGTTTATACCGAAGCAGATTGTTACGAACCGTTCCTGATAGTGATGAACAGAGACTTGCCTGAATGTAGAGATACCGCTTATCTTGATGCCTGTGTAAAAGTTGACAATGCAAGTAAACTTGAAATTCCTAATGTGTTTTCACCAAATGGCGACGGTATAAATGACTTTTTCCAGGTTAAAGCTCAGACATTACGGACTTTTAATGGTCAGATTCTAAACCGTTGGGGTCGGGTATTGTATGAATGGACAAACTGGGAAGATTTCGAAGCCGGTTGGGATGGCAAAATTAATGGCGGGTCAAAAGCTTCTCCGGGAGTATATTTTTATATTATTAAGGCAGAAGGAATGGATGGAATCCCATATGATGAACATGGTGCTTTGCACCTCTTTAGTGAATAAAATTAAGCCGGTTTAACCGGCTTTTTTATTTATACAACGGTTTTTTCAATAAATTTGTCTTTACATTGTTATTCAATCAGAATAATTGGTTTTGTATTAAAATATTTTGTATTATTGGGAAAACAAAAAATTATGAAAAATCTTATTAGTCTTGCAGCAACAGCTATTGCTTTTTTATGTATAGCAGGAAATTTAAATGCACAGGAAAATTCAGTGATTCCGACTGAGCGTTATATTTTAATAGAAGATATATCAACTTTTTTTGTCGCGGATGAATCTGATAGTAACATTATCTTATGCAGTTTTGATTTGTACAATATTTTAGAGAATGAATCTTCTAAACCTGTTTTTGTTGGAGTAAATGAACTGAGTGAAGTTGTAAAATTCAGTATTAAGGCTAATAGCGAAAAATTTGAAAACCGGAGAAGTTGCGTACTTAAGATGAACCCGCAAAATTATTTGTCAACATTCAGACTGGTATTGGATCGCATGAAGGTGGAAAAAGTTTTGTATAAAGGAGAGTTTTTACCAGTGAACGAGTTCTTTGATAAAATCATGTAATACATACAGCTATGAAAAGATCAGTATTATTAATTATATCGTTGATGATTTTGATTGGCAATCCGGTGTTTGCGCAAATCTTTGCTCCGTCAGCTTCAACTTCTTTCAGTACAAATTATACTTCCGGATTTTTAAGTGCCGGTGGAGAGAATGACTTGATTTATGTTTTTTGTTCGGATCAAAATAATGACAATATAGGAGAACTGTCTGTTGCAAGTACAGGCTGTACGGTTGTGTGGTATTATTATGACGGATTCAGTTATTCCGAATTAGGACAGACAGGAGGTACAGCATCAGGTCTTACATCCGGACTATATATGGCTCAGGTTAATTGTGGTGGCACCGTTTCGTGTTACAGGGCATGGGTGTGGGTTAATCAGACTTTTGTGAATATAGATCCGATTGAACCCGGCTGTGAAACATTTACATTAAATGCACAGGTATCTGTTCTGGATGACGAATTTCTGATTAATGATCCTCCTGGGCTAAATTTTGAGATAGATGAAGACACATATATTCAGGTTTGTTTTTGGGCAGACCACACTTATGTTTCTGATCTTGGTTTTTATCTTAAAGCACCGGGAAATACTTCTACAGAGCCAAACAATAACGGTGTGGTAGCATTGTTACCTGCTGCGTCCGACTGGGGTACTTTAGGAACAAACCAGAGTAATCTTACAATTCCGTGGTCTGTAACAGGTTGTGATCCGGCAGATGAAAATTCTCCATGCAATGATGGTAACGGAGTTGATGAATTTTGTTTTTCAACAAATTACTGGTTTGGAGGGCCGGAGTTACAAAGTACCAACCCGGCTCAGGTTCCGTGTGTTTGCGATATGACTACTCCTTTGACAGGTGTTTGGGCTCCTGCAGAGTCCTGGTCAAGAATTTATGGTTTTATGGCCGGAGATCCGGGATGGGCAGTTCAGATTTATGACTGTGAGCCTGTTGACTTCGGAACTTTAACAATGGCCAGAATTGTGTTCAGCGACTTTACCGATTGCGGGCAAACAACATTCCTATATGATTCAGGAGAAATTAATTCAACAATAAATGATAACTCCTGTGCATCTTCAACGGCATCTGTATATGTTGTTCCGCCAAGCGAGCCGGCAGGAGAATATACAGTAACATCTTCAATAACAGATTACTCATGGTCATGCACAGGGTCAGGTTTTTCCGGAGACCAGCTTAGCGAGCAGATTGTAGCCGGGACAGGAGATTTTCCGGTAACAACAAGTGATTTTATACTTACAGTAACAGAAACGATTAATGCTCCCGGTAGCCCGGAGTGTAATGTAATTGACAGTGAAACGTTTTTTACACTTCCTGCCGACGCAACAATTACTCCTGTTGGGGTTGTCTGTGCAAACTCGACACCTTTTCAGCTTGAAGCCGAAGATGGAGGAGGAATATGGACAACAAATGCTCCGGCCGGAACAATTGTAAATAATATTTTCTATCCTGAAGTTGCCGGAGGAGGAACATGGCTGGTAAACTATGAAATAGATGGCCCTTGTCCGGATCAGGATCAGATATCAATAACTGTTAATGAAACCATAGAAATTCTTAATTTCTCTGATAATGTTTGTGACGGATTCGGAGAAAATTATACCGTTTCTTTTAATGTTGTCAATAACCAGGGAAATCCCACAACATATATTGTTAATTACGGTATGGGAGAGTCCACATTATCAGGAAATTTCACGCATCAGTTCCCCACACAAACAAATTATAGTATAACAGTATCAGATTTAAATAATTGTGATGAATATATTCTGACAGGTTATCATGATTGCGGTTGCACAACATATGCCGGAACATTATCATCAACAGTTCCGCTTCAGTTATGTCAGGGAGAATGTACAAGTATGCTTACACATAATAATAACGAAATTCTGGATGGAAATGACATGCTTGAATTTGTTATTCATGATGGTGGTAATCCTCAAACAGTTCTGGCATATAATTCTACAGAACCGGAGTTTTGTCTGAATGACATTCCGGGAGGTCAGACAGGAGTTGTATATTATATTGCTGCTGTTGCCGGGAATAATTCAGGAGGGCATGTCTCTGTTGTTGATCCTTGCTATTCCCAGTCATTATCTACGGCTGTAATATGGTTTCAGAATCCGGTTGCGCATATTAACGAAACTGAAATATCAACCTGCGGGTTAACGACTGAGCTTTTGGCTAATAATCCGGGAGCCGGACAGATTGGTACATGGACTGCAAATGGAGAGTTTTTACCAACAGGAGCCAGTACAATAAACGATTATGATATATCTGTTATTAAGAATCCTCCGTATGGAGATCTGATTTTTACATGGACTGTTGTTAATAATATTTGTTCCGCCAGCGATAATGTTACGGTTCATTTTAATGAGCAGCCTAATGCCTATGCAGGAGAGGATATTCAGATTTGTGGAAATAACGCTGTTCTGGGTGCGGTAATGAGCTTGCCGTCATCAAGTGGATATTGGAGCGGAAATGGCTCTTTTGCGATGGCTTCGAATCCGGAAACTCAGGTTAGCAGTTCCGGAACTCAGGTATTCACATGGCGTGAGGAAAATGGGGCATGTTGGGACTTAGATTATGTGACTGTAACTTTTATTCAGGAGCCCCAACCTACAACTACTCCAAATGTGGATACTGTTTGTGGTGTCGTTTATGACCTGAATGTTTTTAATGTAACAGGAACAGGTTCCTGGGCTGCTTATCATGACGGAATATTATATTCTCCGGCTCCTTTGTATGTGGGAGGGGCAAATATTCCTGATCCTCAGGTAATTGTTGCTTATGGTACAGAATTGTCAGTAGCTATTGATTTCGTTTGGACCGAAACCATAAGTGCCGGTGTAGTTCAATGTACGAATACCGCAACAAAGCGGGTTGTTTTTTCCCGTCAACCTATTGCCAGCGTAGGGACGGAAGATCAGGCCGAAATTTGTGGCAATTGCTTTGAGTTTCATGCAGATATTACAGGTTCAGAATGGGCCGATGGCTTTTGGATTGCAAAAGATGTTATTCTTGAATCTTATGATGATCTTACAAGCCCTGATGCAAACATATGTATTAATGCCGCTTCTGGTTTTGGGGATACCGCCAGTGTGGAAGTCGCATTTTTATGGGTTATGACAAATACGGGTTGTACTTCAATAGATACAATGTTTGTAACATTTTATCAGCGCCCTGTTGCCAATGCGGGGTTAGATGATGCAGTTTGCGGTAACGATTATGAACTTGGAGCTGTTTACGATTTATCAGAAAGCGCAGGGTACACGCCGTCAGGAATCTGGTCAGTTTATAATGCTCCTTCAGGCGAATCTGCAGACATCCTGACACCCCAAAGTGACACAACTCTTGTGTCGGTTAGCGAAGTAGGAATCTGGAATTTTATATTCAGAGAGAATAACAGTCTTTATAGCGGTTGTTACAGTACCGATACCGTACAGATAGAATTTGTGGAAAAGCCGGTAATATCTGCTGGAGAAGACTTTGATGCATGTGGTAATTGCACAACCCTCCATGGTATATCAGGCGGTTACGACGGCTCGTGGTTACCCAACGGAGCATCCTTTGATGACTACAGCAACCCGACCACAGGCGTATGCGTAAGCAATTACACCGCCCGTACCTTTACCTGGCTGGAAAGCAACCAGGCTACTACTACCAGCCTG